>JBOHSA010000252.1:0-3678 GCA_050732995.1 Gemmatimonadales bacterium | reverse complement strand
CGTACACCGCCATCGCCGAGTCACCGCGCGCCCGGTAATCCGTGACATACTCGACCAGGCGCCGGCGTGCGTACGCATTCATTTGGGTTTGCAGGTCTGGAGCCGACCAGTCCATCTCTTCGCGGATCCGCTGCATATCGGTCGCCGGTAGTTTCACAACACAGTCGCCGGGTTTGCAGTCCTTCATATCTGCGACGTCCCGCCGGTTGATCGTGACGGCTTGGACGTCCGCCGCGATCGCCGGATCGCTGAAGACGCCGAACTGACTCCGGGTCGGCGTGCGCAGCGAATTCTGCAAGTCGCGCACCTGTCCAACATAGACGTCGCGCGGCACGTCGACCGTGATGACGCCGAAGATTGCGACGTCGCGTTGGCCCTGCGTGTCGAGCACGTTTACGACGGCCTCGCCGCGCTCGACCGGGGCGAGCCGGGCTGAATCCAGACCGATGCTGTGCCGGAGGAATCGCACCAATGCGGCCGGGGGACCCTGTCCCTGCATCGGCGCCGCCACCGTTACGCTGACGAGCGCCAGGGCGAGAATTGGGTTGGTCATGCAGCCAACTTATGAGGGCAGGGCCTCGCTCGCTACAACCGGGGGTTGCAGGTTCGATTCCTGCCGGGCCTGTTGTTCAAGGGAGCCCACGCCAACGAGGTCTGGATCGTCGGCGAGGCGGTTTCTACCTCGCTTCGCTTGCGCTTCGCCCACACGACGGCTGAAGCGCGGGAACCTTTTCGTCGCCTGGCCGTCCCTCCTATTAGAGCGGTCAACTCCGGCGCCCTCGGTGCCGTGTTCCTGTCGAGTTTGTCTGACCCAGGAGGCACTCTATGAAGCTCCCGCTTTTCGCCGTCGGCACCCTCGCGCTGGCCACCGGCATGTCGGCGCAGGCGCCGGCGGCGGCCCCCGAGCAGCGCGCGATCGTCGCCTTGCCGAACGCGGTGACGTGGGGACCAGCCCCCGCGATCCTGCCAGCGGGCGCCAAGCTGGCCGTGCTCGAGGGCGATCCCTCGAAGCCCGGCTTCTTCACCATGCGGCTGTCGCTACCGGCCGGCTACACTATCCCACCGCACTTTCACCCGGTCGAAGAGCACGTGACGGTGCTGCAGGGCACGTTCCTCGTCGGCATGGGCGACCGGCTCGACCCCGCCAAATTCACCGAGCTGCCGGCTGGTACCTTCGGCATGATCCCGCCGGGCATGAGACACTTCGCCCGGGCTCAAGGAGCGGTCATCATTCAGCTGCACGGCATCGGGCCGTGGTCGTTGACCTACGTCAACCCCGCGGACGATCCGCGGACCCGGACGCCCTGAACGCCCCTGTCGCGCCGGTGCCGCCGACCGTACCATTGGCGACGCTCATGCCTGTAACCCAGGAAGACCGTGCCTGGTTCGAAGGCGAGGTGGTGAGCGCCCTCCCGGTGCTGTTGGCGGCGGCACTCCGGCTCGCCCGCAACCGAACGGACGCGGAGGATCTCGTCGCCGACGCGGTAGCCCGCGCGTGGACCGGGCTTCCCTCTCTGCGCGAGCGGGCGGCGTTCCGCGGGTGGATCTTTCGGATCCTCACCAACACGTTCATCAGCGATCGGCGGCGTCGGGCCGAAGGCCCGATGCCCGGCGACGACCGTGAGGAGTCCAGTGACGAGGGGCTCTCCCTGTTCGAGCGGCTGCATCACCCATTCCTCCTCTGGTGGGGCAACCCCGAGCAAGAGTTCCTGAACCGGTTGTTGCGTGAGGACGTGGAACGAGCGGTTGACTCCCTGCCGGAGCCGTTCCGCGTCGTCGTGATCCTGGCCGACCTGCAGGGGCTTTCCTACAACGAGATCGCCGCAGCGCTCCACGTGCCCCTGGGTACGGTTCGGTCCCGGCTCGCCCGGGGGCGGGCGGCGTTGCAGAAGGCCCTGTGGAAGCACGCGCAGGACGCGGGGCTGCGCGGACCCTTGAACGACGATTCGACAGCGGAGGCGCGATGACCCGCCAGCGGCCGATCCCGTGCGAAGAGGCGCTCCGGCTCCTCGCGGCGTTCCTGGACGGTGAGCTGGCGGCTACCGAAGGCCAGCTCGTACAGGACCACCTGGCGCGCTGCCGCAGCTGCTTCTCCCGAGTGGAGTTCGAGAAGCGCCTGAAGCAACAACTCGCCCAGCTCGGACGCTCGGAAGTGAGTCCCGAATTCGAGCGCCGTGTCCGGGCGCTGATCGAGCGCTTCCAGATCGAAACCGAACGGTCCTGACCGGCCGTCCGCCGACAGGAGGCAGCGACGATGGTCGTCATTACGTCGAACCAGCGCGAGGTGATCTTCGATGCGGTGCGGGCGATGTACACCGCGGTGGCGACGTCGCCCCAGCAGGCGTTTCACTTCCCGACCGGCCGACGCGCGTGCGCGTACGTGGGCTACCCGGCCGACCAGCTCGACCGGCTGCCACCAAGCGCGGTCGAGTCGTTCGCGGGCGTAGGGTACCCGTTCGCCGCGGGCGTGATCCGGCCGGGCGACGTCGTGCTCGATGTCGGGTCCGGGTCTGGCACCGATGCCCTGCTCGCCGCCCTCGTGGTGGCCCCCGAGGGCCGAGTCTATGGCCTCGACATGACCCCGGCGATGCGCGCGAAGCTGCGCCGCAACGCGGAGACGCTCGGCATGCGGAACGTGGAGCTGCTGGATGGGAACGCGGAAGACATCCCGTTGCCCGACGCGTCCGTGACGGTCGTGACGAGCAACGGGGTCATCAACCTCGTGCCCGACAAACCACGGGCGGTCGCCGAGATCTTCCGGGTGCTCCAGCCGAGCGGCCGAGTGCAGATCGCCGATATCGTAGTCGAAACGCTGCCCTCCAACGCCTGCCGGGCGCAGCCCCAGCTGTGGGCGGAGTGCATCGTGGGCGCGACGACCGAAGTGGACTACCTGGAGACGTTCCGCCAGGCAGGGTTCGAGAACGTCGAGCTCGTGAGCCGGCAGGACTATTTCGCCGCGAGCTCGAGCGCCGAGACCCGCCAGGTGGCGGCCGGCTTCGGCGCGCACGCGGTGGTGTTCCGCGCGGTGAAACCGGAATAGCCTCATTCTCCACTAGTGGACTGTAGTCATGAGTTCGAAAGTGCCCGGATGCGCCGCCTCGGGTCCGCGTAGGACCAGCGGAAGGGCGTGGCGGTGCGATTGTACTGGTGGATGTAGTGACGCAGCTTGCGCGCGAGGTCGGTCACCGAGGTGAAGATGCCGCGGGCGATGACATCGCGCTCGATCTTGGCAAACCAGAGCTCGACTTGGTTCAGCCAGGAGCTGTAGGTCGGTGTCAAGTGCATCGTGACGCGTGGATGTCCCGCGAGGAAGGCCTGCACCTGCGGCGTCTTGTGGGCGGAGAGATTGTCGGCGATCACATGGATCGCACGGCGCTTGGGCTGGGAGGCCACCAGCGCGGCGAGAAACGCGACGAACTCACTGCTGGTGTGCCGGGCGGCGGTCTTGCCGAGCACCGCGCCGGTGCGCGTCTCCAGCGCCGCGTAGAGCGAGAGCGTGCCGTGGCGCACATACTCAAACCCGTGCCGCTCGGCCCGGCCCGGCGACATCGGCAGCACCGGGTCGCGGCGATCGAGCGCTTGAATTGCGGTCTTCTCATCGACGCAGAACACGGCCGCATGGGCCGGAGGATCCAGATACAGCCCAATGATGTCCGCCGCCTTGGTTTCGAAGTCGGG
>JBOHSA010000251.1:0-21346 GCA_050732995.1 Gemmatimonadales bacterium | reverse complement strand
ACGGACGCGCTGATCTCGTTGCAGGCCGGCCCGGGCGACGATCCCGTGTTCCGCACTATCCTGCACCTGCTGCGCGCCCGGTGGTACGCGCGGACCGATCAGGCCGACAACGCCCGGCGCGAGCTGTTGTGGCACGAGAACTGGGATGTGTTCCTCGTGCCCACCGGTGACCCCCAGGCAGCGGAAGTGGATTGGGCGTTCGGGGCGCTGGGCCATTGGGAACGCGCCCGGCTGCTGGATCGGGCGGGGCGGCCGGGCACGGAGGTCTGCCGTGCCTACGAAGCCGTCGCCCGGCTGTGGGCGACCGGCGAGCCGCGGTACGCCGCGCGGGCGGACAGCGCGCGTCGCCGCGCCGCCGAACTCTGCCGGGCGACCCCATGATCCTCTGCCGCACGCTGGGCCCCGTCGAAGTCACGATCGACGGCGCCGCCGCGCCGAACGAGCTCCTCTGGCGCAAAAACCTCGCCCTCGTCGTGTACCTCGCCCGGTCGCCCAAGCGGACGCGGGCGCGCGCCCACCTCCTCGGCCTCCTCTGGGCCGACAAGCCCGAGCACGACGCCCGCCGCTCCCTGAACGTGGCGCTGAGTACGGTCCGCATCTGCTCAGGCGGCGGAGTGGAGACCAAGGGCGACCAGGTCCGGCTCCGCCCGAGTGCCGTGCAGCTCGATACGGAGCAGTTCGAGCGGCTGACCGCCGCGAAGGACTGGCGCGGGGCCTGCGGGCTCGTCGGGGGAGAATTCCTGGAGGGGTTCGCGGTCCCCGGCGCGACGGACTTCGAGACCTGGCTGGCTGCGGAGCGGCTCGCGTGGCGCGGCCGCTCGGTCGACGCGTTGACCCGGTGCGCCGATGAGCTGCTCGCCGAAGGCTACTCCGCCGAGGCGGCCGATCTGGCCCACCGCGCCTTGGTGCTCGATCCCACCGCGGATCGTGCGGTACGCACCGCGATGCGATGCCTGACGGTCGGGGGCGACCGGGCCGGCGCCCTGGAGCTGTACGAGAGCTTCGTCACTCGGCTGGCGCGCGAGGTCGGCACCGAACCCGATGCCGAGACCCGCGTCCTGGCCGAGCGAGTGCGGCGCGAGCGGGTGTGGCGTATACCGCGGGAGCGGGAAACGGCCGCGCCCGACGCGCGCCGTCCCCCGCTCGTGGGCCGGGGTCGGGAGCTGGACCGGCTGCGCCCGTCGTGGGGCAAGGGTCGGCGCGGCCCCCGCGCCGCCGTCGGGTTCATCGAAGGCGATGCCGGCGTCGGCAAGACGCGACTCGCCGAGGAGGTGCTGGCCCGGGCGCGCCTCGATGGCGCGGCCGTGGCCGTCGTCCGGACGGTCGAGGTGGACCTGGCGGAGGCCTGGAGCGGCCTGTTGGGCCTCGCCCGCGGCGGGCTGCTCGAAGGACCGGGACTCGCCGCGGCCTCGGCCGGCGCGCTCGCGGCCCTGGCGGCCCGCCTCCCCGAATGGGCGGAGCGCTTCGCCGGAGCGATTCGAGGTGCCACCCCGGATCCGATGGGCCGCGCGTTCAGCGAAATCCTGCGGGCCGTGACCGGCGAGCAGCCGGTCGTGCTGCTGGTCGATGGCGCCCAGTGGCTGGACCGGGACTCCTTCCTGGCGCTCGACGCTGCGCTGCGCGACCTGCGTCGCGCTCCGCTCTATTGCCTGTTCACCGTGTCCCTGGGCGATCCGCGGGCCGAGCTCGACGAGCTGCGCGCCCGGATCGGGCGCGACCTCGCGGGGGCGGGCGTCCGGCTGGCACCACTGACCGCGGAGGCGCTGCGGGAGCTCGCGCGCTGGGCGTTGCCGCGCTACAGCGCTGCCGACCTCGACCGGCTGACCCGCCGGATCAGCGTCGATTCGGCGGGGCTGCCGCTGCTCGCCGTCGAACTGCTCAACGCCGTGTCCCTGGGGTTGGACCTGGGGCGCGTCGGTGGGGGCGGCGCATGGCCGGCCCCGCTGAAAACGCTGGCCCAGACGCTCCCCGGGGATCTCCCGGAGGCGGTCGTCGGAGCGATCCGCGTCGGCTATCGCCGACTCTCGGCTGGCGCCCAGACCGCGTTGAAGGCAGCCGCCGTGCTGGGGGATCGCGTGTCCGCGGACCTCATCGGCAAGGCGGCCGCCCTGGCGGGGCCGGAGCTCGTCGCGGCGCTCGATGAGCTGGAATGGCACCGCTGGCTTGCTGCGGAGCCGCGAGGCTACGCCTTCGTCGCCCGCATCGTCCGGGACGTCGTGGAGCGCGATATGATCACGCCGGGACAGCGGCAACGGATGCAGGAGGCGGCGCGCACGTCGGCTTGACGGCCGCTTGACGGATCCACGGCAAATAGGAGGCCACCACCAATGGAGGCTTCCATGTCACGCCGCGCCGCGCTCCCGGTTCTCCTCCTGCTTGCCGCCTGCGATCGCTCCGCTGTTTCCACCGGTCCCGATCCCGCTTCCGCCGCCGTCCTCTCCGACATGGCCGCGGCGGCCGCGCCCGCACCGCTCGTGACGGTCCCGACGCCGACCGGTGCGCTGGAGCTGTGGCCGTTCACCGGGGCCGACTTTTCGGCCGCCCCCCAGGATCCCGTCAACCTCATCTTCGCCGGCCGGACCGATCCCCGCGGGATTCGGGCGGCCCTCATGATGCTGGGTGGCGATCGTACGGCCTTCGGCTTCCCCGATGCTTTCCCGTTCAATTGCGTCTGGAAGGACGGCATTGGGGGTGTGCAAACGGCCTTCGGGACCGCGTCCGGGTGGGTCGGGAGCGCGATCCAGCTCGAATGCGGCGATTACGGCCCCATTCGCTTCCATGTGCGACTGTTCGGCGCGGGCCCGTGGACGCTGGCGAACGTGCATTTCGAACTGCTGATTCCAGGCACCACCGAGCACCAGGTGTTGAGCTGGGAGCTGGCCGAGCAGCTGGTGCTGGTGGATTTCCTGCGCAGCGGGTTGCTCGTCGCGAGCGTCCCGCTCTTCCCCACGGATCCGATCAATCCGTCGCCCTACCGCGCCATCCCGGCCGTGATCTACAACGGGATTCCTGTCGAGCTGCGGGCGACCATCGGCGGCCCGCTGGGTGCGGTGAGCGACGCGGTGCCGATCGCCTCGGACGGGCGGGCGACCGTGCTGAACCTGGCGGGCGCGGTGGCGGGCGAGCCGATCGTAGCCCGGCAGGACTTCGTGATCGATTTCAGCCAGGTGATCCCCAGGCCGTTCTGCACCGACGGGCCGAGCGACTTCCTGTACGTGCAGGGTCCCGTGCGACTGCGGCAGCAGGTCGTGCTGGCGGGGGACGGTGGGTATCGGAGCCGGTTCCACGCGCTGGGCGATCTGGACGTCACGCCTGTGGACGTGAGCGGCGGGGTGCCGGTGCCGGCGGGCCCCACGCAGCGCGCGCGCGTCGTGGAGCAGCACCAGGCCGTGCTGACCGACGCCATCACGTTGACCTCGAGCTTTCAGCTGCAGGTCGTGCTGCCGCTGCCCGGCGCCGGGCGCGATCGGCTGCGAGTGCAGCTCGTCGTCGGCCCGGGGGCGTCGAGCCGCTACGCACTCGAGGAGAGCTGCGCGCCGTAGTCAGCTCCCTTCCGATTAGCCGGACCATCCTCCGAGCCGCGGGCCGGACGGCCCGCGGCGGTTGGTCGCTTGACTGCCCCTTGATGTCGGGACGCGATCGTGCGGGTGCCTCGAGGAGGGACCAATGTGGCCGCTCGCCCTGCTGCTCGCCGTCGATACTACGAGTCGGATCGTACCCGTCCCGCTGGCGCCGGCCGAGTCGCTGCAAGTCACCATGGTCGGCGCGGGTGATCCGGTGGTACTCTTGCCGGGACTGTTCGGCTCGGCCTTCGGCTATCGGAAGCTGATCGCCGCGCTCACCGCCGCGGGATACCGCGCGATCGTGATCGAGCCACTGGGCATTGGGTCGTCCGCCCGGCCCGAAAGAGCCGATTACTCGCTCACCGCCCAGGCCGACCGCGTCGCCCGGGTCCTGGATGTGCTCGATGTGCATGATGCGGTCGTCGTCGCGCACGCCCTAGGCGGCTCGATCGCCTACCGCCTCGCCTACCGGCATCCTGACCTCGTGGTCGGCATCGTCTCGCTGGACGGCGGTCCCGCCGAATCCGCCACCACGCGAGGCTTCCGCCGGGCGCTGCAGCTCATTCCTTGGGTCAAGCTGTTCGGCGGGATACGTCTGGTGCGCAAGAGAATCCGAGACTACATGACGGCCGGCTCGGGCGATTCATCCTGGGTCAGCGACGAGGTCGTGGACGGGTACACCGCCGGGGCCGCTCGCGAGCTCGACGCCACTCTCAAGGCGTACCTGGCAATGGGCCGGGCGCGTGAGCCGGAACGGCTCGAGCCCAACCTGGGCGGCATCCGTTGTCCGGTGCGGCTCGTGATCGGCGGCGTCGCGCACGAGGGCGGGCCGACCGCGGCCGAGCTCAGGCTGCTCGCGCGAGCCCTGGTCCGGTTCGCCGTGGACACCGTGCCCGGCGCCGGCCACTTCGTGCACGAAGAGCGGCCCGGTGCCGTCGTCGACGCCGTGGGCCGGGTCGGCGGGTGGGGGAGGGGGTCATGACGCCCACCGGCGCGGCGGCGCGGGCCCGGAAGGCGCGTATCCGCGAGCTCCACCGGCTCAACCCGTGGTGGAATCTCAAGGTGCTCGCATTCGCTGGCATCTGGACGGGGGCGGGCTACCTCGCGGTCCATGGCGGGCTGCCAGTGCGCCTCGCGTGCTACGTCCTCATCGGCGCGACGCTCCAGGGTCTCGTGATCCTCATGCACGAAGGGGTGCACCGGATCATGTTTCGCCACCGATTGCTCAACCGATGGGTCGCATTCCTGTGCGGCCTACCGGCGTTCCTCTCCGTCACGGCGTACCGCGTGGGGCACCTGCCGCATCATCGGTACGAGCGCACGGCCCGGGATCCGGACGAGCTCGAGAATCTGAGCCAGGATCCTCGGGTGCTCGCCGGCTTGGTGTGTCTCACGCTCCTGGTCGGCGACCTGTACGGCCTGTACCGTGTGGGGCCGCTCAACGCCTGGCGCGGCCGCCCGGACGAACGGCGGGCGATTGTCATGGAGTACGGCATGATCATAGCGGCGTTCGCCGCGGTGGTCGCGCTCGTGCCCTTGAGCGTGCTACTCCACGCGTGGGTGTTGCCGGCGCTCGTGGCCCGACAGCTCACGAACGTCCGCACAGTGGCCGAGCACGCGCTCACGGGGCATGGCAGCCGCTTCGCGGCCACTCGCACAGTGGTCAGCAACCGGCTCGTGGCGTTCTTCATGTGCAACCTGAACTATCACATCGTGCACCACCTGTATCCCGCCGTGCCCTGGTACAATCTCCCCGCCCTGCATTCCCTGCTCGCCGACGAGCAGGTGAAGGCTGGCGCGCAGGTCTATCCCTCGTACACCTGTTTCCTCCTGGACCTCGGCCGCTTCGTGCGGCGCGCGTGGGGTCCGGGAGGGCGGTCCGTGCCGCTCTCGCTCGGGCGGGCGGCTTGACGGGGTCTTGACCGCCGCCTGGTACGATCGGTCGCGCACATTCACGGAGCGGTCTCATGCGTGCCGTCGTCACGGGCGCCGCCGGATTCATCGGAAGCCATCTCATCGAAGCGCTGGTTGCCCGGGGCGACGAGGTCGTGGGGATTGAGCGGCCCGGCGCAGGCCGGGGGTGGGTGCGGGGGCTTCCGATCGTCTTTCGCGACATCGGAGTGGATCAGGAGCGGCGGCTGGCCGAGGCGTTCGAAGGCGCCGCGGTGGTGTTCCACCTCGCGGGGCTGACCTGCGCCCGGCGCCCGGCGGACTACTACGCCGTGAACACGGAGGGGACGGCGCGTGTGTTCCGGGCGGCTGCGTCGCTGGGCGCCGGGGCGCCCCGCGTGATCCTCGCCTCGTCGCTCGCGGCGGTCGGGCCATGCCGCGGCGCTGACGCCCTCGACTCGGAGACGGTGCCCTACCCGTTGTCGCACTACGGCCGCTCGAAGCTCCTCGCGGAAACGGTGGCCCACGCCTTCTCGGCGCGGGTGCCGACCACGGTGCTCCGGCTCGCGGCGGTGTACGGCCCGCGCGAGCGCGGCATCCTGACGCTATTTCGGCTGGTGCGGTGGGGTGTGGCGCTCACCATCGGCGGCTGGGACCGGGAGCTCAGCCTGCTGTACGTGCGCGATCTGGTGCAGGCCCTGCTCGCGGCGGCGACCGCTGAGGCCGCGATCGGGCGGACGTATTGCGTGGCGCATCCGGAGCCCGTGTCGTGGCGGGACTTCGCGCGGGCCGTCGGCGGCGCGCTCGGCCGCGCGCCCGCGCTCATCAGCGTACCGGCCCTGGTGGGGCGGGTCCTCGGCCTCGCCGCGGAGATCGGCGCCCGGGCCCGTCGCACCGCCGCGATCCTCAATTGCGACAAGGTGCGCGAGATCGTGGCCGCGCGCTGGGTGTGCGACCCCACGCGGGTCATGGCCGACCTCGGGTTCCGCCCGGCGTACGCCGTCGGCCGCGGCGTCGCCGAGACCGCGCGGTGGTACGCGGAGGCCGGATGGCTCTGAGGCCGGTCGACTGGCTCTTCGCCGCGTACAACGCGGTGCTCGCAGTCGTGTGGGCCGTGCTGGTGCCGCGCGCCGGGTACGGGGGCGTGATCTTCGTTGCCCACGCGGCGGCGCTCGCGCTACCGAGCCTGCTCCACCGGGCAGACGCCCGGCTGTCCGCACCCGGGCGCGTGTTGCGCGAGATCTACCCCCTCCTGTGGTTGCTGGGCTTCTGGAGCGAACTCGGATTGGTGCGCGAGCTGCTGCACGCCACGGGGAATGATGCGAGGATCGCGGCGCTCGACCTCGCGATCTTCGGCGTCCACCTCAACGCCGTGTGGATGCCGCGGATGCCCTACCCTTGGCTGAGCGAGGCCATGCATCTTGTGTACTTCGCGTACTACCCGCTCATCTTTCTCCCGCCGATCCTCGTCGGGGCCGCGGGCCGACTGGACGCCCTGCGGGACATCACGTTCGGGCTCCTGGTCACCTACCTGGCGTGCTATCTGATCTACGTGGCTTTTCCGGTGGACGGGCCGGGGCACACCCTTCCGCGGTTCACCGGAGCGCTCAGCGACGGTTGGTTCTACCGTCTCGTGCACGGCGCGTTGCACGCGGGGGATTCACTCGGCACCGCCTTCCCGAGCTCACATGTGGCCGGGGCCGTGACGATTGCCTACCTCGGCTGGCGTTGGTTCCGGCCGATCGTCGCCGCGGTGCTCACGGCGGAAGCCGTGGGGGTGATCTTCGCCACGGTGTACACGCAGAACCACTACGCCATCGACGCGACCGCCGGGCTTGTCTGGGCGCTCGTGCTGCAGGCTGCGGTCGCACCGGCGCTGTTGCGGATCCGCATCCCGGCGCTGTGCCGCCCCCGGCACGCCTTCGAGCCCGTGTTCCCGCCGAGCCGCTTGACGCCGCGAACGACGGGAAGTGTCGCATGAGGGGCCTCACCCTGGTCACCGGGGCCACGGGGTTCATCGGCAGCTACGTCGTGCGTCGGCTCGTCGCCGCCGGCGCGCCGGTGCGAGTGCTTGTCCGGCGGCCGGAGGCTCTCCCCGAGGCGATCCGCGGTCGGGTCGACATCCGGCAGGGCGACGTGGGCGACCCGGTCGCGCTGCCAGACGCGGTGGAGGGGGTCCGCACGGTGCTACACCTCGCCGCATGCGCGCGTGCCTGGTCCCGGGATCCCCGCGAGTTCGCCGCGGTGAACGTGGAGGCTGTGGAGCGGCTGCTGCAGGCCGCGTGGGACTGCCAGGTCGAGCGGCTGGTGCACGTGTCCACCATCCTCACGCTGCCGCCCTTTCGACCCGCCCCGGGGCAAAGCGGTGTGGCCCGCCTCACGCCGTACGAACAGACGAAGCGCGCGGGCGAGCGGCTGGTCGAGTCCTACGCGGCCCAGGGACGACAGGCGGTGATCGTGCATCCGACGCGAGTGTACGGTCCGGGTCCCCTCACCGATGCGAACGCCGTTACTCGGGTGGTGGGGCTGTACCTGAGCGGGCGATTCCGCGTGCGGCTCGCGGACGGTGACGTGCTGGGCAGCTACGTCCACGCGGACGACGTGGCTGCCGGAATCGTGCTCGCCGCGCAGCGCGGCCGGCGGGGTGCTCACTACGTGCTGGGTGGCGAGAATGCCTCGCTCCGACGGCTCCTCGAGCTGGCAAGCGAGGTCGTCGGCGTGCGGCGGCGGGTGGTGGTACTGCCACCGGTGCTCGTGTTGGCGGCGGCTCACGCCGCTGCGCTCTGGGGCCGCCTCGGGGGGAGGGCGCCGATCACGCCCGGCTGGGTCCGCGTGTTCCTGGAGGATCGCCGCGCCGACATCGCCCTCGCCCGCCGCGAGCTGGGCTACGCGCCGCGCCCGCTCCGGCAAGGGCTCGCCGAAACCATCGCCTGGCTGCAGGGTGTGGCCGCGCGGGAGGCGGCGTGACCTCCTACCCGGCGGGAGCCCAGACGCGGAGCGAGTGGCTGGTTGTCGCGGCGACGACGCTGCTGGTCGTGTTTCACTACGTCGCGCGCGCGGACACGATCGGGGTGTTTTCCCCAGCGCGTGGATGGGTTCCGCTCACGTGGGGGCCGCTCTCCAGCGCGCGGCATTACGTCGCCGCGGCGGTGCTCCTGGGGGTCCTGCCTCTCCTGCTCGCGCGCGGGCTCACCCGCGTCTCGCTGCGGGAGCTCGGCCTCGGACAC
Source organism: Gemmatimonadales bacterium (assembly GCA_050732995.1). Classification (GTDB taxonomy): domain Bacteria; phylum Gemmatimonadota; class Gemmatimonadetes; order Gemmatimonadales; family GWC2-71-9; genus JBOHSA01. The sequence goes on along the minus strand of JBOHSA010000251.1, from coordinate 12,666 downwards.
GGCCGGTGGCGCGAAGGGCTCGTCTGGCTGGGGGTCGGGGTCCCCCTGGCGATCCTGGCCGGGTGGATCGGCTCCCGGTCTGCCGGGCTCCGCGGCGTCTACCCGCTCGATCCCGCGACGCCGGCCCAGCTCGCCGGGTTCGCGCCGTACGCCCTGGCCCAGCTGTTGTACTATGGCGCCTGGGAAGTGCTCTTCCGCGGGGTGCTGCTGTTCGGCCTCCGACCACGCATCGGCGCGGGGCCTGCGAATGGGGTCCAGACGGCGCTTTCCGTCCTGGCCCACTTCGGACGGGCGCTCGATGAAACAGCCGCCGCCCTCCCGGCCGGCCTCCTGTTCGGGCGCATCGCGCTACGTACGGGCTCCATCTGGTACATCGCCGTGGTGCACTGGCTCGTGGGAGTGTCCCAGGACTGGTTCATCCTGACGCGTTGACGTACCCCCCCGCTTGACGGGCTCCGACGAAGCCTGTACAAGTTGTTGGCGCCCAATGCTCCAACGATCCAGCCTCCCGATCACGCTGGTGGTGTTTGGTCTCGCCGTTGACGCGCCGCCTCCGGCACGGACGGAGAGCCTGAACGACCTCCCGCAGGCCCGCGTCGAGGTCCTGGCGGCCGAAGGCGAGCTGGCGATCGAGCTCGCGCCGGTGGACTTGCCGGCGGGCATGGCCCACCACGGCGGCCGGCAGCCCCCCGTGGCAGTGGCGGAGCTGCCCTTGAGCGGCGCCGTCTACGGCTTCCGGGTGGAAGTGGTGGACAGCGCCGGCCGCGTGCTTCCCGCCGAGCTCGTCCATCATTTTAATCTGATCGATCCCGCGCATCGCGAGCTCTTCCTCCCGATCTCGCGCCGCTTGATCGCGGCGGGCAAGGAGACCGGGACCGTCCGCATGCCGCGCCTGCTGCTCGGGTTCCCGGTCCGGAAAGGGGAGCGCCTGGTCGCGAGCGTGATGCTGCAGAATCCGACGGCGGTGGCGTACCGCGGCGCGCGCACGCGGCTCGTCCTTCTGTATACGCCCGCCCGGCGGCCCTGGCCGGTGTTCCAGGTCTTCCCGTGGCAGCTCGACGTCGCCTTTCCGGTGGGGGACAAGTCGTTCGATCTGCCGCCGGGGCGCTCCACTCGGAGCTACGAAGGCAGCCCCGCCGTGCCGGGAACTATCGCCGCGGTCGGCGGCCACGTGCATCAGTACGGGCGGTCGATCGAGCTGGCGGACGCGGCGACCGGGGCCGTCATCTACCGGGCGACCCCCGTCACCGACTCCGCCGGGCGTGTGTTGTCGATGCCGATCGGGCGCCTCTACGGCTGGACCCGACTCGGCGCGCGGATCGTGCCGGAGCATCGCTATCGCGTGACGGTAGAGTACGACAATCCGACGGGCCATGTGCTGAAAGCCGGGGGGATGGGAGTGGTGGCGGGGTTGTTCATTCCCGATCGCGGGACCACCTGGCCGGCGGCCGACACTACGGACCTGCTCTACCGCCGGGATCTGCTGCACGCCCTCCGGCGGCTAGGCGGAAGTCCCGAGCACACCCACCACTGACCCGGGTGCCGGCTGCGCGGCGGCGGCCGGTACGTCCTTCTGCAGCCGCATCACACCCAACACCCCCGCCGCCACCACGAGCCCCGCCAGGGAGTCCACGGCGTAATGGAACTGACCGTATACCACGGCCACGATGAGGCCGGCGGTGAACGGGACCAGCGCGAGCCCCAAGGGCCACCAATAGCGGAGCGCCATCCCGGCGGCGACGACGGCGGCGGCGACGTGGGATGAGGGGAACGCCGCCCCCCAGGAATCGCCCTTGTCCAGCAGCCACTGGGCGAGGCGCGCCGGGCCGACCTCGGTGGCGGCGTTGTGCGGCAGGTCGAACGCGTACCGCGGGCCGGCTACCGGAAAGAACAGAAAGACCAAGTAGCACAGGAAAAACGTGGTCATGACGGCGAAGATCGTGCGGCGGGCGGCCTCCCGGCGGCCGGTAACCCACAGTCCGAGCGGCGAGGCGTAGAGGATCGGGTAGTAGGCCAGGTAGCAGGCGTGCATCAGCCAGGAGAACATGGGGCTGGGCATTTCGCGGATCCAGCGATAGGACACCTGGGATCCGAACGCCCACGCCTCGAGGCGCTGCACCGGCCAATCGTTCTGGAATCCCGCGTCCAGGGTCAGCACCCCGATTTCGGCGTACAGCGCCCCGAGGAGCAGCATCGGGTACCAGTCGCCGAGAAAGCGGCCCACCGGCCCGGCCTGGCGCGCGCGCGGCGCGACCCAGACGAGCAGCGCCAGCAGCCCATGACCGGCGAGCAACCAGCCCCACCCGGGCGCATCCTCTCCGGAAAACGAGAACAGCACCGCCACCGTGGCCGCCGCAACGTACGCCACGGTGGCCCAGTCCAGCGGCGTGAAGCGTCCGAGCGGTTCGCCGTTCACAGCCATCCCTGCTGTCGGTACCAGTCCGCCGTCCGTCGCAGGCCGGGCTCCAGGTCGGTGCGCGCCCGCCAGCCCGTGTCGCGCATCAACGCATCGCTCCGGCAGGTCCAGGCGGGCGCGAGGAACTCGTTGGCCTTGTCGGCCGACAGGATCGTCGCCCGACCGGCGAAGTTCGCGAGGGTGCCGATGATCCACAGGACGGCGTGGGCGAGCGGGCCCGGGAGCGGCACGAGGCGCACCGTCCGGTCCACCGCCCGCCCCACCGCGCGCGCCAGCGCGCGGCTGCTGATCGGGTCGGGGTGCGCGGCGTAGTACACCCGGCCGGCCGCGCCGGGCGCGGTCCCGGCCGCGATCAGCGCCTCGGCGAGATCGCCCGCGTAGATGAGCGACAACTCCTGCGATCCGTCGCCCACGACGGTGCCGATCCCCAGCCGTGCCAGCCGGAAGATCTTCAGCACTTCACGATCCCATTCGCCGTACACGATCGGGGGGCGGACAATCGTCCAGGGGATCGGCGCCGCCCGCGTCAGCAACTCCGCGGCCAGCTTGCTGCGCCCGTAATCGGTCACCGGCTGCGGCCGGTGCGTCTCGTCGATCGGGTGGCCCGGCGTCGTGGGCCCCGCCGCGGCGAGCGAGGACACCAGCACGAGCCGCCGCGACGACGCGGCGTCTCCGCCCGCCGCCGCTTCCAGCAGGTTGGCGGTCCCGTCGCGGTTGGCGCGCATGAATTCCACCAGATTCCGCGCGCTGATCCGGCCGGCGAGGTGGTACACTACCTCGGCGTCCGCGCAGCCGGCGCGCAACGCCCCGGGGTCGTCCAGGTCGCCCCGCACGATCCCGACGTCGCGCCAGCCCAGGGCCACCGGCTTGGCGGGGTCGCGCACTAGGCACGTGACCCGGTCGCCGCGCTCGACCAGCGTGCGCACGAGATGGGCCCCCACGAAGCCCGTCCCGCCCGTGACGAACACGTTCACAGCGGCTTGTCGTAGACGCGGTACGTCTTGTAGTGGCGGAAGCCCATCCGCTCGGCCCCGTGTCGCATCACCGGATTGTTCTCGAGAATCCATCCGGCTTCGCCCCAGGTGGTCCCGTGTCGCACGGCGTGCGTCCAGATCCAATGGTACATCAGTGCATCCACGCCCGAGCCGCGCAGCTCCGGCACCACGCCCAGCAGGGCTACCCGCGTCCGGGGGATCCTGCGGGCGTGCCACAGGACTTTCAGGATCCCGGGGAACAGCCGGCCCGACGGATTGTGCTTCAGGGCCATGTTCAAGTCGGGCAGCGCGACGGCGAAGCCGACCACGTCGCCACCGCGCTCGGCGAAGCACACGTAGTCCGGCACCACGATCGGCTTGAGCTGCTTGGCCAGGTGGTCGATTTCCGCTTCCGTCAGCGGGACGAACCCCCAATTCCGCTCCCACGCCTGGTTGTACAGCCGCTTCACCAGCTCCACCTCGGCCGCGAAGCGCTTCATGTTGAGCGGACGCAGCCGGATGCCCTTGCGTTGCGCGATGAGCGTGGCGGCGCGTTCGTAGCGCTCCGGCGGCCCGGTGCCGGCGTCCACTTGGTACACCAGCAGGTCCATCGCCTTGACGAAGCGGTTGGTGTCGTGCAGGCCGACGTAGTAGGCCGGGTTGTGGGGCATGAGCAGGGTCGGCGGCGAGTCGAACCCGTGGATCAGCAGGCCGCACTCGTCGTTGATGGACGGGCTCATCGGCCCGCGCATCGTGTCGCAGCCCTTGCCACGGAGCCAGGCCGCCGCCGCGTCGAACAACGCGGCCGCCACGGCCGGGTCGTCCGCCGATTCGAAGAACCCGTAAAAGCCCACCCGGTCCTCGTGCACCCGGTTGTGGGCGTCGTTCTTGATGGCCGCGATCCGCCCGACCGCCCGCCCGTCCGAGCGCCGGACCGCCAGGAAGTACTGCGCTTCGGCGTGCTGAAAGAACGGGTTCCGGGCGGGAGAGAGCAGAGTGTGGACATCCCGCCGCAGCTGGGGCACCCACTGCGGGTCGCCGCGGTAGTGATCGTAGGGGAAGGCGATGAACCGGTTGAGGCCGCGCCCGTCGGTGACGGGCACGATCTCGACTGCGCTCAGATGACCCCCAGCTCTTTCCCGAGCCGGCCGAACGTCTCCAGGGCGAGGTCGATCTGATGCGGCGTGTGGGTCGCCATCAGACTGGTGCGCAGCCGGCACTGGGACGGCGGCACCGCGGGGGGCACGATGGGGTTCGTGAACACGCCCGCGTCGAACAGCCGGCGCCAGAAGAGGAACGTCTTCTCGAGCGGGCCGATCAACACCGGCACGATGGGCGTCTCCGTCGGGCCGATGTCGAAGCCGAACGACCGGAGGCCGTCCTGCAGGCGCCGGGTGTTGGTCCACAGCCGCTGGCGGCGCTCGGGCTCGCGCTGCATTACGTGCAGCGCAGCCAGCACCCCGGCCGTGTTGGCGGGGGGCAGCGCGGCCGTGAAGATGAGCGGGCGCGAGTGATGCTTCAGGTAGTGGATCACCGTCTCGGAGCCCGCCGCGAACCCGCCGATCGATGCGAGGGACTTGGAGAACGTGCCGACGATCAGGTCGACGTCGTCCGTCAGGTCGAAGTGGGCGGCGGTCCCCTCGCCCTTCGGACCCAGGACGCCCACCGAGTGGGCGTCGTCGACCACCAGGGCCGCGCCGTACTTCTGGCACACGCGCAGCAGCCCCGGAATGTCGGCGATGTCGCCTTCCATCGAGTACACGCCGTCCACGATCACCATCGTGCCCGTCTGGGCGGGGACCTTCTGCAGCTTGCGCTCCAACCCGGCGAGGTCGCCGTGGTTGAACCGCAGGGTCTCCCCGTGGGACATCTTGGCCCCGTCCACGATCGACGCATGATCGAGCTTGTCCAGGAACACGACATCCCCGCGCCCGACCAGACCCGAGATGACGCCAAGATTGGCCTGGTAGCCGGTCGAAAAGACGAGGCAGGCCTCTTTGCCGAAGAACTCGGCCAGCTCGCCTTCCAGCTGCTCGTGGAGGTCCAGCGTCCCGTTCAGAAACCGGCTGCCGGTGCACCCCGAGCCGTAGCGCTCGAGCGCCGCGCGCGCGGCCGCCAGCACTTCCGGATGATGGGTGAGCCCCAGGTAGTTGTTGGAGCCCATCATGATCCGCTCTTTCCCCTCGATGACGACGATAGTGTCTTCGGAGTGGGAGATGGGCTTGAAGTACGGATACAGCCCCGCGGCCTGGATCTCGCGCGCCCGGGTGAAGTTTCTGCACTTGTCGAACAGCGCGATGTGCTGCAGGGTATCCGTGCCCACGGGCCCTCTATAATGAAAGAGTGCTAGAGCTTAGCGGAGCCGTCCCGAGTTGGCAAGGGTCGCTGCCGCCACGAGTTAGCGCGTCTGGCGACCGACGGTAGCTTCCATGACCGCCGCACGGAACCGCCCGCGGCGGGTTCGCCAGACATCGGCAGGCGAGAGTTGATGGCGCGAGACGAGGAGCGATGAGCGCGAGCCCGGAGCTGCCCCGCGTCATGGGGCTGCGCGACGTGGTGCTGTTCAACATCAGCGCGATCGTCGGGCTGCGCTGGCTCACGACCGCCGCGAGCCAGTTCGGGCTCGCGAGCCTGCTCCTGTGGGCGCTCGCCATGGTCATCTTCTTCCTCCCCTCGGCTGTGGCGGTCCGGGAGCTCTCGGACATCGATCCCGGGGCGGGCGGGATCTACCGCTGGGTGCGCCGGGCATTCGGGCCGCGTCAGGGATTCGTCGCGGGATGGGGCTACTGGGTCAACAACCTGTTCTATTTCCCGTCGCTGCTCGTGGCCACCGCCGCGATCGCGGCCTATGCGGGAGGTCCGCGCTTCGTCCACCTGGGCGACGACCCCACGTTCATCGGCGTCGCGTCGCTCGTTGGCCTCTGGCTCGCCGTGGGTCTCAATCTCGTGGGGCTGCGTATCGGGAAACGGTTGCAGAACCTGGGCGCGTACGGCACCTGGATTCCCTTGCTGCTGTTCGTCCTGCTCGCCGCCTGGTCGCTCGCGGCGCGGGGCAGCGCCACTCCGTTTGCGGCGGGCGATCTCGTCCCGCACCGGTTCGATTTCCAGTCCATCAACCTTTTCGCGACCATGATCTTCGCCTTCGGCGGGCTCGAGCTTGCGGCCGCGCTGGGCGGGGAGATCCGCGACGCGGCGGCCACATTGCGGCGGGGCATCGCGCTGTCCGGGGCGGCGATCGTCGCGATGTACGTGCTCGGGACCGCGGCAATGCTCGTCGCGCTCCCGGCGGAAACGGTCAGCATCACCAACGGGATGCCGCAGGCGACGGCGGCGCTGGTCGAGCGGCTCGGGCACGCGCCGCTCGCCCCCCTGGCGGCCGTGGTGGCCCTGCTGCTGGTACTGGGCAACCTGGGGGGCGTGGGCGCCTGGCTCGCGGGCTCGGCCCGGCTGCCCTACGCCGCCGGCGTGGACGGCGCGCTCCCGGAAGCCTTCGGCCGGGTGCATCCCCGGTGGCAGACGCCGTATATCTCCCTGCTCGTCCAGGGCGGCCTCGCCACCGTCTTCGTCGTCGCGAGCCTGTTCGGGGCCACGGTGAAAAACGCCTATCTCGTGCTCACGCAGACCACATTGGTCCTGTTTTTCATCCCCTTTCTGTACATGTTCGCCGCCTACCTGAGGCTGCGGCGCGTGCGTACGCTGGGCACGGCCGTGTGCGGCACCTCCGGTCTCGCGGCCGTCGGGTTCGCCATCGTTCTGAGCTTCGTGCCCCCGGCGGGGGAAGAGCCGCTGCTGTTTCTCACCAAAGTGGTGGGGGGGGTGGTCGGGTTCATGGGACTGGGCTGGGCGCTCGCACGCCGGCGTGTGAGGGGGCGCACAGCTTCCGCGGCCGTCTTGCCCTAGGCTAGACTTCCGCTCGAGGACATGTGAACCGCCTGTTCGCCGTGACGCTGGGCCTCGCCGCCCTATCACTCTGGCCCGCCCCGGTGGCGTACAGCCAGGGGGGAGGGGGGGGAACGCGCCTCCACCCCCGCCGGGAAATCCCGGGGTTCGACTTTCGCCGAGACGGGGTGTGGCGCGCCAAGGGGCGGCGGGTCGCCGCCCGTCGGGCGCAGCTCCTGGCGAGCGGCGCGCTGGGGGCGCTCAACGCTCCGCTGGCCGCCGCTCGAGGCGTCCGTGGGGTAGCGATGGCCTCCAGTGCCGAGGTCGTGTCCGGCACGATCACGGTGCCCGCCGTGTTCTTCGGCTACCAGGGCGTGCAGCCGCAGTTCATGCGGCCGATGACCGACTACGACACGCTGTTATTCGGGACTACGCCGCCGTCCGGCAATCCCTTCACGCTGCGCACGTTCTACAGCCAGCTCTCCAACAGCCTCTTCACCATGCTGGGTCAGTCCATCGGCTGGAGGACCCTCGACAGCGCCGAAGTCACCTACACCGGGACGCCGGGGCCGAGCTGCACCGACAACCCGTTCGGCACGAACAACTGCAACGGCCTGTTCAGTAATCAGGCCATCAAGCGGCTGCACGACGGGATGCGCCAGGCGCTCGCGCGCGTGGACGGCACGGTGAACTTCGCGCAGTTCGACAACGACGGCCCGGACCTTATCCCGAACTCGGGCGACGACGACGGCTACGTGGACATGGTGCTGTTCGCGCACCCCACAAGGGACGGCGCGTGCGGCGGGGCGGCGAACAACCATATCTGGTCGCATCGCTTCATCCTCACGACCACGAACGTGAGCGGCCAGCTGATCCAGTCCGACTACGTCACGAACGACGCCCGATCCGGGGGCGGCACCATCCGGGTCAGCGACTATTTCGTACAGAGCGCCCTCGGCGGGGCGTCGGGCTGCGATACGACGCAGATCATGCCGATTGGCACCGCGGCGCACGAATTCGGCCACGGGCTCGGACTCCCCGACCTGTACGACACGAGCCAGAACTCCGAAGGGATCGGGCATTGGGGGCTGATGGGGACGGGGAACCAGTCCAGCGCGACGAGCCCATCGCGCATGGAGGCGTGGTCGCTTCAGCAGCTCGGGTGGGTCCTGGTGCGGAGTCTCACGACGAACGGCATGTACACGCTGGGCGCGGCCCCGCTGTCGGATACGACCTTTTTCGTCAACGTGCAGGGCGACAACAGCCGCAGCGAGTTCTTCCTGCTCGAGAACCGGCAGGCGGTGCAGGCGGACACGGCGCTGATCCGGATCCATTGCGCCGCGAGCGGCAACCCGCCGGGCTGTGGCGGCGGTCTCCTGGTCTGGCACATCGACAACCTGAAAGTCGCCACGTCAGGCAACGCGATCAACAGCGGATTCCCCCACGGCGTGGCGTTGACCCAGGCCGACGGCCTGAACGAGCTGCAGAACACGTCACCGCCGCAGGACCGCGGCGACGCGGGCGATCCCTATCCCGGCACCACCGGGAACACCGCGTTCTCGTTCAACTCGAATCCCGCCGCGTTGAAGAACCTGGACGGCAGCTTTGTGGGGTTCGCCGTGGACCAGATTACCCAGGTCGTGGCCGGCGGCAACCTGTCATTCCGCCTGCGGTTCGGCGGCGTCACCGTGGTCCGCGCCAACGACACGGCGGCCGTGGTCAGGGTGGACAACGTCGCCTACAACGTGTTCCGCGACCTCTTGGTGGACGGCTCGAGCCATACCGTGGAGGTGGCGGACACCCAGTTCTCGCCCAGCGGCCGGACCCGGTTCACGTTCGGGTCCTGGTCGGACGGCGGCGCCCGCGTGCACTCTATCACAGGCAACTTCGCCGGGGACACGGTCACGGCGACCCTGGCCCGCGCCCACATGGTCAACGTGGACGCCGCCCCGGCAAGCGGCGGCACGGTGACGACCAACCCGTCCGGCGTGAGCGGGACGCTCGTCGCGCACGGCTCGCCGGTGGACGTGACGGCGGTCGACACCTCGGCGAGCCTGTTGTGGGACGGCTGGATCGGGGACACGACCGCGAGCGCCATGACCATCACCCTCCCCATGACCCGGCCCTACGCCGTGACCGCGCGCTTCAGCCCGCCGCTGGCGCTGGTCTCGGCGGGCGCCCGCCCGAACGGAATGATGGGGACGACCTACAGTGATACCTTGCGGGCGACCGGCGGCACGGGAAGTTACACCTGGCAGAACCTCGACCCTCTGCCTGCGGGGCTGACTCTCAACCCCGCGACCGGCGTGGTCTCGGGGCGGCCCGGCGCGAGCGGCAGCTTCAGCTACCAGGCGCGCGTCACGTCCGGCCTCCAAACGCAGACGCAGACGTTCACCTTTTCCGTCACTGTTCCCGTGCTCGTCCAGGCGAACGTCGTGGCCCGCATCCTGAACCCGAACGCGACGACCTTGACCGCCGACGAGCTCTCGTATCTGGACATCATCGGCAATTCGAACGGGTACTTCGATGTGGGCGACTTCCTCGCCTGGGTACAGTCGACTGGCGCCACGCCCGCGGGCGCAGGGCGGATGATCGCGCACCCCTCTCCTTCTCCCCCGGCTCCTGCTGCGGCCGTGCCGGGACACACGAGCGGGCGCCCATGAGCCCGATCCGGCGGTGGCTGAAGGCCGGAGCCGTGGGACTGGCGCTCGGCCTCGCGTGCAAGGACGGCACGGGGCCGGTGGCCGGGACGCTGCAACTCCAGCTCACCGTTCCGCCCGCCAACGTGGGCGCCGACGGCGCGATCAAGCTCGTGCTCGGCGGTCCCGCTCCCACGTCCGTCACGCCCGCGGCGGGCCTCGCTCTCTGGAGCAGCGCCTTCACGGGGACGACCGACACGGTGGTGGTGACGGGAACGCTGCCGGCCGGCACGGTCCTCACGCTGGCCGTAACCGACAATCGGCCGAGCCGCTACAGCGCCCAGATCCTCGAGGTCGCCGCCGGCGGCACCTTCCAGCTGCGCTCGCTGTCGGGCTACGCGCTCACGGTGGTGCGGTAGCGCTCGCGCACTCCGTGTCCGCCCCCGCCTCGAAGGCCGGTCCGTCGTTCGGGGCCGGGAGGCGGAGGGCGAGCACACGGGGGCGCCACGTCGCGAGCGCCCAGGATCCGAAGGCGTCCCCCGCCGGGTGCGCCGCGCCAGGCCCCGACCGCATCACGTACAGCGTATACCGATTGACCAGCACGGTGTCGGCCGTGAACAGGACCTGAAGCCTGAGACCCGGCAGGCGGGCGAAGGTCGGCAGGTCGGCCAGCGCGTAGGCGTTCCCGCGCTCGTCGGCGACGTGCAGGGTGGTCGTCTGATCCGCGCCGGACTCGACGTACCAAGGTCGGTCCGGAGTGATGCCGGCCGTGCGCCACAGCTCCAGCTCCTTGACGTGCGTGCCCGATGAATCGCCGCGGGACACGAACGTGGCACGCGCGCGGGCGATCCGGCCGAAGGCCTCGGCGGCGCGCTGCGCCTGGGCGACGCCGGCCGGGTCGCCGGGCGGCCCCACCACGGCGAATCGGCTCGTGGCGAACGGACACACGCGGCGGACGAGTCCGGCGGCGACCAGCAGCCGATGCTCGAGCGATGGGGCGTGAGTGAGGACGACGTCGAAGTCGCCGCGGGCGGCCGCCGACAGGATCTGGCCCGACGGCCCGACCACCACCGCGACCGGCGTGGGCGTCGCCAGCGAATCCAGCAGGGCGAGCGCACCGGACTGCTCGACGGTGTACGTCGTTCCCAACCGTAACGGCCGCTCACCGCTAGTGCACGCCGCGAGGAGCGCGCAGATTAGGGCGCCCCTCCCCATCCTTCGGAGTGTCGTCATGAATCGCCTCGCGTTTGTCGCAGCCAGCGCGGTCGCGGTGACTCTCGGGCCGTCGCTGGCGGCCCAGGAGTTCCGGCTCACCGTCGAGAACATCATGCGCGGGCCGGATCTGGTCGGCACCTCCCCGAGCAATGTGCGGTTCTCGGCCGACGGCCGCCACGTGTACTTCCGCTGGCGCAGCCCCGGCGCTGACACGCTCGATCAGGACTACCGCGCGGCCGTCGCGGGCGGCGCGCCCGAGCGGCTGCCGCGCCGGGTGGTGGACACCATCCCGATGGCGACGGGCGCCTGGTCCCCCGATCAGCGCCGGCAGGTCGTGGCGCTCGGGGGCGACCTGTATCTCGTCGATCGCGCGGGCGCCAAGCGCCGGCTGACGCAGACGACGGGCGCCGAGTCGGCTCCGTCCTGGTCGGCCGACGGCCGGACCGTCCACTTCACGCGCGACAACAACGCGTGGGGTCTGGAGCTCGAGGGTGGCCGGCTCACGCAGCTCACCGACATCCGCCGGGGTTCCGAGCCGCGCAAGGCGGCCGACCCCGTCGGACAGAAGAAATTCCTGCGGGACCAGCAGCGCGAGCTGTTCGACTTTATCCGCCGCCAGGTGGCGGAGGAGCAGTTGCGCGCCGACACGGATACGACCGCGGCGAAGCCGCTGTGGCTCGCGGAGCGGCAGAGCGTCGCACGGCTCGAGGTGGCGCCCGATGGCCGCTTCGTGCTCCTCACACTGACCGAGCGGGTGCGCGGCGACTCGGTGGACGGGCGCCAGGTCGCCATGCCCGTCTGGGTCAACCAGGCGGGGTACGTCGAGACCCAGCAGATCCGCACCAAGGTCGGGGATGCGCAATCTCGCCAAAAGGCGGCGCTGCTCGAGGTGGCGACGGGAAAAACCACGTGGATCAACTGGGAGGGAGCAGGGAGCCGGGAGCAGGACGTTGCGGGGATCGCCGTCTCGCGGAACGGCAGGCACGCCCTGCTGCGCGTCGCGACTGCTGATTACAACGACGCGTGGCTTGTGGTGATCGACCTGCCCTCCCTTGAAAAGCGGGCGGTCGCGCACCTGCACGACGACGCCTGGCTCGACGGCCCCCTCGGTTTCACCGCCGGGTGGCTGCGCGATGGAGCAACGGTCTACTACGGCAGCGAGGAAACGGGATACGCTCACCTGTACACCGTGGCCGCGGCCGGCGGGACTCCGAAGCCGCTGACGAGCGGGCGCTGGGAGGTGGTGGACGCGCAGCTGTCGCCCGACGGGCGCACGATCTACCTGCACACCAACGAGGGCGACTTCGCCCAGGTGCATTTCTACGCCCTCGACGTCGCCTCCGGCCGGCGGACGCAGCTCACGACCGCCGAGGGCCGGCAGGATGTGGTCGTCTCGCCCGACGGCCGCCTGCTCGCGGTGCTGCACTCGAGCGCGAATGATCCCCCCGAGCTGTATCTCCAGCCGAGCCGGGCCGGTGCCCCGGCTCCGCCGATGCGCCCCGTGACCGAGAGCACGACGCCGGAGTTCCGGCGCTTCGCCTGG
>JBOHSA010000250.1:0-27840 GCA_050732995.1 Gemmatimonadales bacterium | reverse complement strand
GTCCTCCCCCGTCTTCCCCCCTCGGTTTTGCTTGCCGTGCTCCTCGTCGCGGCCTGCGGCGAGCCCGCGCCGCGCCGCCCCTCCGCGCAGCCGCAACCTGCCGTCGCCCCCGTCGTGCCCGTGGGGGCGGGGAACATCGCGCGGTGCGACGGACCGAACGACGAGCAGACCGCCCTGCTGCTCGACGCGATTCCGGGCACCGTGTTTACCACCGGGGAGAACGTCAACACCGACGGCTCCCCCGGCGAGTTCCGGGACTGCTACGGGCCGTCCTGGGGCCGGCACGCCACCCGCACCCGGCCGGCGGCGGGCGAGGTGGATTACAAGACTCCGGGGGCGGCGGGGTACATTGATTATTTCGGGGCCGGCGCGGGGGACCGGGCGCTGGGCTACTACAGCTACGACCTGGGCACGTGGCACATCGTCGTGCTGAACAGCAACATCGGCACGGCCGTGGGGTCCGCCCAGGAGCAATGGTTGCGGGCGGACCTCGCGGCGACCAGGCAGCCCTGCCTGCTCGCCTACTGGGACCACCCGCGCTTCAGCTCATCCGGCCCGCCGGTGCGCCTGGAAGTGCGGCCCTTCTGGGACGCCTTGTACGGCGCCGGGGCGGACGTGGTGCTCAACGGCCACTACCGCATCTACGAGCGCTTCGCGCCGCAAACGCCGGCCGAGCGGGCGGATCCCGAGCACGGCATCCGACAGTTCACGGTGGGGACGGGAGGGCAGGGGATCGACCGGATCGGCACGCCGCGGCCGAACAGCGAGGTGCGCTCGAGCGGGGTGTACGGGGTGCTCAAGCTCACCCTCGCTCCGGACTCGTATGCGTGGGAGTTCGTGCCCATCGCGGGGCAGACGTTCACGGATTCGGGCTCGATGACCTGCCACTGAAAGGCGACGCCGACCACCGACCCTGTGACCTGGCTCACTGGCGGTGACTGGCCGCATAGCCGAGTTTGCAGACAGAGCTGAACGGACCAGGGAAGGAGAGGGGACCGATGTCGTGGCGCGTGGCAGCAACCAGCCTGCTCGGCCTCACGCTCGCGCTGATGCCAGCGTGTGAGGTGACCACCGATCCCCCTGCCCCGAACCGCGGTCCCACGGCGACCATGATCTCACCGGCGCCGGGGACGACCTACCGCGGTGGCGACGTGATCACCTACGGCGGCAGCGCGACCGATCCCGAGGAAGGCGCGCTCGCCGCGACGCGGCTCAGCTGGTGGGCCGATTTCCATCACGACACCCATACCCATCCGTTCCTGCCGCATACCGCCGGTAGCGCCGGCGGCAGCGTCACCATCCCGACCGTCGGTGAGACGTCGGCGAACGTCTGGTACCGCTTCTATCTCGTGGCCGTCGACGCGGAGGGGGTAGCGGACACGGTGGTCCGGGACGTCCAGCCGCGCACGGTGACATTGACCCTGGCCACCGCGCCCCCCGGGCTCCAGCTGACGCTCGACGGCCAGCCGCGGACGACGCCCCTCGCCATTACGGGCGTCGTGGGCATCAATCGGGAGCTCGGTGCCGTGAGCCCCCAGACGGTGGGCCCGACAGTCTACACCTACACCTCCTGGTCCGACGGTGGGGCCGCCACGCACACCATCAGCACCCCCGTGGTGAACACGGTCTACACCGTCACTTACACGGCCGGCAGCACCAACACCCCGCCGAGCGTGAGCCTCACTGCGCCGGCGAACGGGGCGAGCGCCCCCGTCAACACGGCGGTCACCGTCAGCGCCGACGCGACCGACCCCGACGGCAGCGTGACGGTGGTCGAGTTCTTCGACGGCCCCACGTCCATCGGGACCGACGTTACTAGTCCTTACAGCATCGCCTGGACGCCGACGACGAGCGGCACCCGCAATCTGACCGCGCGCGCCACCGACAATCTCCTCGCCGTCACCACCTCGGCCCCGGTGTCGTTCACCGTGACTCCCCCGCCGGGCGGCGACACCGAGCCCCCGACGGTCACGCTCACCGCGCCCGCCGACCAGGCGACCGGCCTGACCGGCGCGCTCACGCTCACCGCCACCGCCACGGACAACGTCGGTGTGGCGGGCGTTCAATTCCAGGTAGATGGGGTGGACCTGGGCCCCGAGGACGCGTCGGCGCCCTATGAGGCCACGCTGCCGGCCACGAGCGCGTACACCACGGGCGTCCACGTGCTCCGCGCCCGGGCGCGCGACGCGGCCGGCAACGTCTCCCCGTGGGCGGTGGCGACCGTGACCTTCGGGAACGCCGTCAACATGCCCACCGGGTTCAGCCGGACGACCTATACCTCCGGCCTGACGGCCGTCACGGCGATGGCGTTCGCCCCGGATGGACGGCTCTTCATCTGCCAACAGAATGGAGAGCTCCGCGTGGCGCCGGCCGGCGGCGGCGCCCCGCTCGCCACCCCGTTCCACACTTTCACGGTCACGAACCAAGGCGAGCAGGGGCTGCTCGGCGTCGCCTTCCACCCGAACTTCGCGGCCAACGGGTTCGTCTACGTGTACTACACGAGCCCGACGCCCACCAATCACAACCGGATCAGCCGGATCGTCGCGAGCGCGGGCGACCCCAACGTCTCGACCGGCGTCGAGACCATCCTGCTCGACGATCTCCCGACGGTGGGGGTGGGCGGCAACCACAACGGTGGGGCGCTGCACTTCTCGCCCATCGAGGGCAAGCTGTACGTCGCCATCGGTGACCAGGGCTCCTCGTCGAACGCGCCGAGCATGACGTCGCGGTTCGGGAAGATTCTGCGGTACAACGACGATCTCACAATCCCCTCCGACAATCCGTTCTTCGGGACCGCCGCGGGTGTCTTCCGGGCGATCTGGGCGCTGGGGCTCCGAAACCCGTTCACCTTCGCGTTCCAGCCAGGGACCGGCCGCATGTTCATCAACGACGTGGGCCAGAACACGTGGGAGGAGGTCAACGAGGGCGTCGCCGGGTCCAACTACGGGTGGCCGACGACCGAGGGGCCCACCACCGACCCGCGCTTCCGCGCGCCGATCTACGCCTACGTGCACAGTGGGGGCCTGGTCTCGGGCGACGCCATCGTGGGCGCGGCGTTCTACAACCCGTCGACGCCGACGTTCCCACCCGAGTACGTGGGCACCTATTTCTTCGGGGACTACGTGGACGGGTGGATCAACCGGCTCGACCCGGCGAACGGCAACGCGGTCTACGCCTTCGCCCGGACCGGCAGCAATGTGTTCGACCTGAAGGTGGGGCCCGACGGCGCGCTCTATGCGCTCTCCCGCGGCACCACCTTCCTGGTGTACCGGTACCAATTTCCCTAAGGGGCTAAGAGGCTAAGGGGCTAAGAGGCTAAGGAGATCACTTAGCCCCTTAGCCCCTTAGCCTCTTATCTCTCGAAATCCCCCGACGGCGTCGGGATTCTCACGTGCGCCATCACCCGGTCGGCGAAGCCGGCCTCGGGGGCGAAGCGCGGCAGCCGGACGAGCTCGAGCAGGACTTTGCGCTCCCGCTCGGCCTCGACCAGGCACAGCGAGCAGTCCGCGAGGTGCATCGCGCGGGCGGCGCCGAGCAGACCCTGAGCCCAGAGCTCGATCTCTTCGGTGGCGAGGTGTTGGTGGAGAGCTGTCATAGTGGTTTCGGAGCCTTACGGCGCTCCCCCCGCGTCGGTTTCACGCCCGGCGGTCCTCGAGGTATCCTCGTAATTCGTTGCGGGCCCGATGGATATACGTCTTCACCGTGCCCAGCGGCAGATCCAGCATTTCCGCGATTTCTTCGTACGAATGGCCTTCCACGTGCCGCAGCAGGATGCAGGCTCGGTACTCGGGCCGCAGCCGCCCGATGGCCCGCTCGATGGCCGTGCCCAGCTCCCGGGCTTCGAGCTCCTGCAGCGGCGTCTCCCCCCGACTCCCGAGCTGCAGGGCGGTGGCGCTCATCTCCTCGGGCGTCTCGGCCATGGGCGACCCGTCGAGCGACAGCGTCTCGAGACTCTTACGGCGCAGGTGATCGATCGCCGCGTTGTTCGCGATCTTGAAGATCCAGGACGAGAACTTGAACTCGGGACGGTAGGACTTGATCCCGTTCAGGACCTTGATGAAGGTCTCCTGCGCCAGGTCCTCCGCCAGCGCGCGATCGCGCACCATGCGGTAGAGCAACGAAAAGACCGGGCGCTCATAGCGGCGCACCAGCTCGCGGTACGCCGCGTCGTGGCCCTGTTTGGCCCACGTGACCACCTGCTGATCGCTGGCGCCCGTCAGGTGGCTCGGCCTATCTTTCGCGCCTATGACGCCTCCCTCTCCCTCGGCACCCGCGGCCGACGTGAAGCGGTCCACCGTGCGCCGGATGTTCACCGCCATCGCCCCGCATTACGATCTGCTGAACCATCTCCTCAGCCTCAACGTGGACCGGCACTGGCGCCGGGCCGCCGTCCGGCGGCTCGGGTGGGAGGCCCGGCCGAATGGCGTTTACCTCGACCTGTGCGCCGGCACGATGGACCTCGCCGCGACGCTCGCCCGCGCGCCGCGGTTCCGCGGACGGGTGATCGGGGCGGATTTCGTCGTGCCGATGCTCGCGCGGGGTCGGGGCAAGGCGGCCCCCCTCCGTCTGACGCCGGTCGCCGCCGACGCCCTGCGGCTCCCGTTCGCCGACGCGCGATTCGACGGCGCTCTGGTGGGCTTCGGAGTGCGGAACCTCGCCGACCTGGACGCCGGGCTCGTCGAGGCGGCCCGCGTCCTCCGGCCGGGAGCGCGGTTCGTGGTGCTGGAGTTCGGCATGCCACGCTTCGCGCCGCTGCGCGCGGCCTACCTCTTCTATTTCACTCGCGTCCTGCCGGCCATCGGCCGCGCGGTGTCGAAACATAGGGACGCCTATACCTACCTGCCAGAGTCCGTGCTCGCGTTCCCGGACCCCGAGGCGCTGGCCGCCCGCATGGCCGCCGCGGGCTTCCATAGCGTCGGCTACGAGCTCGTGACCGGCGGGATCTGCACCATCCATCATGGCACTCGATAACCTGCATGCGTTCGTCGACGCGCTGTACGCCGCGGGAGAGCTGGTGCGGGTGGCGCATCCTGTGTCGGTGGACCGCGAGATCACGGAAATCGCCGATCGCTGCATGAAATCTCCCGGCGGCGGCCCGGCCCTGCTGTTCACCCGTCCCACCCTGCAACGAGGCGGGCCTTCCCGCCTCCCGGTGGCGATCAACCTGTTCGGCTCCGAGCGGCGCATGGCCCTGGCCCTCGGCGTGGAGCGCCTGGACGACATCGGCGCCCGGATCACGGACCTGTTGCAGCTCAAAGTGCCCGACGGCCTCCTCGGCAAGCTCGCGCTGCTGCCGCGCCTCGTCGAAGTGGCCCAGTTCCCCCCCAAGACCGTCAGCGGCCGAGCGCCGAGCCAGGAGGTCGTGGCGCGCGATCGGGACGTCAACCTCGGCGAGCTGCCGGTGCCCGTCTGCTGGCCCGGGGACGGCGGGCCCTACATCACGCTGGCCGGCGTCATCACGCGGGACCCCGTGTCCGGAGTGCGAAACGTGGGGATGTACCGCGTCCAGGTGCTGGGCCCGAACGCGGTCGCGGTACACTGGCAGCGCCACAAGGTGGGGGCGGCGCACTGGCGCGAGATGGCGGCGCGCGGGGAGACGATGCCGGTGGCGATCGCGCTGGGCGGCGACCCCGCCAGCATCTACGCCGCGTCCGCGCCGCTGCCTCCCTCGATCGATGAGTTCCTCTTCGCCGGATTCCTGCGCGGCAAGCCCGTCCGGCTCGTCCGGGCGGTGACGGCCGACCTAGAAGTGCCGGCTGAGGCGGAGCTCGTGCTCGAAGGGTACGTCGACCCGCGGGAAGCGCTGGTGCTCGAGGGGCCGTTCGGCGACCACACCGGGTTCTACTCGCTGGCCGACTACTATCCCAAAATGCACGTCACCGCAGTGACGATGCGGACGGACCCGATCTGGCCGCATACGATCGTGGGCCGGCCGCCGATGGAAGACTACTACCTGGGACACGCGACCGAGCGGGTCTTCCTCCCGCTCTTGCGGCTCACCCTGCCGGAGATCGTGGACCTGCACATGCCGGCCGAGGGCATCTTCCACAACCTCGTGTTCGTGAGCATCGACAAGCAGTATCCGGGGCAGGCCTACAAGGTGATGAACGGGCTGTGGGGGCAGGGCCTGATGAGCCTCGCCAAGGTGATCGTGGTGCTGGACAAGGACGTGAACGTGCGCGACCCGCAGGAGGCGTGGTGGGTGGCGCTCAATCATATCGATCCCGAGCGCGATGTCCGGTTCACCAAGGGACCGATCGACGTGCTGGATCACTCCAGCCGGGGATTCACGTTCGGATCCAAGATGGGGATCGATGCCACGCGGAAGTGGAAGGAAGAGGGGTTCACCCGCGAGTGGCCGGATCGGATCGTGATGGACGCGGCGACGAAGCACAGGGTGGATGCGATGTGGAAGGAGCTGGGGATTGAGCTATAAAGGCGACGGAAGGACGGAATGACGGAACGGCGGAAGGGGGAAGCGGTGGCGGTTCCGGTCCGGGAAGGGCAGACGTTCGTGGGCGAGAGTCTCCTCATCCGCTACGTCAACTTCGTGAAACTGCCGCACACGCTCTTTGCGCTGCCGTTTGCGCTGCTGGGGGCCGTGGTGGCGTCGCGCACCCATGCCGTGACGTGGCAGACCGTGGCCCTGGTCGTGCTCGCGTTCACCGCCGCGCGCTTCGTGGCGATGGCCATCAACCGCATCGCCGACCGCGCGCTGGACGCGCGCAATCCGCGCACCCGCGCGCGGGAGCTCCCGACGGGCCGGATCACCGTCGGCCAAGCGTGGATCGCGGTGGCGGTCGCCGCGCTGGCGTTTCTCGCGGCGGCGTGGGCGCTGAACCCGCTGTGCGGCTGGCTGGCCTTCCCCGCGCTGCTCTGGATCGCCGCCTACAGCTACACCAAGCGGGTTACGCATTGGTCGCACGCCTGGCTCGGCCTGTCGCTCGCGATCGCTCCGGTGGGCGGTTATCTGGCGGTGGCGGGCGTGTGGAGCGATCCCTGGTGGACGCTTGCCGCCATCACCGCCGCGGTGACGTGCTGGGTCGCGGGGTTCGACATCATCTACGCGCTCCAGGACGAGGACTTCGACCGGGCCGAGCGGCTCCGCTCGGCGGTGGTCTGGCTCGGGGCGGGCAGGAGCATCCTGCTCACCAAGGTTTTGCACGGGGTCGCGATTCTCCTGCTGCTGGCGTTCGGGGCCGGCGCGGACCTGGGGGCGGCCTACTTCGCCGGGGTGGGCGTGGGCGCCGGCCTGATCGCCTGGGAGCACCGGTTGGTCAGACCCGGGGACCTGTCTCGCCTCGACGCGGCGTTCTTTCGCGCGAATGGGCTCGTGAGCATCGTGGTGTTCCTGGGCGCCATGGTGGATCGGATCCGATGAAACGCGGAAGGCGGAAGGCGGAACGCGGAACCGGTGCCCCGGCGACCGGACCCAACCCCAAAGTTCCGCGTTCCGACTTCCGCGTTCCGCGTTCCCCCGCGCCACCGCGCCCGCCGCGGCATCCGGTGCGCAGCCCCACGCCGAACCGCCGCGGCCGTTAGGAGCTTACGGCGACAAGGCGCCCACCGGCGATACGGCCAGGCCGGCGAGGTCCAGCAGGAACGCGTACTGGAAGGCGATCTCCCGCCAGCGCTGGTAGCGCCCCGACGCCCCGCCGTGCCCCGCCTCCATGTTGGTCTTCAGGAGCAGGCGGTTCGTGTCGGTCTTCATCGCCCGCAGCCGCGCCACCCATTTCGCGGGCTCGAAGTACTGGACCTGCGAGTCGTGCAGCCCTGCGGTGACGAGCAGGTTGGGGTAGGCCTTGCGCGCCACGTTGTCGTACGGCGAGTACGAGAGCATGTACCGGTAGTACGCCGAGTCGTTGGGGTTGCCCCACTCGTCGTACTCGCCCGTGGTCAGCGGGATACTGGCGTCGAGCATCGTCGTCACGACGTCGACGAACGGGACGGTCGCGATCGCGCCCTTGAACAGGTCGGGCCGCAGGTTGACCACGGCGCCGATGAGCAACCCGCCGGCGCTGCCTCCCTGGGCGAACAGGCGGTCCGGCGCGGTGTAGCCCCGGGCCACCAGATGCGCCGCGA
This sequence comes from Gemmatimonadales bacterium, assembly GCA_050732995.1. Lineage (GTDB taxonomy): Bacteria > Gemmatimonadota > Gemmatimonadetes > Gemmatimonadales > GWC2-71-9 > JBOHSA01. The sequence goes on along the minus strand of JBOHSA010000250.1, from coordinate 19,758 downwards.
CGTCGATGAAATCCGTGAAGCTGTTCTTCTTCTTCAGGAGTTTCCCGTCCTCGTACCATTGGCGGCCGAGCTCCTGGCCGCCGCGGATGTGCGCGATCGCGTAGACGAAGCCGCGGTCGAGCAGCGACAGGCGCAGGGAGGAGAACGTCGGCTCGCTGCTCGAGCCGTAGGAGCCGTACCCGTAGAGCAGCGTGGGGGCGGGGAACCGGCGCTCCACCCCTTTGCGGTACACGAGCGAGACGGGGACCCGGATGCCGTCGCGCGCCGTGGCGTACGTCCGCTCGGTGACGTAGTTCGCGGGATCGAAGCCGCCCAGCACCTCCTCGCGCTTGAGCAGGGTCTTCTGCCGCGTCTCCATGTCGTAGTCGTAGGTCGAGCTCGGGGTCGTGAGCGACGAGTAGCCGAAGCGCAGGATCCGCGTGTCGAACTCGGGATTCGTCCCGATGGACGCGAAATAGGCGGGCTCCCCGAAGTCGAGGTAATGCTCTGCTGCGCCGGACCAGGGGCGCACCCGCAGCTGCACCAGTCCGTTCTTGCGCTCGGATACGACGAGGTGGTCCTTGAAGATCTCGAACCCCTGGAGGAACACGTCCTCGCGGTGCGGGATCACTTCCTGCCAGTTCGCCCGGTCGGTGCGCCCGACGGGCGTGCGCATCAGCCGGAAGTTCCGGGCCCCGTCGTTGGTGCGGATGTAGAAACCGTCGCCGAAATGGTCCACGCCGTACTCGTGGCCGCGCCGGCGCGGCAGGAACACCCGGAACGCCCCGGCCGGCTGCCGCGCGTCGATGTAGCGATACTCGTCGGCCAAGGTCTGGGACGACGCGATCATCACGTACCGGCGGGACTTGGTCTTGAAGACGAAGGCGTTGAACGTCTCATCCGTCTCGTCGAACACCAGCTGGTCCCGCGCAGGGTCGGTGCCCAGGACATGGCGGTAGATCCGGTGCCACCGGAGTGTTACCGAGTCCTGCTTGGTGTAGAACAGCGTCCGGTTGTCCTCGGCCCAGGCGAGGTTGCCCGTCACGTTCGGGATCACGTCGGGGAGCAGCGCGCCGGTGGTCAGGTTCTTGACGCGGATCGTCGCGATGCGCCGGCCGATCGTGTCCACGGCGAACGCGAGCAGGTTCTCGCCCGAGCTCACCTGCCAGCCCATCACCTGGAAGAACGGCTTCCCCTCGCCGAGGGCGTTGCCGTCGAGTATCACCTGCTCGCGGGCGTCGAGCGACCCGCGCTTGCGCGCGTAGATCGGATAGTTCTTCCCCTCGACGAAGCGGGTGTAGTAGAAGTACCCGCCCTGCCGGTAGGGCACCGAGACGTCGGTTTGCTTGATGCGGGCCTTGATCTCCTCGAACAGCCGCTCCTGCAGCGCCTTGGTATGCGCGGTCATCGCGTCGGTGTAGGCGTTCTCGGCCTCGAGGTAACGGATCACCTCGGGGTTCTCCCGCTCCCTCAGCCAGTAGTACTCGTCGGTCCGGACGTGCCCGTGCATTCTCAGCTCGGTGGGCCGGACGGCGGCGATCGGCGGCGGCGGGGACGCGGGAGCGGCGGAGGTGGGGGGGGCGCCCTGCTGCGCCGCTGCGGCGACGACGGGGAAGAGCCACGACAGCTGGGCGGTCGCGAAGCGGTGCATCCTGGGCGACATGCGGGCCTCCGGCGAGAACGACGGGGGGCGTGACGACGGCGACGGTCATGGAATAAACCACGGCTCCGGGCCCGCGCCAGAGGCGGTATGTTTCAGGCCGCACACCCATGAAACGTCCCGTCCTCCTCGCCATCACCGGCGCCTCGGGCGCTCCCTACGGGGTGCGCCTGCTCGAGGTGCTGGCCACGCACCAGGTGCCGACGTGGCTCATGATCTCGCCCCACGGCTGGCGGCTGATCGAGGCGGAGTGCGGCATCATTGACGACGCCGGGCTGAAGCGCGCCACGGGCGGCGACTGGTCCGCCGTCACGGTGTTCGACGACAAGGACCGCGGCGCGACGCCGGCCTCGGGATCGGCGCCGAGCGCGGGGATGGCGATCTGCCCGTGCTCCATGGGCACCGTTGCCGCGATCGCCCACGGCACCAGCCGGTCGCTGATCGAGCGCGCGGCCGACGTCGTGCTGAAGGAGCGGCGCAAGCTCGTCCTCGTGCCGCGTGAGACGCCGCTGTCGCTGGTCCACCTCCGCAACCTCACGTTCGCCACGGAAGCCGGCGCCCTCGTCCTCCCCGCCGCTCCCGGGTTCTACCACCGGCCCACGAAAGTGAGCGAGCTCGTGGATTTCGTGGTGCAGCGCGTGCTCGATCATCTGGGCGTCGAGATCGAGCTGGTGCCGCGGTGGCAGGGCTAGCGGCTGCCGCACGACGCCACGACGCTCCGTTGGACGAGAGTTGAATGCGGATCGGGATAATTTCGGATACGCACGGGCTGTTACGACCTGATGTATTCGAGGTCTTCGAGGCGGTGGACCACATCCTCCACGCAGGCGACGTAGGGAAACGGGAGGTCCTGACGGAGCTCGAGGCGCTGGCGCCCGTCACGTCGGTCTACGGCAACACGGATGGACCGGACCTCCGCTCCCGGCTGCCCCAGGTCGCCACACTCCAACTCGACGGGTTCGAGATCGTGGTGACGCACGGCGATCAGTTCGGCCACCCCACCCCGGCGCTCCTGCACCAGGCTTTCCCGGAAGCCGAGATCATCGTATACGGCCATACCCATCGCGCCTTGCTCGAGCTGGTGGACCGGACGGTGACCGTGATGAACCCCGGGGGGGCGGGGCCGGCGCGGTTCGATCTCCGGCCGTCGGTGGGGATCGTGGAGCTCGAGCCTGGGATTCCGCCCCGGGCGCGGATCGTCGCGCTGTCTCAGCGCTGACACTTCGGGCAGAACGTCGTCGCCCGCCGGTCGATCGCGTGCGTCGTGACGAGCGTCTTGCCACACCGGACGCACGGCTGGCGCCCACGCCCGTACACCTGGAGCTCGAACTGGAACCGCCCGGTACCCCCGGTGCCGGTGCGGTAGTCGCGGACGGTCGTCCCCTCCGAGCGCACGGCGCGGCCGAGCACGCCACGCACCGCGGCATGCAGCGCGGCGAGCTCCTTGAGCGTGAGCTGCGAGGTCGGTTTCGAGGGGTCGAGGCCGGCCTCGAACAGCGCCTCGTTCGCATAGATGTTCCCCACCCCCGCGAGGCGCCGCTGGTCCATGATCGCCTTCTTGACCGCCTGGCGGGTGCCTTTGAGCCGTTCCGCGAAGACGAACGGGGTGAAGGTGTCGTCCAGCGGCTCCGGGCCGATGCGGGCGGTGTACGCCACCCAAGCCGGCTCGTCGAGCAGCCACACGGTTCCCAGCCGCCGCACGTCCCGATAGACGAACACGCGGCCGTCCTCCAGCGTGCAGACTAGCACGGCGTAGCGGGTTTGCTCCCGCGTCATCGGCCGGTCGTACACGAGCAGCGAGCCGGTCATGCGGGGCTGCACCACCATTCGGTGTCCGCTCGCGAGGCGGAAGACGGCGTGCTTGGCGCGGCGGGTGATCTCTTCGAAAGTGTTGCCGGTGAGCGTGCGCAGCAGGCGGGCCTTGGAGACCCCCCGCAGGACGTCGGACTTCCTGAGTCGCGCGCCGGCCACGCGGTGCCCTTCGAGCCGGGGCACGAGCTGCCGGACGATGGTCTCGACCTCAGGCAGCTCCGGCACGCCTGATCTCGCGCCACCCGATGTCGCGCCGGTAGGTCATTCCCTGAAAGGAGACCCGGGCGCACGCCTGGGCGCTCCGCTGGGCAGCCTCCGGGACCGTCGCCCCGAGACCTGTGACGCTCAGCACCCGCCCGCCGCTGACGCGGAGGGTGCCATCCGGACCGCGCAACGTCCCGGCATGAAACACGAGCGTGTCGGCGTCCCAGGCGTCGGGGGGCGGCAGGCGGATCGCGGCGCCGATATCCGGCTTTTCCGGGTACCCGGGCGCGGCGAGCACGGTCGTCACGGCGGCCCGGACCGCTGGCAGCAACGGCTCGTCGGGCTTCCAGCGCCCGAAGGCGATGTCGGCGAGGTGGGCCGTGGCCCCGTGGGGCAGGACCGGGAGCACCACCTGAGCCTCGGGGTCGCCGAGCCGGCAGTTGAACTCGAGGACGTACGGCGTGCCGTCGGCAGCCAGCATCAGACCGGCGTACAGGACGCCCTGGTAGGGGGTGCCGAGCGCGATCATCTCCCGCAGCGTGGGCTCGAACACGTCCCGCCGCACGCGCTCGAGCAGGGCGGGGGACGCGAGGCTGACGGGCGCGTACGCGCCCATCCCGCCCGTATTCGGCCCCGTGTCGCCCTCGCCCAGCCGTTTGTGATCCTGGGCGGCCGGGAGCAGCACGACCCGCTCGCCGTCGGTGAGCCCCAGGACCGACAACTCTTCCCCGTCGAGGTGTTCCTCGACGACGATCTCGCGTCCGGCGTCGCCGAGCGTGCCGTCGGCGAGCATGGCGCGGGCGGCGGCGGCGGCCGCCCCGCGGGTCGGACACACGATGGCGCCCTTGCCCGCCGCGAGGCCCGACGCCTTGACCACCAGCGGCTCGGCGTGGTCCCCGATGTAGGTGAGCGCTTCGGTCAAGTCGGTGAAGGCGCGGCTCCGGGCCGTCGGGACGTGGGCGCGCGCCAGGATCTCCTTGGCGAACGCTTTCGACGACTCGAGCCGGGCGGCGGCGGCCCCCGGGCCGAACACGGCCCGGCCGGTGGCCCGGAGCCGGTCGGCGAGGCCCGCGGCGAGCGGTGCCTCCGGACCGACGATCGTCAGGTTGATGCGCTGCTCGGCCACCGCCCGGACGAGGTCGTCCACGGCGGTCGCGGGGATTTTGAGGTTGGTGGCGAACTGGGCGGTGCCGGGATTCCCCGGAGCGGCGAAAAGGGTCGCGTCGGGGGGCGGAGTGTCGCGGTGCAACGCCCAGCACAGGGCATGCTCGCGCCCCCCTCCGCCGACGACCAGAATCCGCACCTATTTCTTCTTGAAGGCGTCCGTGAAGGCCTGGGCCGCGCGCCGCGCGGAGTCCACCACGTCGTCCACGACCGCTTTGGCTTCCTTCATGTAGTAGTCGCGCGCTTCGTCGATGTCCTTGTCGATCGGCCGCTGCTCGGCTTCCGGGCCGCGCTTGGAATACTCGCCCCGCAGGATCCGGTCGTAATGGCCCGCCTCGATCCAGCGCTGTAGCTCGGCGGCCCGCACGGTGTTGAACGGATGGGTCCGGCCGAGCACCCCGAGGATCTTGAAGATCCGATCGATCGCGCCGCCGGTCTCCTCGAATTCCTTCGCCTGGACGAGGAAGGTGTCGAGGTCCATCTCCTTGAGGTCGCCGCCGCCGGCGAACTTGAGGTGCATGCGGAGCGAGGCGATCGCGTCCTGCGTCGCCAGGAGCCCCGCCCGGTCGCTCGACAGCTCGCTCTTGCGGTACCATTCGAGCAGCGCGATCTGGATCGGCAGGATCGCCATCCCGGCGAGGAAGGGCAGGGCTGACAGGCTCACGTTGAGCAGGATCCAGAGCATCGTCTTGTAGAGGGCGTGGCCGCTCATGACGTGCCCGAGCTCGTGGCCGAGCAGGGCGCGCATCTCGTCGTCGTCCAGGATCGTGCGGGCGCCGGAGTTGATGACGATGAAGGGCCGATCCATGCCGAAAGCGCCGGCGTTGGCGATCGGTGTCTGCGACACGAACAGCTCGGGGCGGTCCGGCCAGTCGAGCGTCGTGAGCACCTCGGTGTACAGTGCGTTCAGCTGGGGGAACTGTTTCGGGCCCACGCGCACGGCATCGGCCTGGAACAGGATCCGGATGCCGCGCTCGCCGAAGAAACCGTAGATCTTCTTGAGCAGCTCGTCGAAGCCGGGCACCGCCCGGAGCGCCTGGAGCGCGGCGCGGTCGGCGGGGTGCTCCCAGGCGACGGGCGCGATCTGGGGGAGGATCTGGCGGGGGCGCTGGGCCGGGAGTCCGGTGCCTTCAGTCATGGCAGTCTCCTGCGAGTATTCATCTCTCTACGTCCGGGCGTGAGCCGGGTTTCGGTGGCGGTCAGTCGTCCGCCAGCGCCTGGTCGAGATCCGCGATGAGATCCTCGACGTCCTCGATGCCGACCGAGAGGCGGACGAGGCTGTCGGTGAGCCCCATGGCCTGCCGCATCGCCGGCGGGACGCTGGCGTGGGTCATCGAGGCGGGGTGGCCGACGAGGCTCTCCACGCCGCCGAGCGATTCCCCGAGCGCGAAGATCCGGGTCCGCTCCACGAAGCGCCGGGCGAACGCCACGTCGCCCAGCTCGAGGCTGATCATCCCGCCGAAGCCCGTCATCTGGCGAGCGGCCAGCGCGTGCTGCGGGTGGGACGGCAGCCCGGGGTAGTACACCCGCCGCACCCGCGGGTGGTGCGACAGCCACTCGGCGATGCGGCATCCGTTCGCGTCGTGCTGGCGCATGCGCAGGGCGAGCGTCTTGGTCCCGCGCACCGCGAGCCAACAGTCGAAGGGCCCGGGCACGGCGCCGGACGAGTTCTGGATGAAGGCGAGCCGCTCGGCGAGGTCGTCCCGCTGCGCGAGGAGGATCCCCCCCACCATGTCGCTGTGGCCATTCAAGTACTTGGTGGTCGAATGCAGCACGATGTCGGCCCCGAACTCGATGGGGCGCTGGAAGAACGGCGTCGCGAAGGTGTTGTCCACGACGAACAGGGCCTGGGCGCGCCGGGCGATCTCGCCCGTGGCCGCGAGGTCGCACAGCCGCATCATGGGGTTGGTGGGCGTCTCCGCGTACACGAGCTTGGTCGCTGGGGTCACGGCCCCCGCGATCTGCGCGGTATCGCCGCCGTCCACGAACGTGAACGCGAGCCCGAGCCGCGCCCAGATGTGCGTCATCTGGCGGTGGGTGCCGCCGTACACGTTCTCGCCGCTCACGACGTGGTCGCCGGCCGAGAGGAGCTTCATGACGGCGTCGAGCGCGGCGAGCCCCGAGCTGAAGGCGAAGCCGTGGCGCGCCCCCTCGAGCGCCGCCACGTTGCGCTCCAGCACCTCGCGCGTCGGGTTCCGGGTCCGCGCGTACTCGAAGCCCTTGTGCCGCCCCAGACCCTCCTGAATGTAGGTCGAGGTCTGGTAGATGGGCGTCATGACGGCGCCGGCCAGGGGGTCGGGGACCTGCCCCGCGTGCACGGCCCGGGTTCCGAAGCGCCGGGTGAGGTCCTGGTCGAAGGCCCTGGTCATGGCCGGAACGTAAGGGTGCCTTCCGCGCCGAGCAAGCGACGGATACGTTAGCCCCGATGCCCGAGTCCAACTCGACGCGTCTCCTGGTCGTGGACGACGAGCCCCGTCTGCGCCGGGTGCTCGTCCGTCTGCTCGAGGGCGACGGCTATGCCTGCGCGGAAGCCGCGTCCGGGGTGGAGGCGTTGGAGGTGCTGCAACGCGGGCCCGTCGCGCTGGTCATTTCCGACCTCCGGATGCCGCAGATGGATGGGGTCGCGCTGCTGCGGGAGATCTCGACACGCTGGCCGGATACGGGCGTGATCGTGGTGACGGCCGTGGCCGAGGTGGAAAGCGCGGTCGCGTGCCTGCACATGGGCGCGCTGGACTACGTGGCCAAGCCGTTCCACCTCGACGAAGTCCGGGCCCGCGTGCAGCAGGCGCTGGACAAGCGCCGCCTCATCCTCGAGAACCGCAGCTACCAAACCGAGTTGGAGCGGCGGGTCCAGGCGCAGGCGCGCCGCATCGAGGAGCTGTTCCTGGGCAGCGTCCAGGCGCTGGCGCAGGCGCTCGAAGCCAAGGACGCCTACCTGAAGGGCCACTCCCTCCGCGTCGCCGAGTACGCCGTCGGCATCGGCCGGGAGCTCGGCTTCCCGGACGGGACTGTCGACACGATCGCCTTGGGCGGGCACCTGCACGACATCGGCAAGATCGGAGTCAGCGAGGAGGTGCTGCACAAGGCCGAGCGGCTGACCGACGCCGAATACCGGCACATCATGGAGCACCCCCTGATCGGCGCGCGCATCCTCGGGCCCCTGCTCCGGGACCAGCCGCTCATCATCGCCATCGTCCGGTCCCACCACGAGCGCATCGACGGCCGCGGCCTGCCCGACGGCCTCAAGGGCAAGGCCATCCCCCCGGAGGTGCAGGTGGTCGCGGTCGCCGACGCATTCGACGCGATGACCAGCGTCCGGCCCTACCGGCCGTCGCTGTCCGTGGATCGGGCCCTGCAGGAGCTGCGCGAGGGCCGCGGCGTCCAGTTCGCCGGCGAGGCTGTCGAGGCGTTCTTCCGCGCGTTCCCCGAGCTCGTCGCCCTGCCGATTCCGACGCCCCCGTACCGGGCCGTCCGTCTGCCCGCTGCGGCCGAGGCTTCACAAACCTGACCCGCCTTTCTACGTTGCCGCCATGACGGAGACTCTCATGGTCGGCGTGTCGGGCGTCCGCGGGATCGTCGGCAAGGACCTCACGCCGGATGTCGTCACCCGGTACGCCGCGGCGTTCGGGCGCTGGGCGCGAGAGCGGATGCCGCGCGTCGTCGTCGGGCGCGACTCGCGGCAGTCGGGGGCCGAGTTCCTGCCGGCCGCGGTCGCCGGCCTGGTCGCCGCCGGTTGCGACGTCGTCACCGTCGGGGTCGTCCCCACGCCCACCATCCAGCTGGCTGTCGAGCACCACCGCGCCGGGGGCGGGATCGCCGTGACGGCGAGCCACAACCCCATCGAGTGGAACGCGCTGAAGTTCATCGGGCCCGACGGGATCTTCCTCGACGGCGCCGAGGGAGCCCGAGTGCAGCGACTGACGGGGGAAGACGGGGAAAGACGGGGGAAGACGGGGAGGGTGACGACGGACGAGGGGGCCATCGAGCGGCATCTCGACCGTGTCCTCCGGCTCCCGGCGGTCGACGGGGCGCGGATTCGCGCGCGGGGGTTCACGGTCGCGCTCGACGCGGTGCGTGGCGCCGGCGGCCCCATCATGCGGGCGCTGCTCGAGCGCCTCGGCTGTCGCGTGACGGGCATCAATCTGGAAACCGACGGCCGGTTCCCTCGGGCGCCGGAGCCGGTCCCGGAACACCTCGGCGAGCTCGCCGCGCTGGTGCGGCGCACCGGCGCCGACGTCGGGATCGCGGTGGACCCGGACGTCGACCGCTTGGCGATCGTGGACGAGACCGGCCGACCGATCGGCGAGGACTACACACTGGCGTTCGCGGTACGGGCGGTGCTGGGCGGTCAGGCGGGCAGGCGGCCAGGCGGTGGGACGGGGTCCGCGACCGCCCGACCGCCTGACCGCCCGACCGTCGTCTGTAACCTCTCGACGTCGCTGGTCGTGGAGGACGCGGCGCGGGAGTGCGGCGCCGAGCTGGTGCGGACGCCGGTCGGGGAGGTGCACGTGGCGCGCAAGATCGTGAGCGTCGGAGCGCCCATCGGGGGCGAAGGGAACGGCGGCGTGATGTATCCCGCCCTGCACGTGGGCCGCGACGCGCCCGTGGCCGCCGCGCTGGCGCTGGAGCTCGTGGTGCGCAGCGGGCAGCGCGTCAGCGACCTCGTGGCGGCGGCCCCGCGCTACGCGATCGTGAAGTCGAAGGTCGAACGCGGAACGCGAAACGCGGAACGGGAGCTGACGGGCGTCTATGCGGCCCTGCGGGGGCGTTTTCCTGAAGCGACCGCCGACCTGCAGGATGGCCTGCGGCTGGCCTGGCCGGACCGCTGGCTGCACGTACGGCCCTCGAACACGGAGCCGATCGTGCGGCTGATCGCGGAGGCGCCGAGCGCCGCCGCCGCCGAGCGACTGATCGAGGAGGGACGGCGACTATGTGCGGCATCGTAGGCTACACCGGCCCCCGGCCGGCGGCCGCGATCGTGCTCGAGGGGCTGAAGCGGCTCGAGTACCGGGGCTATGACTCTGCCGGCCTCGCCGTCGTGGAGGACGGGCGGATTGAAGTGGTCAAAGCGGCGGGCAAGATCAGCGCGCTGGAGAAGCAGCTCGGCGCTTCCCTGCCGGCGGGACACACCGCGTTGGCCCACACGCGCTGGGCGACCCACGGCGCGCCGACCACCACCAACGCCCACCCCCACACCGACTGCGGCGGCACGCTCGCGCTGGTCCACAACGGCATCATAGAAAACGCCGGCGTGCTGCGCACCGCCCTGGCCCAGCGGGGGCACGTCTTCCGCTCCGAGACCGACACGGAGGTGCTGTCGCACCTGATCGAGGACCGCTATACCAAGGGCGGGGCGCTGGTGGACGCCGTGGCGGCGGCGCTGCACCAGGTCGAGGGCACCTACGGCATCGCCGTGGTCTCCTCCCGCGAGCCGGATACGATCGTCGCCGCGCGCCGCGGGTCGCCGCTCCTGGTCGCGATCGGGAACGGCGGCGGCGAGCACTTCGTCGCCTCGGACGCCTCCGCGGTGCTGGCGCACACCCGCTCGGTGGTGTACCTCGACGACGGCGAGCTCGCGGTCGTGCGCCCGGGCGAGTACCGGATTCTCGACCTGGACGCGGTCGAAAAGGCGAAGACCGTCACCCAGGTGGACTGGGATCTGGCCACGATCGAGCGCGGCGGCCACCCCCACTTCATGCTCAAAGAGATCCTGGAGCAGCCGGAGAGCCTGCGGAACACCCTGCGCGGCCGCCTCCTGGAGGAGGAAGGCACGGTCCGGCTCGGGGGTCTGAACCTGACCGACGAGGACCTGCTGCAGGTGGAGCGGATCGTGATCACCGCGTGCGGCACCTCCTGGCACGCCGCCCTGATCGGCGAGTACATGATCGAGGAGCTGGCGCGGGTGCCCACGGAAGTCGAGTACGCCTCGGAGTTCCGGTACCGGAACCCGATCGTGGACGAGCGGACGCTGGTCGTGGGGATCTCGCAGTCGGGCGAGACGGCCGACACGCTCGCGGCCCTGCGGGAGGCCAAGCGGCGTGGCGCGCGGACCCTGGGCCTCGTCAACGTGGTCGGGAGCACGATCGCGCGCGAGGTCGACGGGGGCGTCTACCTGCACGCGGGGCCGGAGATCGGAGTCGCGAGCACCAAGGCGTTCACTAGCCAGATCGCCGCACTGGCGCTGCTCACCCTCAAGCTGGGCCGGCTGCGCGCCCTCTCGATCCTGCAGGGGCGGGACGTGGTTCGGGCGCTCGCGCGGCTCCCCGAGCTGGTGGAGCGGGTGTTGGCCAAGGCGGAGGCCGTCGAGCAGCTCGCGGAGCAGCTGATCCGCGCGCCCAACGCCCTGTACCTCGGCCGGGGCTACAACTTCCCCGTCGCCCTGGAGGGCGCCCTCAAGCTGAAGGAGATCGCCTACATCCACGCCGAGGGCTATCCCGCGGCCGAGATGAAGCACGGCCCGATCGCGCTGATCGACGCCCTGATGCCGGTGATCTTCATCGCGCCGACGGACGCCGTCTACCAGAAAGTCGTGAGCAACGTCGAAGAGGTGAAGGCCCGGGGCGGTCGCGTCATCGCCGTGGTGACGGAGGGTGACAGCGGCGTCGCCCGGCTCGCCGACTACTCGATCGAGATCCCGCAGACGCTCGACCTCCTGACGCCGGTGCTCACGGCGCTGCCGCTCCAGCTCCTGGCGTACTACGTGGCGGTGCGGCGCGGCTGCAAAGTGGATCAGCCGCGGAATCTCGCGAAGAGCGTAACGGTGGAATGACGAGGAAAATGACGGGGGAAGACAGGGGAGGTCGGGCAAGGACGGGGATGTGCGCGTAGTGCTCCAGCGCGTCTCCCGGGCGGAAGTGCGCATGGTCGGACAGGTGACCGGGACGATCGGGACTGGGGTCGTCGTCCTCGCCGGGTTCGCGCCGGGCGACACGGAGGAGACCCTAGCATGGATGGCCGACAAGATCCTGGGGCTCCGCGTCTTCGGGGACGCCGACGGCAAGATGAACCTGGCGCTGGGCGACGTGCACGGCGGGCTGCTCGTGGTGTCGCAGTTCACGCTGTACGGCGACGCCCGGAAAGGGCGGCGACCGAGCTTCGTCGAGGCCGCCCCCCCCGGAATCGCGATTCCGCTCTATGACCGCTTCGTCGCGCTGCTGCGCGAGCGGGCGCAGGGCATCCCCGTGGCGACGGGCGAGTTCGGCGCGCTGATGCAGGTCGAGCTCGTGAACGACGGTCCCGTCACGTTGATCCTCGAAAAGTAGGGTCGCGGAGCCCCGTGGACGCAGCGCTCAAGCCGATTGTCCTGGCCAGCGGCAGCCCGCGCCGCCGGCAGCTCCTCGAGATGCTACACATCCCCTTCCGGGTGATCGCGCCGGACGTGGACGAGCACGTGTGGCCCGGCGAACGACCCGACGCCTACGTCACGCGGCTGTCCCTGGCCAAGGCCGAGGCGGTGGTGCCGCGCGCGCCGGGCGCGCTGATCCTCGCGGCCGACACCACGGTCGTCCTGGACGGCGAGATCTTCGGGAAGCCCGGGACGGCGGCCGAAGCCGTCGCGATGCTGGGGCGGCTCCAGGGCCGCACGCACGAGGTGATGACGGCAGTGGCGGTGGCGCGGGACGGCGAGCGCGCGCAGGCGCTCGACGTGTCGCGCGTCACCTTCCGACCGGCCGACCGCCCGACGCTCGAAGCGTATGCCGCGACGGGCGAGCCGCTCGACAAGGCGGGAGCCTACGCGATTCAGGGCCTGGGCGCGCCGCTGATCGAGCGCGTCGAGGGAGACTTCTTCGGGGTGATGGGGCTGCCGCTGCGGCTGGCGCTCGACCTGCTCGCGCGCTTCGGCCGGCCTTACCGCTTCACCCGGTAGACCGGGACCTTCTTGGACTTCCCCTTCACCTGGATCGGATCCAGGGTCTCGACCTTGGGCGGCCGCTTCAGCGCTTTGTAGAACGGCTCCGAAATGAGGATCTCGTTCGGTCCGGCGGTCGAGCACAGCCGGCTGGCCGTGTTCACGGCGTCGCCGATCACGGTGTACTCGAGCCGTCGATTGGAGCCGATATTGCCGGCGAACACCTCGCCGAAATTGATCCCGATCCCGATCCCGAGCTCGGGGCGCCCCTGGGCCTTCCAGTGGACGTTCATCTTCTCGAGGGCGGTGAGCTGATCGAGGGCGCACGTCATCGCCCGATCGGCGTCGTCCTCGTGCGCGATCGGCGCGCCCCACAGCGCCATGATCGCGTCGCCCATGAACTTGTCGAGCGTTCCGCTGTGCTCGAAGACGATGTCCACCATCTCGGTGAAATACTCGGTCAAGAGCGTCGCGATGTCGTCGGGTCCCATCAGCTCGGACATCGGCGTAAAACCCCGAATGTCCGAAAAGAAGATCACCACGGGCCGCTTCTGGCCCCCGAGCTGCACGGCGCCCTCCTGCTGGGCGATCTGGGAGGCGAGGTTCGGGGCGAAGTAGCGCTGGAAGTTCGACAGGACCAGGGCCTCGCGCCGGATCCGCTCGGAGAGCTGGGAGTTCTCGATCGCCACCGCCGTCAGCCCGGCGAAGGCGATGAGGAACTCGAGGTCCTCATCGGTGAACGAGTGGGTCGCGGTCTGGTTGTCGACGTACAGGATGCCCAGCGCTTTCTGGTCGGAGCCGAGCAGCGGCGTGCACATCGCGCTGCGGACGCTCTGAATGAGGATGGACTTGCCCTTGAAGCGGTCGTCCGCGGCGGCGTTGTCCGACAGGATCGCGACCCGCTCGTCCACCGCTTTGCGGGCGATCGACTGGGGCACGTGGCGCGCGGCGCTCGCGTCCCCCGTCCGGCTGCGCGAGACCCGCGGCACCAGCTCGCTCGATTTGGCCTCCAGCAGCAGAATCGACACCCGGTCGACGTTCATCACCTGGAAGGTGAAGTCCACCACCTTGTCGAGCAGGCGGTCGAGTTCCTGCTGCCGGGAGAGCTCCTTGGAGATCTCGAGCAGCAGCGATAGCTTCTTCTCGCGCCGCTCCTCCTGGGTTTGCGCCGAGACCTTGAGGTGCGAAGCCCCCTGGGCCTTGTCCACCACGATCGCGGGCACGCCGCCGGAGGAGCTGACCGGGAGGGCCCGGACGATCGTGCCGCCCCCGCCTCCGGGCCCCCCTCCCGCCCCCCCCACGCCTCCCCCCGGGCCCTTGCCGCCGGCGAGCTCCGCAGCCGGCACGACCTGCGGCCGCGTCGGCGCCGTGACCGATTTCACGCGAAACGCCACCTTCCCGAAGGTGACCACGTCATTCTCGGCCGCCTCGGCCTCCGCGACCCGGGCGCCGTTCAAGAACGTGCCGTTGGACGAGCCGAGATCCTTGACCCGCACGCCGCTGTCGGTGGGGGTGATCTCGGCGTGCCGGCGGGAGATGGTGGGGTCGTAGATCGGGACGTCGCTCGTCACGGCGCGACCCACGACCAGGGTTCGCCCGGGCTGCAGGTCGATCGATTGGTCGCCGGAAGTGCTCAGCAGCTTGAACACAGCGCGGAAATATAGATCAATCACCGGCCTTGGCGAGGGCGAGGGCCGCGAGCACGGCCCGCGCCTTGGCTTCCGTCTCCTCGAACTCCCGCGCGGGATCGGAGTCCGCGACGATGCCGGCCCCGGCCTGCACCACGACCCGATCGTTGAGGACCAGCGCCGAGCGGATCGCGATCGCCGTATCGAGGCTCGCCGCCCCCCAGCCCGCGTAGCCCACCGCGCCGGCGTATGGGCCGCGCCGCTCGGGCTCCAGCGCGTCGATGAGCTCCATCGCACGGACCTTGGGCGCGCCGGTGACGGTACCGGCGGGGAAGCAGGCGCGGAACGCGTCCAACGCGTCGCAGCCGTCGCGCAAGCGGCCCCGCACCTCGCTCACGAGATGCTGGACGTGCGAGTAGCCCTCGATCGTCAACAGGTCCGTGACCCGAACGCTGCCGTACGCGGCCACGCGCCCGACGTCGTTCCGGCCCAGGTCCACCAGCATCAGGTGCTCGGCGCGCTCCTTCTCGTCGGCTGCGAGTTCGCGCGCCAAGGCCTCGTCCTCGGCCGGACCGGCCCCGCGCGGGCGCGTCCCCGCGATCGGCCGCACCGTGACCTCCCTGCCCTCGACCCGCACGAGCACCTCGGGAGAGCTGCCGACGAACGCGAAGTCGTCCAGCGCGAGGTAGAAGAGGTAGGGCGCCGGGTTCAAGGCCCGCAGGTACCGATACAGCCGCAGCGGATCGACCGCGCCCGGCGCCACCTGGCGGCGCGACAGCACAGTCTGAAACGTGTCGCCGGCCCGGATGTGCTCGAGGATCCGGCGCACGTCCCGCTCGAACGCGTCCCGCGGGTAGCGGGTGGTGGTCGCGACTGGGGGGGGCGGCGCGGGAGGGAGCGTCAGGGGAGTGAGCGCGTGCGGCCCGGTGAGGCGGGCGACCAATCCGTCGATGCGCCCCTCCGCCGCCTCGCCCAGCCGCGCGCGCTCGCGGGCCGGCGTCCCGCGCGGCACTTCCACGTTCGCCACGACGATCGCCCGGCCGTACAGGTTGTCGAGGATCACCAGCAGGTCGGCGATCATCATGACGGCGTCGGGAAGATCGAGCGTGTCGGCGGGCGGGTGGGGCAGACGCTCGATGGTGCGGACGAGATCGTAGCCCAGGTATCCCACGGCGCCGCCGGAGAAGCGCGGCAGCCCCGGCACCTGGACCGCCGGCAGCTCCCGTAGCCGGTGCGCCAGGTGACTGATGGGATCGTCGGTCTCGCCGGCGGACCGCCAGCTGGGCTGTTCCCGCGTCCAGCGCTCGACTCGACGGTCGCGGTAGCGCCAGACCTCCTTGGGCTCGGTGCCGAGGAACGTGTAACGCGCCCAGCGCTCGCCGCCGACGGCGGACTCGAGGAGGAACGCGAACGGCGGCCGGGCGATCTTGGCGAACGCCGCGACGGGCGTGTCGGCGTCCAGCACGACTTCCCGCACGAGCGGGACGACGCCGCCCCGCTCCGCGGAGGCCAGCGGGTCGGTCACGCGCTTGCCCGGGGCGGAAGGCCCCGCGAGATTTCGGCGCGATGCGCCGCGCATTGCTCCTCGCCCTCTGGTTCCCCGTCGCACCCGCCACCGCGCAGACGTGGAATTCCGAGCCGGCGCTCGCGCTGGCCCGTCGTGCCGTGCAGCGGCGCGCGCAGGCCGCCAGCGATACCGCCCTGCGCGATTACAAGGCCCAGGCTCACGGGTTCGTGTTTTTCCTCGGGCAGTTCGGCGAGGGGCTGACCGCGCCCCCCCGGCTCGTCAAGGCCGACCAGCTGGAGCTCGAAGTGTACTGGAAGGCCCCGCGCTTCAGCAAGCAGCGCATCATCGGCTGGCGCGACCGAGCGGAGCTGCCCACCGACATCAACTACCACCTCGACCACCTCGGCATTGTCCAGAACAACTTCGGCACCGTGATCCGCCTCGGCGACGGGGACGAAGTCCGGGACGTGCTCCATCCCCTGAGCCCGCGCGGACCCGACCTGTACGCCTTCGCCCTCGGCGACACCGTCGTCCTCGCGCTGCCCCCGCCCCACCGCGCCGTGCGCGTGGTCGGCCTGCTCGTGCGCCCCCGCAGCCTCTCCCGGTCGAGCCTCGTCGGCACGCTGTACCTCGATGCGGAGACGGCCGACTTGGTGCGCATGAGCTTCAGCTTCACCGCCGCCTCCTACGTCGACCGACAGATCGAAGACGTCAGCATCGTGCTGGACAACGCGTTGCGCGAAGGCCGGTTCTGGCTCCCCTACCGCCAGGAGATCGAAATCCGGCGGCGCGCCACCTGGATGGACATTCCGGCGCGCGGGATCATCCGCGGGCGCTGGGAGATCGACGGATACGTGCTCAACGTCGGGTTGGCGGATGCCTGGTTCCGCGGCGGGGGCCCGGAGATCACGGCCGCCCCCCGCGAGGAGCGGGACTCGTTCCCCTGGCCGACGCCGCTCGACGCCGCCCTGCGGGACCTGGCGGATCCGGTGCGGCGCAGCGACCTCGATCGAGTGCGGGCGGAAGTCACCGCGGTGGCTGGCCGACGGGCGCTCACCGGCCTGAAAGCCCGGCGCCTGGCCGCGCGTGGGGTTAGCGATCTGGTGCACGTCAACCGCGTCGAAGGGCTCGCCGTGGGAGGCGGTGTGGTCTGGCGCTTCGGCGGCGATCGCGTCGAGGTCCGTCTGCTCGGCAGCTACGGGTTCGCCGACCGGCGCGGGAAAGGCGCGGTGAGTGTGACCGATGCCGGGGGCGTACACGCGAGCGTCTACCGTGAGGTGCGCGATGTGGGGGACACGCCGGTCATCGCCCCGGTGCTGAATTCCCTCGCGTCCCAGGAATTCGGCGACGACTATGGCGACTACTATCGCGCCGAGGGGGCTCGCTTAGGGGTGCAGCGGGGGTTGAGTGGGGGGGCAGAGGGGAGGGATGGGGGGCGCGGCGAGTGGTCCGCCGTCGTCGGGCGGGAGCGGGTGTCCGCGCTGGCGGTAACCGCTGTCCCGGCCGCCGGGCGCTTTCGCCCGAACCCCGCGCTCGGGGGGGAGAGGGGGGGGACCGGTGCTGATCCGGACGTGACCTACGCCCGCGTCACGCTGCGGCGGCGCGGCACCGGCTTTGCGGAGTTCGGTGAGTTGTTGGGCGAGTTGGCCCTCGAAGCGGGACGGCGCGACGGGGGGCCGGGGTATGTGCGCCTCACGGGCGTCGCCCAGCTGCAGGTCCCGGTGGGTCCGACCCGCCTCCAGGTGCGGGCGACGGGCGGCGCTGCGGGCGGGGGCCTGCCGCCGCACCGCGCGTTCGTGCTGGGCGGCCGGGGCACCCTCCTGGGCGACGGGTTCCGCAGCTGGGGCGGCGCGCGCGTCGGACTGGTGCACGCCGAGTGGCGCGTGCCCGTGCGCCTGCTGTCGGTGGGGATCGGCTCCTATGCCCGCGTGCCCGCGCCGCTCACGCTCGCCCCTTACGTCGCGGCCGGCGGGACCGGCCGCCCGGTGCCGGGCACGCCGTGGGCGGCGACGCGGCACCCACGGGTGACGGTCGGCCTCGGGGTCGAGTGGCTGCGCGTGCTCCGCTGTGAGGTCGGCGTCGGCTTGCAGAGCCGGCGCGCGCGGTTCGCGTTCGATGTGTCGCGGGACTTTTGGGGCATTCTGTGATGCTGCGTGACCGGGCGACGGCGGATGGGCTGGACGGAGCGGGCCGGTGGACTAGGTTTCCGGGACCGACCGATGCCTGACCAAAAGTTCACCGACGAATGGCTGGCGCGCTCCCTCGAGGGGGGGGGCGTACTGACACCCGAGGTGATGGCGGACCTTCGGGCCAAGGCGGAGCCGTCTCGCACGCTGTGGGAGACGCTGGTCGCGGGCAAGATCGCGACCGACGAGCAGATCCTGGCCGCGCTGTCCAAGCGGTTCCGCCTCAAGCTGGCGGACGTCGCGCAGCTGGATCCGGCGGTCCGCGACGGGGTTCCCGAGCAGCTCGCCCGGCGCTTTCGCGTGCTGCCGATGCGGATCACCGATTCCTACCTCGAAGTCGCTACCGCCAACCCCTTCGACCTCGATGCCGAGAAGGCGCTCGCGTTCGCGACGGGGCGCGAGGTGCGCACCCAGCTGCTCCAGCCGTCCAAAATCGCCGAGAAGCTCGACGAGCTGTACCGCCCGGAAAAGGCGCTGGACAAGCTGCTCGAGGGCATGGAGGGCTCGGCCGACCTCGTCCAGCTCGCCGAGCAGGCGCCGGAGGACATCAGCCGGTCGGCGCAGGAGGCGGAAGCGAAGCCGGTCGTGCGGCTGGTGGATCTGATCATCTCGGAGGGCATCCTCTCGCGGGCCAGCGACATTCATATCGAGCCCGAGGAGGGTGGGGTGGCGGTGCGCTACCGGATTGACGGCGTGCTGCGCCAGGTGATGAAGATCCCGCGCGCCGCGGGGCTGCCGCTGATCTCGCGCATCAAGATCATCTCCTCGCTCGACATCGCGGACCGGCTGCGCCCGCAGGACGGGCGCGCCCGCGTGGCGGTGAACAACCAGCCGATCGACCTGCGGGTTTCGACCCTCCCCGCCGCGCTCGGCGAGAAGGTCGTGATCCGGATCCTCGATTCCCGCGCCACCGTCAAGTCGCTCGACTCCCTGGGGCTGAACCCCGGCGAATCCGAGGCGATCCGCCGCCTGCTGGAAAACCACGAGGGGATCGTGCTCGTCACGGGACCCACCGGGTCGGGGAAGACGACGACGCTCTACTCGGCGATCAACCTGATCAAGAGCGAGGGCGTCAACATCGTGACGGTCGAAGACCCGGTCGAGTACCGCATCACCGGGATCGTCCAGGTACAGGTTCAGGAAAAGGCGGGGCTCACGTTCGCCTCGGCGCTGCGCTCGATTCTGCGTCAGGACCCCAACGTCGTCCTCGTCGGCGAAATCCGGGACCGCGAGACGGCCCAGATCGCGGTGCAGGCGTCGCTCACCGGCCACCTGGTGCTCTCGACCCTGCACACCAACGACGCCCCCAATGCCGTCACGCGGCTGGTGGACATCGGGGTCGAAGCCTACAAGATCGCCGCGGCGCTGCGCGGGGTCATCGCGCAGCGGCTGATGCGGAAGCTGTGCCTCACCTGCAAGGAAGTCTGGATGGAGGCGCCGCCCGAGCGGCTCAGGCCGTGGATCCCGACCGGCACGCCGTTGTACCGGGCGGCGGGGTGTCCCGACTGCGCCATGACCGGCTACCGCGGGCGGTTCTCGATTCTGGAAGTCCTCACGATGACGCCGGAGGTGGAGCGGCGCGTGGCGGCGGGGGAGACGGCCGATCGGATCGCGCAGGCCGCGCGCCGCGGCGGTATGAAGTCGCTCTGGGACAGCGGGTTGATGCACGTGCTGCGGGGCGAGTCGACGATCGACGAGCTGATGCGGGTCGTGGACGTTCCCACGGAGGACACCGAAGGACAAGAGGAGCAGGGGGGACGGGCGGGGGG
>JBOHSA010000249.1:0-4996 GCA_050732995.1 Gemmatimonadales bacterium | reverse complement strand
CCGTCACACGGCCACCCGACGGGACCGCCCGCAGCACCGCCGTCGCGTCGCTCCCGTCCAGGATCGCGCGGCCGTTGACCCGCACCAGCTCGTCTCCCGTGACGAGGCCCGCGGCGGCCGCGGCGCTCCCCGGTACGGCCACCGCGCGCCAGCGCCCACCCTGCACGGCCGGCGTGATCGTGCCGATCCGGGCGTCCGTCGCGGGCTGCTCGCTGAAGCCGACGCTCCACCCTGCCGCCTGCAGGTATTCGTCCCAGGGGATCTCCGTCGTCCCGCTCACGTAGCGGCGCCAGAAGTCCCGGAAGTCCGGCCCCCCCCCGGTGGCGGCCCGGATCGCGGTCCGCAGGTCCTCGCTCGTAAACCCGCGCTCCCCCCCGAAGTGATCGAAGAGGTAGCGCATCACGTCGTCCAGCGACTTCGCGTTGTCCGTGGAATCGCGAATCGTCAGGTCGAGCAGCAGCCCGAGCAGCTCGCCCTGGAGGTAGTAGGAGATGACGTAGGAGTCGGTGGCGGTGGGGCTATCCCACACGGTCCACGACGACCGCTCGGGCGACACGACGAGCCGGGCGGGGTTGCCGCGGTGGCTGGCGATCGCCGTGGCGATGTTGCGCGCGAAGTCGGCCTCCGAGTCGAGGCCGCCGCGCGCCAGCAGGACGTTCGTGTAGTAGTCGGTGATCCCCTCGCTCACCCACAGGCTGACCGTCCGCACGGGCCGGGTGTAATCGAAGGGGCCGAGCTCCGCCGGCCGGATGCGCTTCACGTTCCAGGTGTGGAAGAATTCGTGCGCCGTGACGCCTTCATGGGTGAGCGGGTTCCGCTGCATCCGGGGCACGCTGAACCCGATGGTCGTGGAATTCAGGTGCTCGAGCCCGCCCCCCACCCCCGCGAAGATGAACGTGTAGTCCTTGTAGGGGGCGCTGCCGAAGACGGCGATTCCCGCCTCGCAGATGCGCCGCAGCATGTCCACGAACCGCCGCGCGTCGTACGTCGGGCGCCCGCCGTTCAGGTCCACTACCGCGCGGTGCGGGACGCCGCCCGCCGTGAAGCGGTGCGCGACGAAGACGCCGAGCAGCACCGGGGAGTCGATCAGCACGTCGTAGCTCGGCGCCCAGTAGACCGCGCTGTCGGTCGTCGGCACCAGGCCGGTCCCGATGCGCCACCCCGGCGGCAGCCGGAACGTGACGTGCGAGGGGGCGAGCGCCCAGCCGTCCAGGTACATGAAGGTGCGGGGCCCGTCGATCAGCCCCGACGAGCGCCGCAGGAACCACCGGTTGTTGGCCCGTGCCCACTCGGCCGGCCGGCGGACAGCGGTCGAGTAGCGCACCACGATGGTCGCGGCTCCCCGGGTGTCCACGCTCCACGCGATCGGCGACGCGCGCGTCACGGCGAGCGGCTCGCCCCCGCCCGTGGTGGCGGCGACGTCCGCGATGTTGTCGCCCGAGCGCATCGGGCGGTACGCGCCGGGCGCCCAGTCGGGGATCACGAGGCGCGCCGGGTTCGGCGGGTTCGCGATCCGCAGCTCCACGAAGAACGCCGAGCGATCCGCCGGCCGCACCGTGACGGTGTAGTCGACTTTCGGCGCCGTGCGGTCGTACCGCTGGATGACGGCGTCGGAGTAGGTCCGCAGCGGGGACTGGCTGACCAGAGGCGACGGGGCGAGAGCGAGTAAGACGATGCAGCGCAATCGGATCATGGGCTTTCCGTTCTCGGTTGCCGGCATAGAGCCAACAGTAAAGGTGCCTGACGGCAAAGTTGCAAGTGGTCCCCACATGCGAGTCGCCAGCCTGCACCGGCGGCAGACTGGCGACCTTGAGCCACACGCGTGGAGCTAGATGGTCGCCTTCACGACGCGGTTCTTGCCCGCCCGTTTGGCGTCGTACATCGCCTGGTCGGCGCGCCGCAGCACCGCGTCGGTGCCGGCGTCGGTCGCGGTACAGGAGACGAGTCCGATGCTGGCCGTGACCTGGGGCGATCCGTCGAACACCCTCCCGATGCCCGTGGCCAGTCGCTGGGCCGCGGCGTCGGCCAGGGCGGCATCGGTCTCAGGCATCAGCACGGCGAACTCGTCGCCACCCAGCCGCCCGACCGAGTCCGCCTGGCGGACCGCCCTGCGGATCGCGTCCGCCACGAGCCGGAGCACCGCGTCGCCCGTCTGGTGTCCGTGAGAATCGTTGACCGCCTTGAAATCGTCCAGGTCGAGATACAGCAGGGCCATCGGGCGCTTGTACCGCTGGTTGCGCTCGAGCTCCTGGGTGAGGCGCTGCTCGAACGAGCGCGCGTTGAGCACCTGCGTCAGCGGGTCGTGCGTGGCCAGGTCGTGGAGCATGCGCTGGGTGTTCTGAATGGTGCGAAACGCCGACATCGCGATGCCGCAGACCGCGGCGAACGAAACTTGATTCAACGAGCTGGCCCACACCGTGGTGTTCTCGGTCAGCTGGCTGAGCTCGACCTGCATCCGGAGCGCCATGCTCAGGAGCGTGAAGGCCGTGCCCCAGAAGAGGCCGGCATACCAGGTCGCGATCATCACCGGGACGAGGTAGAGCAGCCCGAGCTTGATCTGCGGGGGCGTGCTCACGTTGGCCCAATACACGAGCATGGTCAACGCGAGGGCCCCGACGAGCGCGAGGACCCGCAGGCGCCGGCCTTCCGGACGGTCAGTAGGGCGGGTCCGGAACATGCACGGAGTCGTCGAGCAGCATCGCTTGCAGGATTTCCCCCCGGGCCACCGCCGGCCGGTCCTCCGGGACGATCAACAACGCGTTGGCCCGCGCCATGGAGGTGAGGATGCCGGACCCCTGGGGCCCTGTCAACCGCGCCCCGAGCGTGCCGTCCGCGGCGCCGGGCGCGACGACCGCTCGGAGAAAGTGGCGCAGCTTCGGACCCAGCGTGATCGCTTGCTCGACCCGGACGGGGACCGTGCGTCGGAAGGGCAGGGCATGGCCGCCCAGGCGGCGGATGGCGGGACGCGCGAACAGCTCGAAGGTCACCATCGTGCTCACCGGGTTGCCGGGCAGGCCGATCCAGGGTTTTCCGCGCAGCAACCCGAAGCCGAGCGGCGCGCCGGGGCGCATGCGGATGCGCCATAACTTCATGTCGCAGCCCAGCTCGGTCAGCACCTCCCGCACGAAATCGTGCTCGCCGACGCTCACCCCAGCGGTGGTCACCAGGAGATCGGCCCGCGCCGCGCCGGCGAGGTGCCGGCGGAGGCTCGCCTTCGTATCACGCGCCACCCCCAGATCGAGGGGGATCGCGCCGGCGTGGCGGATCATCCCGGACAACGTGTAAGAGTTCGAGCTGGCGATCTTCCGCCCCGCGAGGATCGCTTCGGCCTCGTCGAGGTCCGCGATCTCGTCGCCCGACCCCAGGAACGCCACGCGCGGCGCCGGATGGACGAGAGGCCGGCCGTGCGCGATCGAGGCGAGGACCCCGAGCTGGGCCGGGCCGAGCGGCGTGCCGGCGGACAGCACCGTGGCGCCGCGGACGATGTCTTCCCCCCGCCGGCGGACGTTCTTGCCCACGTCCCGGACGTCCGTCACCGCGACCCGACCGTCCGCGAGCTGCCGGGTGTCTTCCTGGCGGATGACCGAATCCGCTCCCGGCGGGAGGGGCGCGCCGGTGAAGATCCGGGCGGTGTCCCCCGGTCCGAGCGTCTTCCTGGGGAAGCGGCCCGCCGGGATCGTTTCGACGATGACAAGCTCCACGCCCGCGGCAGGAAGGTCCGCGCTGCGGGCCGCGTACCCGTCCATGGCCGAGTTGTCCCAGGGCGGGAGGTCGATGGGGCTCGTCACGTCGCCGGCGAGCACCAGGTCGAGCGCCTGCCGCAGCGGGCGCCGCCGGGGGTCGAGCGGCCGAATGTGCTCCAAGATGAGCCGGGCGGCCTCCGCCGGGGTCAGCATGTCAGGGCGGGAGGATCTTCGCGCGGTCCCAGGCGAGATTGGCGAGAGTCACAAGCCAGGCGGTGTCGCTGAAGCGGAAGACGGGGAAGGGGGCGCGATACTTCGAGTTATCCGTCACCATCGCGATCCAGTCGTTTGGGTCGTGCACGGCCGCATCGAACAGCGGCTCGGGACCCGCGGCCAGGCGATACACCTCGATCTTGGGGAGCGGGGCGCGCTTGAACCCTTCCACCAGCACGATATCGGCGCCGTCGAGGAAGCGCCGCGCAAGGGTGATGGGGTCGGCCTCTCCCTGCGTGTGCTCGAACAGCACGCGCTGGCCGGGCGCCTCCATGAGCACGCGCTCCGCCTTGCCTTCATGCCAGTGCTTCCAGGTGTCCTTGCCGCGCTGGTCCATGTCCGCGGGATGCGACCCGTGCTTGATCGTCATGACCCGGAACTTGCGGCGCACGAGCTCCGCGGCCAGCGCCACGAGGAACGTGGTCTTGCCGGCGTCCTTCCGGCCGATGATCGAGATCATCCGCGTCGCTGCCACACGGCCTCCGCCCGCGCCAGGTCGTCGGGACTGTTCACGTTGAAAAACAGCTCCTCCGGCTCGCCGAAGGCGCGCACGCGTTCGAGCGGCAGGGTGCCGACCGTCACGTGACGGTGGAACCCGATCGCCCGCAAGTCGCCCGCTGCGAGCTGGCGCTCGATCGCCGCCCGGCAGGCCGGGCCGTACACCGCGCACAACGGCTCGAGTCCCCGGCGACTGTCGCTCTCGGGTAAAAAGGCCTCGAAGCCGCCGGTCGCCGCCTCGCGGACCAGCGCCGCGAGCAGCGCCGGTGGGACGAACGGCATGTCCCAGGCGACGCACAGCACGGGGCCGGCTCCGGCGGTCACCGCGGTATAAATCCCGCCCAGGCTGCCGCACCCTGGGCGGACGTCCGGGACGGTGCGCAGGTCCGGACGCCACGAGGCCGCGTCTGGGGCGTTGGCGACGAGGAGCGGCGGGTCCGCCTCCCCCGTGGCCGCCCGCACCGCGTCCACCACGCGGTCGAGGATCCGCCGTCCCCCGACTTCGACCAATCCCTTCGGGCGCCCGCCGTAGCGGCGGGGGG
>JBOHSA010000248.1:0-13546 GCA_050732995.1 Gemmatimonadales bacterium | reverse complement strand
CACCACCACACCGCGCGGGTGCGCGTCCAGTAGGGCGGCGATGGCGCGCTCGGCGAGCAGCGCTTCGACGGCCGGGAGACGGCGGCGCGGGTCGGTCATGGCGGTGGCGTCGTGTCCCGAGGGGTTTTGGTGGTGTCGCGCGGCGCCGGTGGGGGAGGGCGCTTCGGCATCGTGAGCACCACTTGCCCATCCGCTGCGACGCCGTTGAGATTCGTGGCCCCCGTCACCCGGATCAAGTACTTCGCTTCGGGCTTGAGCGGTTGAAGCACCCGGACCACTACGCGATCGCTCGGCACGGGGCGCGCCGCGAGCAGGCGGCGCATGGCGGACGTATCGGGCCGCCTGGCTCCCGTGTCCGGCGCGGGAGGTGCGGCCGGACGTTTGGCGGGAGCCACCGAATCGGCCTTGGCCCGCTCGCGGGCCGCCAACGAGTCGTATTGCTTGGGTGGCAGCACCAGCGCCACCGGCACCGGCGTCGAGTCGGGCAGCGCGACCACGCGCACCCGGCCGGTATCGAGCGGCGCGCGCGGATCGAGCGCCTGGGAGAACACCAGCCGGAACGTCAGCGAATCGATCGCCTCCGCCTGGATCGCCCGCGGTCCCACGGAGTCGTGCACGAAGGTCCACAGCACGACGGACGCGCTCGAGTCGACCCGGACCAGGCTCGAGTCGTAGGCTTCCCGGCGGTCCCGCCGGCGGTTGCCGTTGGGATCGCTCAGCGCGTAGACGATGTACTCGCCGGCGGGAATGCCCGCCAGCGTGAACGCGCCGCCCGAGTCCGCGAGCGCGAGGTAGGCCAGGGTATCGGGTCGAAGGACGGCGCGGATGACGGCGCGGGCGAGCGGACGCTGCTCCACCCAGGCGAGCGCCGTGCCCGTCACGCGCGCGCTGGGCAGCGGGGGACCGGTCGAGAAGATCACGACCCGGCCGCTGTCGAGCCGGTTGCGGCGCAGGTCGGCGATCCCGGGCTGCAGCTCCAGGCGATAGACGCGGCCGCGTTTCCAGCCCTCCTTGGGCTTGATGCGGATCGCCGAGCGGCGCCACGACACGTCGACCTCGCCGGCGACGGGTGACAGCAGCACCTGCCGCGCCAGCCCGCTCACCCCGGCGCCGGGGGAGGGGCCGCCCGCGCCGGCCGGCAGCTCCTCGATGACTTCATCGAACTGGATCACCGCCGGGTCCTTGAGGGCCGGGACGACGGCGCCTGACTCGGGGACCACCCGCATGATCGCGGGCGGCGCGGTGTCGGGCGGCCCGCCCGGCGGCGCCTCCACATTGGCGCACGCGACCAGTAGGGCGCTGCCGGCGCCGAGCCCTAGGCGCAACCCAGCGCCTTGAGCTTGTCGGCCAGTACGCCGCGCTGGTCGCGCCACGCCCGCTCCTTTTCCCGTTCCCGCGCCACCACCTCGGCCGGCGCCCGGGCGACGAAATTCTCATTCGTGAGCCTGGCCGCGAGGCCGGCGAGCTGCCGGTCGAGCCGCTCCACCTCGCCGCTGAGCCGCCGGCACTCCTGCCGCACGTCGATCGCGCCCTCCAGCGCGACGAACACCTCACTGCCGTCGCCGAACACCGCGTGCGCGCCGCCGCCACCGCCGGCCGGCGCCCCGTCGAGCGTCAAGCCTTCGAGTTGCGCGAGGCGCGTGATCGTCTCGCGCTCGCCCTGGAACGTCGTCGCCCGGTCGCCGCCCCGCGCGACGATCGCCGCGCGGAGCCGCGCCTTCGGCGGAATGCGATATTCGGCGCGGATGGCGCGAATGTGCTCGATCGCCGCCTTCACCCGCTCGAACTGGACGTCCGCCTCGGTGTCCTCCAGGTCCTCCCGGCGCGCGGGCCACGCCGCGCACGCCAACAGCTCGCCGGGCTTCCGTCCCGGCGCTTTCTGCCACAGCTCCTCGGTAATGAAGGGGACGGCGGGATGCAGGAGGCGCAGGACCGCGTCGAAGCAGTAGGCGAGTACGGCGTGCGCCGTGGCGGCCTCCGTCGGGGCAGCCCCCCTCGCAGCCGCCCCGCGGGCCCCCGCTGCTCGGGGCGCCGCCGCCGCGAGCAGCCGAGGCTTCACCGCCTCCACGTACCAGTCGGCCAGGTCCCGCCAGACGAACTCGAAGCAACGCTTGGCGGCCTCGTCGAGGCGGAATTGCTCGAGCGAGCCTGTAGCCGCCCAAATGGCCTGACTCGCCCGGGTCAGAATCCACCGGTCGGCGAGCGTGAGCCGGGACCGGTCGATCGTGTCGATGGCCGGCACGTCGTCGGGGAGCTGCGCGAGGATGAACCGCCCGATGTTCCACAGCTTATTTGCGAAGTTGCGGCCCGGGGCGAACGTCGTCTCGAGATCGTTCGGATCGAGGATCAGGTCCTGTCCGAGCGCGGTCCCGGCGATCGCCGTCCACCGCAGGGCGTCGGCCCCGAACAGCCGTACCACGTCGAGCGGGTCGATCCCGTTGCCCAGCGACTTGGACATCTTGCGATGCCGGGTGTCGCGCACGATGCCGTGGAGGAACACGGTCGCGAACGGTTTGGCGCCCATGAAGTGGTAGCCCGCCATCAGCATGCGGGCCACCCAGAAAAACAGAATGTCCGGACCGGTCACGAGCGTGTGGCCGGGATAGAAGCGGCCCAGGTCCGGCGTCTCGTGCGGCCAGCCGAAGGTCGCGAACGGCCAGAGCCAGGCCGAGAACCACGTGTCGAGGACGTCCGGGTCCTGCTCCACCGGACCCCCGCACTTCGGGCACCGGGCCGGGTCCTCGCGGTCGGCCCACTGGTGCCGGCACCGCGTGCAGGTGAACACCGGGATCCGGTGTCCCCACCACAGCTGCCGCGAGATGTTCCAGTCCCGGATGTTTGCCATCCAGTGCTCGAACGTCGCGCGCCAGCGCTCAGGCACGATGCGGAACTCGCCGCGCTGGTACCCCGCGAGCACGGGCTCGGCCAGCGGCTGCATCTTCACGAACCACTGGTCGGAGAGGCGGGGCTCGACCACGGAGTCGCAGCGGTAGCAGCGGCGGACCGCATGCGGGTGCGGCTCGGTCTTCACGAGCAGCCCCTGGGCCTCGAGCAGCTGCACGATCCGGTTGCGCGCTGCGAACCGATCGAGCCCCGTCAACTCGGGCGGCACTCGCCTGGCATCCCCGTTCCGTCCTTCCGTCGTTCCGTCGCCTTCGCCCATCGTCCCGTCTTCGCGGATCACCAGCGGCATCTCGAGCCGGTGGCGCAGGCCGATCTCGAAGTCGTTCGCGTCGTGGGCCGGGGTGACCTTCACGAACCCGGTGCCGAACGCGCGGTCCACGCTCGCGTCGGCGAGGACCGGAATGTCCACCTCGGCGATCGGGAGGCGCACGCGCCGGCCGACGTAGGGCGCCCCGCGGGGATCGTCGGGGTGCACGACGACGGCGGTGTCGCCGAGCAGCGTCTCGGGACGCGTCGTGGCGATCGTCACGGCTCCGGACCCGTCCACCAGCGGATAGCGGATGTAGTACAGCGTCCCCGTCGAGTCGTGGAACTCGGCCTCTTCGTCCGACAGGGCGGTGAGGCAGCGCGCGCACCAGTGGATCACGCGGTGGCCGCGGTAGATCAACCCCTGCTCCCACAGGCGCACGAACACTTCGCGCACCGCGCGGATGTAGGCGTCGTCGAACGTGAACCGCGTGCGGCTCCAGTCGCAGGAGCAGCCGATCACCTTGAGCTGCTCCAGGATGATCGGGCCGGTCTCGCGCACGAACGCCCACACGCGCCGCAGAAACTCCTCGCGTCCCACGTCGAACCGGGTCTTGCCCTCCTTGGCGAGGAGCCGTTCGACCACGTTCTGGGTGGCGATCCCCGCGTGGTCGGTGCCCGGGAGCCATTCGGCCGCGCGGCCCCGCATCCGCTCGAAGCGGATGAGCACGTCCTGGGTGACGTCGTCGAGCCCGTGGCCCATGTGGAGCACCGCGGTCACGTTGGGCGGCGGGATGACGATGACGTACGGCTCGCCGCGCTCCGCCGGGAGGAAGACGCCGCGGGCGAGCCAAGTGCGATAGAGCCGGCCTTCCACCTCCTGCGGGGCGTATTGGGGCGGAAGCTCGAAGCGCGGCGGTGACATTCCTTATAATAAACATCAGCGCAGCCCCCGTCCTCCCCCGTCGCTACGAGAGGCGCTAGAATTCGTGACCATGGCTGACGAATCAGATGAAATGCCGCCCTCGCGCGTCGTGCGCTGGATCGCCGTCGGGTTGCTGATCCTGTTCGCGATCGTCCTGTATTTCCGCGACGGTCGCGATCTGCCTCCGCTCGACGCGACGCCCGCGGCCGCTCCCGCTCCCCCCCCCTCCCTCCCCCCCCCCGTTCCCTGAGCTGATGCCCGCCGCCCAGATCCGCGTCACGCTCCCGGACGGAAGCGAAAAACGGCTGCCCGCCGGCGCGACCGGCCTCGATCTCGCCCAGGCGATCGGGCCCGGCCTGGCGCGCGCGGCCCTGGCCGCCCGCGTGGACGGACAGGTCTGGGACCTCGCCCGGCCGCTGCCCGATGGGATGCGCGTAGCGCTGCTCACCGACCGGGATCCCCAGGCCCTGGACGTGCTGCGCCACTCCTGCGCGCACGTGCTGGCCACCGCAGTGCGCCAGCTCTTCCCGCACGCGAAGATCGGCTTCGGGCCGCCGATCGAGGACGGCTTCTACTACGACTTCGAGGTGCCGCGGCCCTTCACCCCGGAGGACCTCGCGGCGATCGAGGCGAAGATGCGCGAGGTCGTGCAGGCCGATTACCCGTTCGTGCGCGAGGAGGTGACGCGGGCGGACGCCAAGCGCCGCTTCGCCGACGACCCCCTGAAGCTCGAGCGCATCGACGACCTGGGGCCCGACGAAGTCATCTCGGTCTACACCGACGGTCCCTTCGTGGACCTGTGCCGGGGGCCGCACGTGCCGCGAACGGGCCGGATCAAGCACTTCAAGCTGCTGCACGCCGCCGGTGCGTACTGGCGGGGGGACGAGCGCCGCCAGATGCTCCAGCGCATCTACGGCACCGCCTGGTTCACCCAGGAGGAGCTCGCTGCCTACGTGCGCCGGCTCGAGGAAGCCAAGAAGCGCGACCATCGCCTCCTGGGCAAGCAGCTCGATCTGTTCTCGATTCAGGAGGACGTCGGGCCGGGGTTGATCTTCTGGCACCCGCGGGGCGCCATGATCCAGTTCCAGCTGCGGCGGTTCATCGAGGACGTGATCCTCGAGCGCGGCTACCAGCTGGTCTACACGCCGCACGTCACGCGGGAGCAGCTCTTCCTGCGCTCGGGGCACCTGCCGCTGTACGGCGAGCACCAGTTCCCGGCGATGGGCGCGGGGGAGGGCGAAGCCGAGGACGTGCGCTATCGCGTGAAGCCGATGAACTGCCCGATGCACATCCTGGTGTACGCCGCCCAGCAGCGGAGCTACCGCGATCTGCCGTTACGGCTGGCGGAGATCGCGAGCGTGTACCGCAACGAGCGCTCCGGGACGCTGCACGGGATGCTGCGCGTCCGGGGCCTCACGATGGACGACGCGCACATCTTCTTGCGCGAAGACCAGATCGAAGAGGAGATCTTCGCGCTGCTGGACATCGTGGAGCTCGTGATGGGGAGAACATTCGGGCTGTCCTACCGGCTGGATCTCGCGACGCGGCCTGCGAAGAAGCTCGGGTCCGACGCCGCGTGGGACCAGGCCGAACGGGCGCTCGAAGCCGCCCTGCAGCGTCGCGGCGCCACCTACCGCGTCGACCGCGGCGGCGGCGCCTTCTACGGGCCCAAGATCGACATCAAGTTCAACGACGCGATCGGTCGCGAGTGGCAGGGCGCGACGATCCAGCTCGACTACGAGCTCCCCGAGCGCTTCCAGCTCGAGTATACGGGGACCGATAACCGGCCCCACCGTCCGGTGATGATCCACCGGGCCGTCTTCGGCACCGTGGAGCGCTTCTGCGGCTTTCTGATCGAGCATTTCGCCGGAGCGTTCCCGCTGTGGCTGGCGCCGGAGCAGGTCCGCGTGCTCCCGATCGCGGACGCCCAGCTCGACGCGGCGCGCCGGGTCCACACGGAGCTGCGCCGCGCCGGACTCCGGTCTCACCTCGACGACCGGAGCGAGACGCTGAACTACAAGATCCGCGACGGCGAAACCCACAAGGTGCCCTACATGGCGGTGGTGGGGCAGCGGGAAGCGGACGCGGGTACCGTGGCCATCCGGGCCCGCGGGGAAGGGAAGAAACAGGTCGTGCTGCCGGTCGCGGAGGTCGTGACGCGGCTCACCGAAGAGGTTCGCACCCGGGCCCTCCACCCGTTAATTTGAACCAATGAGCGGCGATCACACGATCCCCGTCATCCTCAGCGCGTGCCGCACGCCCATCGGCCGCTATCTCGGCGGCCTGTCCCCGCTCGCCGCCCCGGCCCTGGGCGCGCTGGTCGTCCAGGAAGCGGTGCGGCGCGCCGGGATCGACGCCGCCCGGGTGGACGAGGTGATTCTGGGCCACGTCCTCCAGGGCGGTGTGGGGCAGGCGCCGGCCCGCCAGGCCGCGATCCACGCCGGCCTGCCGGGCGCCGTCCCCGCGCTCACCGTCAACAAGGTGTGCGGCTCCGGGCTCAAGGCCGTGATGCTCGCCGCGCAGGCCGTCAAGGCCGGCGACGCGCAGTGCATCGTGGCCGGCGGCATGGAATCGATGTCGAATGCCCCGCACTACGTCTACGGCGTCCGCAGCGGGATCAAGGTCGGCAACACCCTGCTCGTGGACGGCATGATCCGGGATGGGCTGTGGGACTCGTTCGGCGATACCCACATGGGGAGCCTCGCGGAGTACACCGCGCGCAAGGCGGGCGTGTCGCGCGCGGACCAGGATCGCTTCGCGCTCGAGAGCCATCGGAAAGCGGTGGCGGCCATGGACGCGTGCCGCTTCAAGGCCGAAACGGTGCCGGTCGAGATCCCGGGTAAAAAGGGCCCGACCGTGATCGACAAGGATGAAGGGCCGCGCCAGGACACGAGCCTCGAGGCGCTGGCCGCGCTCAAGCCGTCCTTCGAGAAAGACGGGACGGTCACGCCGGGCAACGCGCCGGGTCTGAACGACGGGGCGAGCGCCCTCGTGGTGGCCTCGCTCGCGTTCGCCAAGGCGCACGGGCTGCGGCCGGTCGCCCGCATCACGGCGTACGCCACGGGAGGAGGCGAGCCACGGGACCTGTTCTTCGCCCCGATCGCCGCGGTGCAAAACCTCATGGCGAAGGCCGGAACGGCCATCGGCGACTACGATCTGATCGAGGCGAACGAGGCGTTCGCGGTGCAGACCCTGGCCGACGGCCGCGCGCTGGGCTGGGACTGGGAGCGCGTCAACGTGAACGGCGGCGCGATCGCGCTGGGGCATCCCATCGGTGCGTCGGGCGCGCGCGTGCTCACGACGCTCTTGTACGCGCTCCAGGATCGCAAGCGGACCACCGGGCTCGCGACCCTCTGTCTCGGCGGTGGCAACGCGGTGGCCCTCAGCGTGGAGGTCGTGTAATGGAGCGGACCCTCGTACTCTCGGCCGGAGGCGGCGCGCTGACGTGGCGGCGGGCCGCGGCGATCGTCGCCGGCACCGCGCTGGTGGCGGCGGCGGCGCAGGTGTCCATCCCGCTCCCCGGCACCCCCGTGCCGATGACCCTCCAGCCGCTCGCCGTGCTCCTGGTCGGCGGCCTGCTCGGCCCCGGGCTCGGGGCCTCGAGCCTCCTCGTGTACCTCGCGCTCGGCGCCGCGGGGCTCCCGGTCTTCACGCCGAGCGTCGTCCTGCCGCCGGGAGTCGGCCGGCTGTTCGGGCCGACGGGCGGCTACCTGCTCGCGTATCCCGTGGCGGCATATGCGGCAGGCCGCCTGGCCGGCGACGGAACCCGGTGGGGCCGCGTGGCCGCCGGCGTGCTCGTCGGTCTGGTCTTCATTCACCTGGGCGGCCTGGCGCAGTTGCTCATCCTCACAGGAAGCCTCGCGCGGGCGGCCCAGTTCGGGACCCTGCCGTTCCTGCTCGGCGATCTCGGGAAGTTGGCCATCGCCGGGCTGGTGCTGCGGCGCACCATCGCTCCGCTGCGCGCGCGCCTCTGAATGGCGCGCGTTTCGTTTGTGGAGCAGGTCCGCCGCCGACCGGTGGAGCGCCCCGCGTGCTGCTGCCGATGATCAACGAGGCGATCTTCTGCGTCATGGAGGGAGTGGCCACGCCCGAGGCGGTGGACGCGGTGCTGAAGCTTGGCATGAATCACCCGATCGGGCCGCTGGCGCTCGCCGACTTGATCGGGCTCGACGTGTGCCTCGCCATCCTCGAGGTGCTGCATCGCGATCTGGGCGACGACAAGTACCGGCCGGCGCCGCTGCTCCGCAAGATGGTGGCGGCCGGTCGGCTGGGTCGGAAGAGCGGCCGGGGGTTCTATGGCTACCGGGATTGAGCCGCCGCCCACGCCCCCAGTCGGCCTGTCCGAGACGCAGCGCCAGATCGTGGAGCTGGCGCGGGACTTCGCGCGCACGCGCATCGAGCCGTCCGCCGCCGAGTGGGACCGCACCAAGCACTTCGCCCGCGACGTGATCGACGAGCTCGGCAAGCTCGGGTTCCTCGGCGTGGTGACGCCCGAGGAATACGACGGGATGGGGCTGGACACCCTCACGTATCTCCTCGCCCTGGAGGAGATCGCGGCGGCGGACGCGAGCATCGCCGTGTCGATGAGCATCCACAACGCGATTCCGACGACCATGCTCCTCCGGCACGGGACGGAGGCGCAGAAGCAGCGGTGGCTCAAGGGCATGGCGCGAGGGGCGGTGTTGGCGGGGTTCGCGCTGTCCGAGCCCGACGCGGGCTCGGACCCCGCCGCGCTGCGGGCGCAGGCGCGGCGCGACGGCACGGACTGGGTCCTGAACGGCGCCAAGGCGTGGGCGACGAACGGCGGGACGGCGGACCTGATGATGATCATGGCGCGCACTGACACGCCGGCGGCGCGGCGCGGCGCCAAAGGGATCTCGACGTTCATCGTGCCCACCGACACGCCCGGCTATCGGCCGGGCAAGCCCGAGGACAAGATGGGTCTGCGCGCCTCGAACACGACCGCGATCGCGCTGGAGGACCTGCGGCTGCCGGCCGACGGCTTGCTCGGCGAAGTGGGAATGGGGTTCGTCTACGCCATGGAGGGCCTGGACGCCGGCCGGCTCGGCATCGCGACCCAGGCGGTGGGCATCGCGCGGCGGGCGCTCGAGCATGCCGTCGCGTATTGCGCCGAGCGCAAACAGTTCGGCCGGCCGATCCGCGAGTTCCAAGCGGTGCAGTTCACGCTCGCCGACATGGCCACGCGGGTGGAAGCGGCGCGCGCGCTCACGCTGTCCGTCGCCGCCCGGAAAGACCGGGGCGAAGACGTGACGCCGCTGGCGAGCATGGCCAAGCTCTACGCCTCCGAGACGGCGATGTGGGTCACCACCCAGGCCGTCCAGCTGTTCGGCGGGTACGGGTACATGCGCGACTTTCCGGTCGAGAAACTCTTTCGCGACGCAAAGGTCACCGAGATCTATGAAGGCACCAGCGAAATCCAGCGGCTCGTCATCGCGCGCGGTCTCTACCCCCGCGCCTAAAGAAGAAGCGAGCGCGCTGTTCGCGCTGCTCGAGGAGCACGAGCACGAGCAGGTCAGCCTGTGCTACGAGCCGTCGACGGGCTACCGCGGCATCATCGCGATCCACGACACCACTCTCGGCCCGGCCTTGGGCGGGACGCGGTTCTGGCGCTATCAATCGGACCGTGAGGCGTTGATCGACTGCCTGCGGCTGGCCCGCGGCATGACCTACAAGGCGGCGGTCGCCGGGCTGAACCTGGGCGGCGGCAAGAGCGTGATCATCGGCGACAACAAGACCACGCGGCGGGAGCCGATCTTCCGCGCCCACGGCCGCCATGTGCAGTCCCTGGCCGGGCGCTACATCACGGCGGAGGACGTGGGCACCTCGACCGCCGACATGGAGTACATCCGCGCCGAGACCCAGTACGTCACGGGGCTCATCGGGAAGTCGGGGGACCCGTCGCCCGTCACCGCCTACGGCGTGTACCGCGGGATCAAAGCGTGCGCCCGGCACCGCTACGGGGCGGACGGCCTGACGGGTCGCACGATCGCGGTGCAGGGCTGCGGGCACGTGGGGTATTTCCTGGCGCAGCTGCTCGCCGCTGAAGGCGCGACGCTCGTGGTCGCGGATATCGACCCGGCCAAGGTGCGGCGCGTCGTGGAGGAGTTCGGGGCGCGGGCGGTCAAGCCGGAGCAGATCTACGGCGTGGCGGCCGACATCTTCGCCCCGTGCGCGCTGGGCGGCGTCATCAACGACGATACGCTCCCGCAGCTGCGCGTCGAGATCGTGGCCGGCGGCGCCAACAATCAGCTGGCCGAGGAGCGCCACGGCGATCTGCTCGAGGAGCGGGGAATCACCTACGCGCCCGACTACGTCATCAACGGCGCAGGATTGATCAACGTGAACGCCGAGCTGAACGGCTGGACGGCGGAGCGGGCGCGCAGCAAGGCGGGCGAGATCTACGACACGATCCTGCGGGTGTTCGAGATCGCCCGCGAGGAGGGCATCCCGAGCTACCGGGCGGCCGACCGGCTCGCCGAGCAGCGGATCGCCGCCATCGCGAGAGTGAGGCAGAACTTTGTCTGAGAAGATCTACGTCGGCGCGGATCACGCGGGCTTCCAGCTGAAGCAGCAGCTCGTGGAAGAGCTCAAGCGCCGGGGCTATGAGCCGGTGGACGTAGGCCCCAAGACCCTGGACCCCGCGGACGATTTCCCCGATTATGCCAAGCCCGTGGCGGAGGCGGTCAGCAAGGGGGTCGCGCCGCGCGGCCTCCTGACGTGCGGCACCGGCCTCGGCATGGCCTACGCGGCCAACCGGTTCCCCAACGTGCGCGCGGCGGTCGCGTGGACGCCGGAGATCGCCGAGCTGGCCCGCAAGCACAACGACGCGAACGTGCTCGTCCTGCCGGCGCGGTTCGTGAGCGAGCAAGAAGGCCTCGAGATCCTGCGGCGCTGGCTCGAGACCCCGTTCGAGGGGGGGCGCCACCAACGGCGCGTGGAGAAGATCGAGAATGGCTGATCGGCGCGCCCCGCTCGACCAGGTGGACCCCGCCATCCACGCCCTGATCCGCCGCGAGGTAGAGCGCCAGGAGCACGGCCTCGAGCTGATCGCGAGCGAGAACTTCGTTTCCGTCGCCGTGCTCGAGGCGATGGGGAGCGCGCTCACCAACAAGTACGCCGAGGGGTTGCCCCGGAAGCGCTACTACGGCGGCTGCGAGATCGTGGACGAGGTCGAGCAGCTCGCCATCGACCGGGCCAAGCAGCTGTTCGCGGCCGAGCACGCCAACGTCCAGCCGCACTCGGGCGCGCAGGCGAACATGGCCGCCTACCTCGCGGTCGCGAAGCCAGGCGACACCCTCCTGGGGCTGGCGCTGCCGCACGGCGGCCACCTCACCCATGGCTCGCCGGTGAACTTCTCGGGGCAGCTGTTCCGGGCGGTCCAGTACGGGGTGCGCGAGGAGTCCGGGCGCATCGACTACGACCAGGTGCGGGCGCAGGCGCGATCAGAGCGGCCCCGCATCCTCGTCGGCGGCGGGAGCGCCTACTCGCGGATCATCGACTTCGCCGCGCTGCGGAGCATCGCCGACGAGGTCCGCGCGGTGCTCGTCGTCGACATGGCGCACTTCGCGGGGCTCGTCGCCGGGGGGGTCTACCCGTCGCCCGTGCCGCACGCCCAGATCGTCACGACCACGACACACAAGACGCTGCGCGGCCCGCGCGGCGGGCTGATTCTCTGCACGGCCGAGCACGCCAAGGTCGTGGACAAGCAGGTGTTCCCGGGCACCCAGGGCGGGCCGCTGGAGCACGTGATCGCCGCCAAGGCGGTGGCCTTCGCCGAAGCACTCGAGCCCGGCTTCCGGACCTACGCCGCCCAGGTGGTGGCCAACGCCCGCGCGCTCGGCGCGGCGCTGGTGCGCCTCGGCTACGCCATCGTGTCCGGCGGCACCGACTCCCACCTGCTGCTCGTCGATCTGCGCCCCAAGGGGCTGACGGGGAAGGACGCCGAGCAGCTGCTCGACCGGGCGGGGATCACCGTCAACAAGAACACGATCCCGGGCGATCCCCAGTCGCCGTTCGTCACGAGCGGCATCCGGCTGGGCACCTCGGCGCTCACCACGCGCGGGTTCGGCGAGCCGGAGATGGAGCGGGTGGCGACGCTGATCGACACGGTGATTACCAAGCGGGACGATGCGACGGTGGCGCGGGTGAAGGCGGAGGTCCGGGAATTGACGGACGAGTTCCCGTTGTACGCGGGGGTGGGCGTAGGGCGGTGAAGGCGGGCCTTGCTGAGCCCCGCGCGCCCCCATCCCCCACGCATTATCTTCCGACCCATGACCGAAAGTGGCTCTTCCGGCAGGCCGTCGCGCGGGTCCGGTAGCTTCACGGTGCACCCGGCCGACGAGCTCGAAGTCTATTTCAACGAGGTGGCGCACGGCCGCCCTGTGGGATTCGTCGCCTCGACCAAATGGAAACCCCGCGCCGACGTCTACGAAACCGAGGGCGAGATCGTGGTCCACATGGACATCGCCGGGATGCGGTCGGAGGACATCCAGGTCGAGTACGCCGACGAGATCCTGACCATCTCCGGCGAGCGCGTGCCGCGGCGCGAAGGCAAGCGGCACTACCATGTGATGGAAATCCAGATCGGGCCGTTCGAGCGCCGCTTCCGCCTGCCGGCGCCGGTCGAGCCCGCGAGCATCCGGGCCCGTTACGAGCAGGGGTTCCTCGAAGTCCGCCTCACGAAGCTGCCCCCCCCGCCGGCGGCGCGCCGCTCCGGCCCCCAGTCGGTGAAAGTGACCTGAATGGACCGGCTGCCCGTGCTCCCACTGGGTCAGCTCGTGGTCTATCCCCATGTCGTGCTGCCCCTCGCCCTGACGGATCCCCGGGCGGTCCAGCTCATCGACGAAATCGTCCAGCTCGACAAGCGGCTGCTGCTGGGCGTCGTGAAAGCGGGCGGCGGCGTGGAGCCGCCCGAAGGGTCGGTGATGGCGGCTCGCGCCGACCAGCTGTACGAGGTCGGCACGCTCGGCTCCGTGGTGCGGATGCTGAAGCTGGGCGACGGCTCCGTGCGGGTGATGGTGCAGGGCCTCGAGCGCGCGCGACTGGCCGAGATCGTGGAGGGTGAGCAATGGCTCAACGCCGGCTACGAGCCGTTGCCCGAGCGGCTCATCGAAGATGCGCGCACGGAGGCGCTGAAGCGCGCGGTCCAGACCCAGTTCAGCCGGGTCATCGACATCGCCCCCTACTTGGGCGACGAGCTGCACGACGTGCTGGGGGGCATCACCGACGCCGGCAAGCTGGCCGACTTCGTGGCCGCGAACCTGGACCTCGCGCTCCCCGCCAAGGCCGAGCTGCTGTCGCTGGACGACGTGAACCGCCGCCTCGAGCGGCTCACGGAGCTGCTCTCGGCCGAGCTCCAGGTGCTGGAGCTGGGCTCCCAGATCCAGGAGAAGACGCGTGCGCGGCTCGACCAGACCCAGCGCGAGTACGTGCTGCGCGAGCAGCTCAGCG
>JBOHSA010000247.1:0-36587 GCA_050732995.1 Gemmatimonadales bacterium | reverse complement strand
ACCTCGCCCGGCCCGGCCCCAGGTAGTCCGGTTGCCGGCGGTTCAGCGGCTGGGGGCTGCACAGGAACTAAGTCAATGCGCGGCCGGAAGTTAGGATCCACCTCCACGACGCCGATCTTCGGGATCTCGGGTGGCGCTCCCCGCGGCGCGTGGCCGCCCCTCGAGCCCCGCCGGAACCTGGCGCCGCGGGAGGGCACGGCCGCCGTCGGCGAAGGCGTTTTCACGTCGTGGTAGGGCGGCGGCGGCGCGGACGACGCCGGCATCGGCGGCTCTTCCGCGTCCTCTCCCTCTCCGCCGGCCGGCGGCTGGGCGTCGGCACGTAGCTTCACGGCATAGGCGCCGTCCTCCTCCTTGGAGAGATCGATGATCTCCGCGTCGTGCGCCTGGCGCAGCAGCTTGGGGAATCGGCCGGGTTCGAGGGGTTCGGCGTCCGTGCCCTTGAGCTCGACCATCGTCTCGCGCAGCTGGTCGGCGCTCACGGGCTGCTCGGTGCCGCCCAGGCGCCCCAGCGCCTGCTTTAGCAGGCCGAACGCTTCACTGACGGAGAACCCGCCGCCGCCGTCCCCGCGACCCCGTCGCCTCCCACGCCCCCGCTCCTCGCCCTCGGCGCGCGGGGACCGCTCCCCGCCCGCAGCCGCGGGCGCAACGGCAGGCAATGTCCGCCCGGCGGGCTGCGCGGCGGGACCGGCCACCGCGTTGCCCAACGCGATCTCGTACTGGCCGTTGTCGAGCTTCGTGAGGCTGATGAGACCCTTGTGGGAGGCCTCCACGACGAACTTGCTGAAGCGCGAGAACCCCGCGTTCTTCTCATCGAACGTCGGATCGATCTCCTGCATGACTTGCTTCAACCGGTCGGAGCGCATGACGTCGTTGTGCGCCGTCATCTGTTTCACCGCCTCGACCACGAGCTCCCACGGATCGCGCTTCGTGTAGGTGATATCGCTCTCTTTGGTGAACCCGGCCAGCTCGTTGTAGGAATAGTACTCGTCGCAGTTCTGGATCAGCAGGTCGCTCGAGGACTCGCGGATCCCGACTCCGATGACGTACTTGCCGTACTCCTTGAGCTTCAACACTAGCGACGAGAAATCGCTGTCGCCCGACAGGAGGATGAACGTACCGATCTCGGGCCGCGTGAACACCAGCTCCAGCGCGTCGATCGCGAGGCGGATATCGGTGGCGTTCTTCTTGTTC
This sequence comes from Gemmatimonadales bacterium, assembly GCA_050732995.1. Taxonomy (GTDB): domain Bacteria; phylum Gemmatimonadota; class Gemmatimonadetes; order Gemmatimonadales; family GWC2-71-9; genus JBOHSA01. The sequence continues at coordinate 35,396 of JBOHSA010000247.1, read as the reverse complement.
GACCCGTAGGCGGGCGCGAAGATCAGGTCGATCGAGGATTCGGAAAGTGGGACGATGTACTGCGGGTAGCGCCGCCAATCGGCGTAGGCGCGCTGCACGGCCACCTTCCCGCGAATGATCTCCGACTGGAGGAGCCGTTTCAGCTCCGTCTGGAGATCCGAGCGGATCCCCATGGTCACGTTGTCGAAGTCGATCAGCAGCGCCGCGTTGGGCGCGTGGGCAGGTGGTTCCTTGTGGGTCGGCCGTGCGAGATGGGCATGCGGCTGTGGGATCATGTGGTTCGGCTCAACTCCTGTCGGGCTAGTGCGGAACACGGAGGGCGGAGCTCGGAATGGCCGGATCAGGCCGTGCGACGGCGCAGTCCGCAGTCCGTCTGTCCGCTATCCAGGTTTGTCGCTGGCAGAAGCGTCTGCGGGGGGTCGCCGGCCTCACCACGGCGCGCCATCGCGGTGCCTCGACCCAGTGCCAAGGTCGCCAAGCGCCGCCTGATGTCCCGACGCCCGCCCGTTTCCATGCCAGTCTGTGAACTGTTGATAATAAACAACTTGCATCGCCGATGCCACACCCCCCCCCCGACCCCTCGGCTCAGTCCCCTAACACCTTGATGATCACGCGCTTCCTGCGCTGACCGTCCCACTCCCCGTAGAACACTCGCTGCCAGGGGCCGAAGTCCATCTGGCCCTTGGTGATAGGCACGAGCACTTCGTGACCGATCGTGAGGCTGCGCAGGTGCGCAGCCGCGTTGTCCTCTCCCGTCTCGTTGTGCCGATAGCGCTTGGGGTCCCACGGCGCGATGGTCGTCTCCAGCCAGTGCAGGACGTCGTGCCACAATCCCGATTCGTGGTCGTTGACGAACACCGATGCCGAAATGTGCATCGCGCTCACCAACACCAGCCCCTCCTGCACGCCGCTTTGGATCACCTGGTCGGCGACCTGGTCGGTGATGTCGATGATCTCGTGCCGCTGCTTGGTGTTGAACCAGAGATAGTGGGTGTGGGACCGCATTGAAACCTCCTCTTAACGCGGAAGTCGGAGCGCGGAACGCGGAACGGGCGGCTCGGCGCCGGAATCGCTCGTTTCGCGTTCCGACTTCCCCGTTGCGCCCTCCGGCGTGTCGAATTGTCACACGGGCGCCCAGGCCCTAGATTGCGCTGCAAAATATGGCGCTTCCGTTCCGCCGGCGGATCTTCGTGGTTCTGGTGGCGATGAGCGCGGTCCCGATCATCCTGGCGGTGGTCGGTTGGCTGCTCTCGGTGCGCACCATGGCGCCGACGGCCGGGCCGCGCGTAGCGCTGGAGCAGGTGGGGGTGTCGGCCCGCGAGTTGGTCGAGCGCATCGATACGCTGCACATGAGCCGCGCTGAGCGGGCGGCGCTGGATGCGCATCTGGAGCGGATTTCGGGGTCGCTGAGCCTCGCGCGCCGCGCCGACACCTTCCTGCGCTACTATACGGCCGGATTCGCGGTCGTCGTCCTCCTGCTGGCCCTGTTGGTGCTGTTCGCCGCGGTACGACTCGCGGGGCACCTGTCGCGCCAGCTCTCGCGCCCGATCGACGAGCTGGTCGGCTGGACGCGGCTGATCCGGCAGCGGGAGCCGTTGCCCGCCGGCCCACCGAGCCGCGGCGCGCCGGAGTTCGAGGCCTTACGCCTGGCGCTGCGCGAGCTGTCGACGGCGATCGCGACCGCGCGCGCGCGGGAGCTCGAGGCGGAGCGGCTGCGAGCCTTCCGCGAGGTGGCCCGGCGGGTGGCGCACGAGATCAAGAACCCCCTGACATCGATGCGCATCGCGGTGGACCAGCTCACGAGAACCGACGGCATGACGGAAGGCCGCACGAGCGTCGCCGTCGAGGTGCTGGCGGCGGAGACGGAGCGGCTCGAGCGATTGGCGCGGGAGTTCGCCGATTTCGGGCGCCTGCCCGAGGGCCCGGAAAGTGAGGTGGACCTCGCGGAGCTGGTGGAGGATCTGGGGCGGACGGCCGTGCCCGATCACGTGAGCGTCCGGGTGACCGCGAACGGGGGGCGGCGCACGCTGGTGGGCCACTACGACCCGCTCCGGCGGGCCTTCGCCAACCTGCTGCGCAACGCCGCGGAGGCGATGGGTGGCGGGGGTGGGGCGGGGAGAGTGATCGACGTCGCGATCGTCGGCGACGCCCGGGGGCTGGTCGTGACGATCGCCGACCACGGCCCGGGGATCCCGGAAGACCTGCGGCACCGGGTGTTCGAGCCCTACTTCACGACCAAGCCGGACGGGACGGGGCTCGGCCTCGCGCTGGTGCGCCAGACGGTCGAAGCGCACCGCGGCATGATCACAGTCTCCGAAACACCCGGCGGCGGAGCCACCTTCTCTCTGGTGTTTCCGGCATGAGCCCGCGGGTTCTGCTGGTCGACGACGAGGCCAACATCCGCAGGATGGTGGGGGCGCTGCTGCAGGCCGAAGGCTTCGAGACGGCGGAAGCGGCCAACGGGAAGGCGGCGTTGGCCATCGTGGACGAGGCCGCGCCCGACGCGATCCTACTCGACCTGATGATGCCCGGCGGCCCCGACGGCCTCGCGACCCTGGAGCAGCTGAAGCGGCGCGCTCCGGACGTGCCCGTCGTGATGATGAGCGGGAAAGCCAACCTCACCGACGCCGTCCGCGCCACCAAACTCGGCGCGTTCCAGTTCCTCGAGAAGCCGCTCACCCCCGAGGGCCTGCTGGTGGCGCTACGGGGTGCGCTGGAGCTGTCGCGCGCTCGGCTCGAGAACCGCCGGCTGCACGAGGCGTTGGGGCACGCCGACCCGTTGGTCGGGGTCAGCCGGGCGATGGACGAGCTGCGCGCGCTGATCGCACGCATCGCGCCCACCGACGCGCGCGTGCTGATCACCGGGGAATCGGGCACCGGCAAGGAGCTCGTCGCCTCCGCCATCCACCGCCAGAGCGCGCGCACCGCCAAGCCGTTCGTGTGTGTCAACAGCGCCGCCATTCCCAAGGACCTCGTGGAGTCCGAGATGTTCGGCCACGAAAAGGGCGCGTTCACCGGCGCCAGCGAGCGCCGCCTCGGGCGCTTCGAGCTGGCGGACGGCGGCACCCTGTTCCTCGACGAAGTGGGGGACCTCGGCCCCGAAGCCCAGGCCAAGCTCCTGCGCGTCCTCGAATCGGGCGTGATCGAGCGCGTGGGCGGCGAGAAGCCCCTCACCGTGGACGTCCGCGTGCTCGCCGCCACGAACAAAGACCTGTCCCGCACCGGCCACTTCCGCGAGGATCTGCTGTTCCGGCTCAACGTCCTGCCGGTCCACATCCCGCCGCTACGCGAGCGGCCGGAGGACGTGCCGCCGCTGGTGCGCCACTTCACCGAACGCCAGAGCGCCCGCCTGGGGCGCCCCGTGCGGGTGGACGCCGGTGCCCTGCAGCTCCTCGCCGCCTATCCGTGGCCCGGCAACGTCCGCGAGCTCGCGAACATCGTGGAGCGGCTCGCCATTCTCGCGCCGGGCGGGGCCGGCACCGAGGTGATCACGGCGGACGATGTGTCTCGCGTGCTGCCGCAGGACGGCACGCGCCGGGGCGCCCTCCCCACCGGGGCCGCTCCCAGGGCCGGCGAGGAGCCGTGGACCGACGTCGCGCTGTCTGCGGCCTTGGACGGATTCGAGCGGACCCTGATCGCGCGCGCCCTGTCGGCGGCGCACGGCAACGTGGCCGATGCGGCCCGCAGGCTGTCCACCGATCGGGCCAACCTGTATCGCCGGATGCGCCGGCTCGGCATCGACCCGCCGCGCAATGTAACGGGATGACACGGCCCGTCCGTACGGCCGGCCACGTGGCCGCACGTTTCGCGCTCGCGCGTAGCGGCGCGGACCGGGCACGGCCTATGCACCTCGGGCCGCCGTCCCCAACTCCGGTGCGCCCCATGCGTTTCGCAGCGGTCACGGCGCTGTGGCTCGGCATCGCCTCGCCTCGCGCGGCCGTCGGACAGGACACGGCCATCGTCATCCATCCCGAGAGCTCGGGCGTCAGCCTCGAGCAGCGTGAGCTCCCCCGCCTGGTCGCGGAGGAGGTCCTCCGGCTGTTCAACGCGCCGAGCACGACCCGACTCGTGGGACGGACCCGGCTTCCCAAGGGCAACGAATGGCGCGGGGACGTGGCGGTGCGGAACGGACCAGTGTTCCTGGGCGGCCGGATCCAGGGGTCGTTGCTCGTCATCAACGGCGACGTCGTGTTCGAGCCGGGCTCGGAGATCACCGGCACCCTGCTCGTCGTGGGCGGCGCCGCGGACAGCGCCGGGCAGGCTCGCATCGGCGGGGAGGTGCGGGTATATCGGGAACCCCTGATGTACCGACTCGAGGGAGACGAGCTGGTCTACGCGCCGAATGTGCGCCGCCGGTTCCCCAGCCTCGGTGCGCGGCGATCCTGGGGCACGGCCGACTCGCGCTCGACCCTCACCATCGCGACCGGCGGGACATTCAATCGGGTGGAGGGACTGCCGGTGGTGTTCGGCCCGCTGTTCGATTGGAAGGTCGAGACCGGGCTCCGGTTCCGACTCGACGCGTTGGGCGTGTTCCGCACGGCGGGCGACTTGTCCGATCGGCGGAGCGATCTCGGGTACATGCTGCGCACCGAGGTCCGGCGCGGTGGCGGCGAAACCCAAGCGCTCGGCGTGGGCTTCCGGGCCTTCGACGTCGTCGCCCCCGTGGAAGACTGGGGGCTGCACAACGCCGAGGTCGGCTGGAGCGCCTTCCTGTTCCGTCGCGACTACCGGGACTACTACCTGAACAAGGGCGCCGCGGGCCGCCTGTTCTATCAGCCGGAGCGCCAGCTGAGCTTCTCGCTCGAGGTCCGGCGCGAATGGCAGACGTCGGTAACCGCCCGCGACCCCTGGACGCTGTTCCGCTCGGACCGGGTCTGGCGCGCCAATCCCCCGATCGACGACGGGCATTACGCGACCCTCGCGGGGGCGGTGACGCTCGACTCGCGCAACGATCCCGACACCCCCACGTCGGGCTGGCTGGTGCGCCTCCAGGTCGAGCGCAGCCGCAGCCGGGACGTGAGCCCGCAGACGGGGATCCCCGCCTTCGTGCGCGACCCGATCCCCACCGACGGCTCTTATGCGTTCGGCCGCGGGTTCGTGGACGTGCGCCAGTATGCGCGGGTGAGCCCATCCGGTCGGCTGAACCTGCGTCTCGTGGGCGGCGGCTGGCTCGGCGGCGATCCGTTGCCCCTGCAGCGGCGGCTCAGCCTGGGCGGCCCCGATCCCCTGACCGGCTACGCGTTCCGCGCGAGCGCGTGCAGCGCCACGATCATCGACCCGGCGTTCGCAGGCACGGCGATCGCCGCGTGCGACCGGGTCCTGGTCTTCCAGGCCGAATACCGCGGCCATATCAAGCTGACCTGGGCGTACGGCGCCTCCGGCGCCGGCGCCGAGGGCGAAGAGGAGCCGGGCGCAGGCTCGGAGTCGCTGTTCCGGCTCGAAGGCCCGGACCTGGTCGTGTTCGGCAACGCGGGCCAGGCCTGGCTGGTGGGGAATGGGCCGGGCCACGTCCCGAGCGACCGGATTCCCACAATCGGGAGCTGGCTGGCCGATTTCGGATTGGGCATCGATTGGGGCGGGTTCGGCGTCTATTTGGCTAAGGCGGTGACGGTGGGCGAACCCCTGCGCTTCACGCTGCGACTGGACCACCGCTTCTGAGGTGAGGCGCGGGCTCGCTTCCCTCGCGCTCCTCTACGGCGCGGCGACCGCCGCGGCGGCGCAGGCCTCCCCCCCTTCGCTGGCCGTGACCCTGGACGGGCGGACGCCGCGCGTCCGGGCATCCGCGCTGCTCGCCGACGGCACGTACGCGGGGCTCATGCGCTCGGGGTTCCCGTTGCGGCTCCATTTCCGTCTCGAGCTCTGGCGCGTGCGGGCCAACTGGTTCGATCAATTCCAGCGGGACGTCACCTGGGACCTCGTGGCGCGCCACGATCCCCTCACCGACGACTACGTGCTGATCCGCGCGGGGCGCGGGGGCAGCGTCACCCGCTACGCCACGCTCGAAGAACTGGCGCGGGCGCTCGAGATCCCCTACCGCATTCCGCTCGCCACGACCGGCCAGGGGCGGTTCTACTTCCTGTGCCGCCTGGAGGTGACCACGCTCAACGACTCCGATCTGGAGGAGCTGGAGCGCTGGCTGCGAGGAGACGTCGGGCCCGCGGTGTCGGGGGGAGGCAACGGGAATCTGGGCGACGCGCTCGCGCGGGGAGCGCAGCGGGTGCTGGTGCGGATCGCCGGCCTGCCGCGGCTGACGCTCGAAGCGAGGTCCGCGCGGTTCCGGGTGGAGCGTTAGCCGCCGAAGCGCGCGTCGATCGCCTGGCGGATGTCCTGCAGCGACGTGCCCTGGCTCGCCAACTGCGCGGCGAGCACCCCTTCCCCCATGCAGATGTCGCAGTGCGCTCCGTGCTCCGACTCGAAGCACGTGAGCAGCGAGCGATGGTCGGAGTGCTTGGAGCAGTCGCAGTAGCAGTACACCCCGTCGAGCGTCGCGGGGGCGGCGCGCGCGGCGACGTAGGCTTCCGCCGCCCCGGGCGTGCGGGGCACGGCGGCGGGCGGGAGCACTCGCTCCGCGGTGATGCCCGGACGGGGCTCGGGGTGGCCCGCCGCGACGCCGCTGCGGGTCGCCAGCAGGACGCCCACGACCCCCAGCGCGGCCGCGCCGCCCACCACCCAGGGCACCCGGCTCACAGCGCTTCCAGGGTGTGCAGCACGTCGGCCCCGTAGAACAGGCGGATGTACTTCGCCTGGATCCGCGTGAGCTTGCGCACGGCCCACGCCAGATGCACGAAATGCGGCTCGAACGGCGGCCGCGCCGGGTGCATCCCCGCCTCCTCGGGCAGGAGATTGCCCTTGCGCGTGTTGCAGCTCGAGCAGGCGGTCAGCACGTTGGTCCAGGCGTTGGTGCCGCCGCGCGACAGCGGAACGAGGTGGTCGCGCGTGAGGCACTCCCGGTGCCGCAGGTCGTGCTGGGTGCGGCCGCAGAACTGGCAGCGGTAGTTGTCGCGCGCGAACAGGAACGTGTTCGTGACCTGGCGGCGGAACTTGCGGGGCACGTGGACGAAACGCACCAGCCGGATCACCGACGGGCGCGGGATCCGGAGTCGCTCGCTGCGGACGAACTCGTCCTTGTCGGCCTCGACGATCTCGGCCTTCCGGTCGATCACGAGCCGCAGGGCCCGGCGCACCGGGACCATGGTAAGCGGCTCGTAGGAGGCGTTGAGGGCCAAGCAGCGCACGCGGATACTCCCCCCCCCCGACACAGGGCTAGGCGAAAAAATGGCCGTCTCGCCGGCTAGGGCAGGGACGGCTCACGTAATATGGTACACGGGGGGCTAAGCAGCGGCAAGAGCGCGGGTTCCTACGCTCGAAAGCGCCCGCACGGCTCGCCCGGCCAGCTGACCCTGAGCGAGTTTGTCACCCAGGGTCAGCCGACACGGATCTCGGAAGCGACTTCACTCCAGCTGTGACCTGTCTCGTTTCGGGACCAACGTCAGGCCACCGCAGCTGCCCGGATACGCCTCCGTTCTACGATGCGCAGGGATCAACGCTGCCCCGATTCCGAACCCGGGCTGCCGCCTTTTATGTCCAAGAGGGGAGCCGTCAAGGGACCAAGTGTGACGTCAGAACCTCCGAGAGTCCAAGCCGCTGTGGGCCAGAGAGAGTACTCCGCGACTGCCCCTAGAGATAGGGCAGCAGCCCCGGGCTCGTCGATTCTTGAGGCGTAAGAAATGAAGTAGTCGTGCTGGAATTGCGCCAGATTTCGAACCGTTGTCAGGAGGGTGTCTTCACCTGCGCGCAGAAGAATCAGGTCGTCGTCAGAGAGCGCACGATGGCGGCCTGCGACGTGTTCCTGCAGTGTTCGCAGGTGCTCCCCAAAAACCTGCTCATGAAGCTCCACGAGCCGCGGCTCCTCGTTGCTATTGCAGCGAACCAGAATCGTGTCGTCCGCTAACTGAGCCGCGCACGTCACCGGCTTCTCGAACCTGGCCAGGGCTTCCCTTGCCTCATTCTCGCCCAGGCGATGCGTCGAGGGAATGAACGCGAACTTCGCGCCGCCTGAAACACGAGACCCGCCCGCGGTCGCTCGGAGAACGAATAGAGCTATTCTCGCTGCGGAGTCCATGCGGAGGTTGTCGGGGCTGAGCGTCTTCGGCATTGTGGTCCCGTTTTCAATCGTACACGCGAGTAATAACACTTGTGCAACAGTAACACGCGCCGCTAGGTCGGGACACCGAGGCGGATCCCGCTCAGGGTGCCGCGCGCGGCGTTGTAGACATACTGCCGCGGCGTCCAGGCGAGCCCGGCGCCGCCCGGAATCACGCTGTCCACGAGGCCCGCCGCCGAGTAGGTGTAGCGCCGCATGAAGACCGGCCCCGCAAGCACGGTCTTTACGGAGTCCGGCCGCGCGCTGACGCCGAGATAGGCGGTCTCGACGGAGACCGGGCTCGTCCCGCTGAGCACCCGCCCGTCGCTAACACCGTGGTGACGATCGTCTGGGGACACTGGCGAGCGGGGGATTCAGCCGCGGAGGCTGAAAGACTTTCGGTCGCTGCCGGTCGCCCAAGCGGCCTGATGACGCCCCGCACCGCGAGGATCACCCGCGTCCTTTTCTACAACTTGCGGGACACAACTCACGCTAAGTCCAGCATAGCCATGGTAAGCCCTACTCAAAAAGGAGCCAAGAGCGCTCCGTTGTCGAACAACAGGCCACCATCGAGCATGCTCCTCCAGCCAAACCGGGTTCGCCTTACCGTCATCACTCCGATGTCACCGCCGGAACCCTCGGCCAGATCCGGACAACCATAGTTGACGAGCACATACGCGGACCGATCGCTGTCGACGACCACCACTCCAAGAACTCGAACCCTATTGAACCGTGACACAGAATCAGAAAGCTCCCCGGCGTCAATGTAAGAAGACTGCATGAACCGAACGAGAACAGAATCCGGAGATAACAGCTCCAGGGCCTCGATTGTCGTTACGCCGAACCAGAGCCCAAGCCAGTCTCGCTGCCGACCGCCAGAAGCATGACCCGATGTTGAACGAATCATACGAACAAGATCCCGCCGCAACTCGAGAAGCGCCTCAGGGTGAGCGATCTGAGAAAGCTTAAGCCAGTCATGGCGACCGGCGGCGCTGAATGCGGTTTCGGCGAGGGCCTTGATCGAGTCAAGCTGCTGCCAAGATTGACCCCCGAGGGCCCTAGAGAGCGCCGCCGGAGGTGTCTACTATCACGCGGAACTGTGAGCTCGACTTCAGTGTCAGGCACGCGTGGGCGCCGAGCCGCTCGGCTTCCGCGCATGGAACCGTCCACCGCTTCACTGCGCCCCTAACATCATATGTCGAAATCCACAATGCGAACGCCGATTCGCTCACGATCATGTGTTGTGAGCCGCCACGAACCAAGAACCGCAGATCGGCTTCGGGCACAGAGTCGCGAACCCGCTTGACCGATTCCAACGCGCCTGTCTGGATCCCCACGAAGGTGTCCATGTCTTGGGGAGGCTGGCATGCAACCGCAATCTGAGAGCCGCTCTGTTGGGCTAGACACTCGAGTGGCTTGTCCATGCGAACCAGGGAGTCCACTAGCTCGCTCTCAGAGAGCGTGCGACCCTCGGGCAGCAGCAACCACCGACCTGGACTAGCAACCTGGAAGTCAACAGATGCGCGAAGGGCAACCACTGTAAGCCCTGCGGCCACGTGGGCCAAGTCCTCTTGGTTTTCGTTCTGTGAGTACCCTCCCAGAAGAAGTGGCACGATCACCCACACTATTCTGAGCCTGCGATATTGTGAGCCTGCGATACGCGCGCCTGGACAGCGGTCGGCATCTCCAACGAGGTCAGACGATGCTTCTGAACTCGAGCCGGTGCTGCTCTCGTTCTGACCTCAGCCAGCTGGAGGACGCCACACTAGCGGAGTCTAGAAGAGCCCCTCCACTTCGATGGGTGTCGGGGGATGCAACGTGATCACCGCGCGCGCTCCCGCGGACTTCGCGGCCCTATCAGGCTGGCGCATCGAGAGGGATCCTAACACTAGGTACTGCTGCAGGTAGGCCTGTAGGCCGGTCAGCGGCGTAAGCAGCGTCCCAGCACTTGCCCGGATGGTCAGTAGCGGATCTGACTCTGTCACGCCGAATTGGTCACGAATCTGGCGTTCCAATCCTCGGGAGGTCGCCTGCCGCCCTGACATGAGCCCCAATTGAACGGAGTCAGTCAGCTGACCACAGCGTACTTCTATTATGGTGCGACCGGTAGCCTCAACGGCCGCCCCACACGACGCCGGTTTGGGTAGCTTTGCCAATTCACCCTCGGCGGCATCGAAACTCATTGGCCCGCTGCCATTGAGCGAGATGTAGAGAGAAGACGCAGCACGCGTCTCCTCAAGCTGAGTCCTCAGGGCCAAGAGGGCGACTCTAGCCGCCCAGCGATGCGCGTCCGCACTGTCGAACGACATGCTAGCCATGACAATCATTAGCACCAACGGACTCCACATACCTAAGTCAACCGCCCGGGGCGTGGGTTCCATGACTCGATCCCGTGTGGTAATCATCGGTTCCCGGTCGCGTGGAGCTTAGCAAGCCCGCTTCCACACCAAGCTATCCCGCGTACCGGCCCTGACCAGGCGTCAGCGGGCAGTCCCGGACCAGGGACCACTATTGCACGAATGGTTCCCTTGTATGTCCCGACCATGAGCCGATTCACATCTATTCCAACTTGCAGGAGCCAAACATCCACGTCAACGGTCGCCAACTGGAGGGTCCCGTCTCCCCCCCGTATCCGGAACGACTGAGGGAATAGGCCGTTCACCCTGGGCGGGCAGCTTTTGAACGGACTGTTTCTGAGTGCGGGGAAGACAAATGTTGGTAATGGACCCTCCTGGGTGCCCAGCGCCCCCGCCCACCACCACCCGACGGGGGTCGCGCCGGGCATTCCGAACGCCCCCGAGTAATCCCCGCCGCGCGCGTTCCCGCCCCCGCCCGTCCCCACACAGTGCCCTTGTGCGTACTCCGTCCCGTCCGTCGTGGTCACCACGGTGACCTCGAGCTCGTAGCCCGCCGGGCACCCGTCATCAGGGTTGCGCCCCGAGGGGTCACGGCCGTTGACGGGGTCATCACCCGCATACATGTAGGGGTTGATCCCACCCTCGAGCCCGATGGGATCCTGGCTCAAGAACCGCCCCGTCCTGGGCTCGTACCACCGATTGCGCATGTAATACAGCTCCACGTTCTCCCCCACCCACAGCGCCCCCTTGAACCGCGCCCGGTCCGCCCCGGCGAGCCCCGCGTAATCCACCCCACCCACCGCTTGCCCCCAAGCATCGTAATCGTACGTCCGCTTGACCGCTTGATCCGTCCCCGTCAGCGCGATCGTGCTCCCGGTCCCGTCCGCGTGCGGGAAGTGCTGCGCCCCGCCCACGATCAACGCGTGCGGCCGGTCGAGCCCCCCCCAGTAGGAGTACTCAGCCAGCTTCGCCGTCGCGCTCCCGTTCAGCTCGGCCAGGAGCGTGGCCCCGTCCCAGAGGAAGTGGCGCTCCGCCGCCCCGGCGACGTCCTTGCGCACCAGCCGCCCACCCGCGTCGTAGTGGAACGCGCTCGGCTGCCCGTTCACCGTTAGCCCCGTGAGCCGCCCCTCGGCCGACCACGTGAAGGTCGCGCTCTCGCCGGGACAGCTCCGCGCGGTCACATTCCCGTCCTCGTCCGTGCCATAGGCGCAGCCCGCGAACCCCGTGATCCGGTTCCCCGCAGCGTACGCGCCAGCGTGGTCCACGCGGTTCCCCACCTCGTCGTAACTGAAGCCCTGCGCCGAGACGGCGGTCCACGTCCCCTGGAAGGTGCAGAGGTTCCCGTTCTCGTCGATGATCGGGGTGCCGCTGCAGGGGTTCGAGGGGCTTTCGTGGTGGATGGTCGTATCCCCAACGAGCCGCCCCAGGCCATCGTATCCGTAGGCATGCCCGTCCACGCCATTGCCGAGGATCTGGCGGGCGATCCGGCCGGCGGCATCGAAGCTCAGGGAGCGCTGGATAGTTGCGTTGTAGGCCGCGCTGGTGCTGATCTGGCCCTCGCTGTGGAGCGGCGAGAACTGGCGGTTCACCTGGTCCCCGCCCGGCAACGTGATCCCGGTCGCTTGGCCGTCCAAGTTCAGACTCGCTGAGGTCACCGCTGCTGGGGCGCCGAGGCGGATCCCGCTCAGGGTGCCGCGCGCGGCGTTGTAGACATGCTGCCGCGGCGTCCAGGCGAGCCCGGCGCCGCCCGGAATCACACTGTCCACGAGGCCCGCCACCGAGTAGGTGTAGCGCCGCATGAAGACCTGCCCCGCAAGCACGGTCTTTACGGAGTCCGGCCGCCCGCTGACGCCGAGATAGGCGGTCTCGACGGAGACCGGGCTCGTCCCGCTGAGCACCCGGCCGTCGGGCGAATAACTCCAACTTTCGGCCGCCGCGTTCACGCCGGACTTGTTCGTGCGGCGGTGGAGCGCGTCGTAGACATTGTCAATCGCCTGCCCGCGCCGGTTCGTCCAGCGCTTCAGCTCGCCGTCTCGGCCGTAGCCGTACTGGTCGGCCAGGCCCGCGGGATCGGTGCGCCGCGTGAGCCAGCCGAGCGCGTTGTAGGTAAACCGGTACACCTGTCCCTTCGGGTCCGTCACGCTCGTATCATTCAGCGCGTCGTACGTGGTGACGGTGGGGTTGGAGTTTACCCCGTCGTAGAAGCGAATCGGCCGGTTCAACACGTCGAAGTGCGTTCGCCGCACCGGCTGGCCAGGAGCCTGGACCGCCGTATCCCGGCCGAAGCCGTCCTGCCAGAACAGGGTGACCCGGCCCCCAGGGAGTGAATCCTTACTCTAGTTGCCGTTTGCGCCCGCGTACCAGAAGCGGCCTGTGAGATGGCCCTGGGGATCGGTGACTCGCTCGACCCGCCCGCGAACCTCGTAGGTGTAGCGCGCCACGGCCGCGTCCGGCGTGCCGCCGCCCGTCCGGGTCGAGTCGAACCGGCTGTTCGCGCCGATAAAGTGCCGGACGCCGGGCCGCCCGTCGCCCCAACTGCTGTCCACCTGCGCCCACCCCGCGTAACGGAGCTGCGCGGCGCTGGTGCCCGCGGCCTTGAGGTAGGTCGGGAGGCCGCTCGCGCCGTAAGCCACCGTATCAACCCCACCGGAGGGATCCACGATACGGATCGGCAGGCCGCCGGCGTCATAGGTCACTGTGGTCACGCCACCGAGCGCATCGGTGGTCCGCCCCGGAGCGCCCCAACGGTTCACCGTGAAGCGCGTCACGTGACCGCCGGGATCCGTCACCCGGGCGCAAACAGTGTCGGCGAGCGGGGCGGCCACGGGCGTTGCCGTCGAGCCGTACGGTACCCCGACCCGCTGCCAGGACTTGAGGGCGGTGGTCAACTGCGGCGACGTTCCATCGAACAGCGTGATGGACGGGGTCCTCACGCTGTCGAGCTTGGCCGGGACATCGTGGTAGTACAGCGTCGTCGTAAAGCCGCGACGGTCGGTGATCGTCGAGAGCCGTAGGTTCGCTTCATACCCAAACGCCGTGCTCGCGTTGTCCGGATCCGTGATCGCCGTGAGGCGCCGGCTCGCATCCACCGTGACTGAGGTGGTCCGGTTCTGCGGATCGATTGTCGAGCTGAGCCCGTTGCTCCCGTAGTTGAGAATGATGGCGAGGTTGAGGGGATCCGTAATCTGGTAGACCCGGTTGCTCGCGTCGTAGAGGATCGTGCCCATGTTGTTCCAGCGGTCCCGCAGCTCGATCATCAGGCCGGCGGCGTTGAACACGACCTTCGTCGAGTCCGGCCAGCGCCGTGTCCAGCCGCTCCCGCCGCTCGGCGTCCCGGTTACGAGCTGCGAGAACTCGCCCGCGGGAGCGACGAAGTTCGCGCCCGACTTGAGGAAGTAGACTGCGGAGCCGTCGCCTTCCGTGATCAGGGCCGAGCCGTCGCCTTGGACGTAGAGGCGCTGAATGCCCCCGAGTGTCCAGCCCCGTGCGACGGGCGCGCCGGTTTCATTCACGATCGTGACCTTCGTCGCCAACGCGGTTTCGAGAACCCCCCTGGCGTACTCGGCCCCCACGACTACCGTCACCGCGTAGGCCCCCGTAGTCCCCATGGCGTTCGCCGCCGCGTCGAACTGCCCACCGAGCCGGCGCTGCTCCAGGGAAGCGGTGAAGCGGAGGGTGGTTTCGCCGTTCAGGAACGTGATCAGGCTCCCGTCCGCCTTCTTCACCTGCAATCGGAATGCGGTCGGGAGGTTCGACGCGTCGCCGCCGTGCCGGGCGTTCAGGCGCACGAAGGGCTTAGGGTCGACCCGATCGCCGTGATAGGCGAGCGTCACGCTGCGCGGCACCCCCAAGCTGAAGTACGGCACCGTGCTCTGGGCGTAGGTCGCCGCGAAGCAGCTCGCCGCACAGCGCGCCATGTTCTGCGCATCGTAGTTGTGGGGCGTCAGATCGACGATCGGCAAGGCCCCGGCGATGGCCGTGACGGAGTACGATCCGTCATCCCCAGCGTTGGAACCCCAAGCGCTCAGCGTGAGAGTGGCGGTGCCCGGAGCACCAACCGAGTAGAACGCCGTGACCGTCGTCGATCCATAACCCGTGAAGATGACGGAGGGCACACTTGTCCCCGTGCAGGTGACGTTCCCAGCCCCGCTGCACGTGATGTCGTAGGTATCGCCCAAGCCGAAATTCTCCACGGTGAACGTTGCCGAGTACCCGCCGGTGTTCGCCGGGCGCGTCGGAGTCCCTTGGCCGTCGGGCGTCACGGACACCGACCAGCAGCTCGGCGGCGGCGGCGGATTGATCTGCTCGCAGGGGTCCTGGGCCGAGAGCGCGCGCGGCGTAGCGAGCAGGGATGCGGCGAACAAGTTGAGGGCGATTGCACGCAGAGTCACAGGCACCTCCGGCGAGCGGCGGGTTCGTCCTCCTCGGCCGGCGCCCTACTGGCGCCGGGTCGGGGCGGCACGCAACTTTCACCGTCGGCCACGCGGCAGACCAGTCAAACCGCGACTGCGACCCCGCAAACCGCGACTCGAATCATTCCCGATCTCCCGTGGGCGCTCCTCCCTGGACCGTCGCGCACCTCGTTGCCTCACCGACCGCGAGTCAGCGGCTGGTATCCGCGCTCGCTCTGGATGGCCTGCGTGGCGAACCCCTGACCCTGCAGGACCTGCGCGTCGGCCGGGGCCTCGGCCGACGCACAGCCGCGCTCATCTATGACCTGTCCCCGTGGAACGAGTCGGCGGTCGGCCTCCTCCGGCGGCTCAGGCCGGACTATCCCGACCTGCCGATACTCTTGTACGTCCCGATCCGCGTGGGGATCGCGCGTCTCTTGACGGAGTGCGCCGAGTTCTCACCCCTCTGGGCAGAGTTGCAACACGAGGGACCCACGGAGGGGGACCGGCTCGCCCGGGTGATCCGTGAGGTATTGGGGAGCCACCGGCAGGAGCAGGTCCTTCGTCGGGTCCGCCTGGTTCTCCGGGATCTCCCCGACGAGGTGACGCGATTCTGCCGGACGGCGCCCGCCTCCGGCGGGTACGCGAGCGGCTGTGGCGCCGGGGGTTGGACTTCGACATTGAGGACCGACCGGGCAGTGCCTTTGACGACACCATGTCGGCCTTTTGGATGCGCTGCGCTGAGCTACGGCAAGGAGGGGGCTTTCAACTGGTGAGCCGCCGGAACCTCAAGACCGAGCCACTTAGAGCCCCGACGCCCGCGGGGCCCCGATGGGTGGTGCCGGAGGCGCTGCGGCGGCGATTGCCCGCCGGGGACTAGCCAGGCGAGTGTCTTCGCCCTACCCCGCCCCGAACAGCCCTTCCAATTCGGCGATCTGCCCCATCACCGACTCGCGCGACGAGCCGCCGGGCGTCGCGCGCGTTTCGACGCTCGTCTCCCAGTCGCCCAGCTGGCTCAACGCCGCGCCGAGCGCCGGATGGATCCCGCCGGCCACGGCGGCAGGCACCTGGTCGAGCGGCACCCCGGCCTGCTCCGCCTCCCGCACCAGACGGCCCACGAGGCCATGACTCTCGCGGAACGGGACGCCCGCCTCGACGAGCAGATCGGCGAGGTCGGTGGCGCGGAGCGAGGCGTCGAGGGCGCCCCGCATGCGCGCGGCGTCCACCGTCAGCGACGCCACTGCGCCGCTCAGCGCCGGCAGCACCAGCCCCAGCGTGTCGAACGCGTCGAACAGCAGTGCTTTGTCTTCCTGCAAGTCCTTGCTGTACCCCGCCGGGATTCCCTTCAGGGTCGTGAGCAGGGCGACGAGGTCGCCCAGCAGCCGGCCGGCTTTCGCGCGGGCCAGCTCGAACACGTCGGGGTTACGCTTCTGCGGCAGGAGGCTCGAGCCGGTGCTGAAGTCGTCCGCCAGCCGCACGAAGCCGAACTCCTGCGTCGAGTAGAGCACGAGCTCGGCGCCGAGGCGCGAGACGTGGGTGCCGACGAGGGTGAGCGCGAACAGCACCTCGGCGACGAAGTCGCGGTCGCCGGTGGCGTCGAGCGCGTTGGCCGAGAGCGCGCGGAGCCCGAGCGCTTCCTTGAGGAGCACGCGGTCCACGGGGAAGCCCGAGCCGGCGAGCGCCCCCGAGCCGAGCGGCAGCTCGGCGACGCGCCGCCGGGCGTCGGCGAGCCGTTGGCGGTCGCGCACCAGCGGCCAGGCGTGCGCCAGCAGCACGTAGGCCCAGCGCACGGGTTGCGCGCGCTGGCCGTGCGTGTAGCCCGGCAACAGCAGGTCCATCCCCTCGCGCGCCCGGTCGACCAGCGTGCGGCCCAGCAGGGCGAGGTCCCCGTCGAACTGATCGATCGCTTCGAGCGTCCACAGTCGGAGGTCCGTCGCCACCTGATCGTTGCGCGAGCGGCCGGTGTGCAGCTTGCCGGCGACCGCACCGACCTCTTCGTGCACCAGCCGCTCGACGAGCGTGTGGACGTCCTCGTCGGGGGCGCCTACCGCCGCGCCATCGGCCAGCCGCTCGGCCACCCGGTCGAGGCCGTCGAGCAGCTCGGTCTCTTCGGCGGGCGCGAGCACCCCCACGCGGCCGAGGGCGTGGACCCAGGCCTTGCTTGCGGCCACGTCCTGGGGCCAGAGCCGGTGATCCACCGGGAGGCTGCGGTTCAAGGCGTCGAGCGCCTCGCTCGGCCCGCCGCCCGTCGCGAACCGACCCCCCCACATCTGATGCGGCGTGGCCGCCGGCGAGCGCCGGGCCATCAGTCGATCGCCGCGCCGATCTCGCGGTCGCGCGCGGCCCCGAGGCCCGCGCCGATCTTGATCGCCAGCCCGTACAAATGGATGAACCCGGCGGCGTCCTTCTGGTCGTACACGTTGTCCTTGCCGAACGTCGCGTACGACGGCTGGTATAGGGCCAGGGGGCTGTCCCGGCCGGCGACGGTGATCCCGCCCTTGTACAGCTTCAGCCGCACGCTGCCCGTCACGTTGCGCTGTGTCGCGGCCACCAGCGCGTCGAGCGCCTCGCGCTCGGGCGTCCACCAGCGGCCGTCGTACACGAGGTCGGCGTAGCGCAGTGCGACCTCATCCTTGAGCCGGAGGGTGCGCCGGTCGAGGACGAGCTGCTCCAGCTCGCGGTGCGCCGCGTGCAGCACGGTGCCGCCGGGCGTCTCGTAGACGCCGCGCGACTTCATGCCCACCAGCCGGTCCTCGACGACGTCGGCCCGGCCGACCCCATGCTCGCCCGCGACGTCGTTCAGGGTCTCGAGCAGCTCCACGGGGCCGAGCGGAACATGGTCGACGCTGACGGGCGTGCCTTCCTCGAACCCGATCTCCACGACGGCGGGCGTGTCCGGCGCCCGGAGCGGATCGTCGGTCATCACGAAGATGTGGTCCGGCGCCTCGTGCGACGGATCTTCGAGAATGCCGCCCTCGTGGGAGCAGTGCCACAGGTTACGATCAGTCGAGTACGGTTTCTCGGCCGTGGCCTGGACCGGGATCTGTTTGTCTTTGACGTAGGCGATGAGGTCCTCGCGGCCCTGGAACTCCCATTCGCGCCAGGGCGCGATGACCTGCAGGTCGGGGGCGAGGGCGGCGTAAGTCAGCTCGAAGCGGACCTGGTCGTTGCCCTTCCCGGTGCAGCCGTGCGCCAGCGCCTGCGCGCCGACGCGTTCGGCGAGCGCGACCTGGCGGGCGGCGGTGAGGGGCCGCGCCATGGCGGTGCCCAGCAGGTAGGTGCGCGCGTAGATGGCGCCGGCGCGTAGCGTCGGGAAGACGAAGTCGCGCACGAACGCCTCGCGCAGGTCTTCGACGACGCAATCGGCCGCGCCGGAGCGCTTGGCTTTCTCCTCGAGGCCGGCGAGCTCGCCGGCACCCTGCCCCACGTCCGCCGCGAAGCACAGCACGCGGGCGCCGTAGCGCTCGCGCAGCCAGGGGACGATCGCCGAGGTGTCGAGGCCGCCTGAGTAGGCGAGGACCACGAGGGGACCCATGTCCGCTCCTGTTGGTTTATGCATATGAGTGCATAAAAATACAGGTGCGCCGCCCCCTGTCAAGGTGTCAGTCGGGCAGCCCCGCGAGCTCCTGGAGGCGCACACCGACGGCGCGCCGGGCGCGCTCGCTCCGGGCGATCACGAGGATGGCGTCGTCGCCCGCGATCGTCCCGATGATCTCGCTCCACCCCACCCCGTCCAGCGCGAGCCCCAGCGCCTGCGCGGCGCCCGTCGTCGTCTTGAGCACGAGCAGCGGGCCGACCCCGTCGAGCGCCACGAGCATCGTGGGGAGGAGCTGCTCCAGGTGGGGTCGGATCGCCGTGCCGCCCTCGGGCGACGGCGCATAGTGCGAGCCGCCGTCTGGCGCGGCGATCTTGGCGAGTCCCAATTCCCGAATATCGCGCGACAACGTCGCCTGGGTCACCTCGAACCCCTCCGCCCGCAGCAGATCCCGCAGCTGCTCCTGGCTCCGCACCAGCTCCCGCTGGATCACCTGCATGATGGCCGCGTGGCGCTGGGTTTTCATGCAGACAATCTACTGATTATGCAGGACCCCGGCGCGGTGGACGATACGGCCCGCGACGATGGTGAGCAGGACGGGGGAAGACGGGGTAGGACGGGGATAGACGGGGGAGGTAAACACCGCGCAGTCTCCCGCCTTGCCCACCTCCAGGGAGCCGATCTGGCGCTCCCAGCCCAGCGCCCGGGCACCGTCCCACGTGAGCGCGCGCAGCGCCTCCCCCCCCGCCAAGCCGGCCGCCGCGGCTTCGGCCCACAGATCGAGGTCGGCCACGCTTGCCACCGAGTCGGTGCCCAAGCCGATCGGCAGACCGGCCGCGCGGAAAGCGGGCATCGGCGCGGCGCCGTGCCCGTGCGCCTGGTTCGAGCGGGGACAGTGCACGATCGCGGCATCCGCGGCAACGAGCCGCGCGACGTCCGACTCGCCCACGTGCACGCAGTGGATGCAGAGACAGTGGCCGGACGCCAAGACGCCAAGGTGTACGAGATATTGGACCGGCGAGACCCTCCGGGGCTCGACAGGAATATCTCTGGCCCGGAGCGCATCCGCGAAGGGCCCGCTGCCATCCCGTATCAGGAGGGTTTCCTCGCGCGACTCCGCGAGGTGCACGGCGACCGGGAGCCGCGCCCGCCGGGCGACGTCGGCAACCGCTCGGTACAGCGGCGCGCTCACGGTGTACGGCGCGTGGGGCGAGACGCCGACGCGAAGCTGCGAGGAGGCTAAGGGGCGAAGTCTGGTCAGCGCGGCTTCGACCTCCGCCATGCTCGCGGCGACCTTCCGGGGGTCCGGCCCGAACACTTCCTGGTAGTAGATGCCTCGCCCGCCCAGCCGCGCCAGCGCCTCGAGCGGCGCGCCGGTGCTGCCCGTGTCGGCGACGCACGTGATGCCGCGCGCCCAGGCGTCGCGCACGCCCCGCTCGGCCGA
The DNA here is from genome assembly GCA_050732995.1 of Gemmatimonadales bacterium. Taxonomy (GTDB): domain Bacteria; phylum Gemmatimonadota; class Gemmatimonadetes; order Gemmatimonadales; family GWC2-71-9; genus JBOHSA01. The sequence goes on along the minus strand of JBOHSA010000247.1, from coordinate 15,526 downwards.
GCGCCGGAACTCGTCGGCCGGCGTCGCGTCCTTGAGCTCGCGGATGCGGCGGATCCACCGCGCGAACTCCGGCTCCGCGGTCCGTCCCGCGAGATGGGTCAGCTCGAGGTGGGTGTGGCAGTTGACGAGCCCGGGGACGAGCGCCCCGTCGGGAAACGCGAGGGCGTCGGCGCCGGGCGGCGCCGGCACGGCGGCCTGGGGGCCGACCGCGGCGATGCGGCCGCCGTCATCAATGAGAACGGCGCCGTCCGCGATCGGCGGCGCCGCGACGGGGTGGACCCAGCCGGCGCGGACGCGCAGCACGGGCCTAAGGCGAGACCCCCACGCCGAACGGCGCGTGCACGGGGCAGGCCTGGGTCGGCTCGGTGCCGGGGTAGAACCAGTCCCAGTGCCGGCTCTCGAGCGGGCACCACGGCGTGGCGAGGAAGCCGTTGGACCAGTCCACCTCGCGGGTGACGAGGGAATCGGGGCGCTCCCAGTCGGGCGGCGGCGGCCGGCGGTCGTACACGTCGCGCATGAACGCGGTCCACGCCGGCGCCACGATGCGCCCGCCGCCCGCGTTGCCCATGATGCGTTGCTGCAGGTCGTAGCCCAGCCAGATCCCGGCCACGATCTGCGACGTGAAGCCGATGTACCACGCGTCGGTATAGTCGTCGGTGGTGCCGGTCTTGCCCGCCGCGGGGTGCGTGAACCCAGCCCGCCAGACGGCGCTGTACGCGGTGCCGCGGCGGACCACGTCCCGCAGCATGTCCAGCATCAGCCAGGTGTGCTCGGCGTCCATCACCGGCTCGCGTTTCACCGCCGGTTGCCACAGGATCTCGCCCTGCCGGTTCTCGACGCGGACGATCCCGATGGGCTCGACGCGCGTGCCCAGCGTGGCGAACGCGCTGTAGGCGGCGATGATCTCGAGCGGCTTCACGCCGCGGGCCCCGATGTGAATCGACGGATACGGCGGCAGCGACGTGGTGATCCCGTAACGCCGCGCCTCGCCGATGACCGTCTGCTCGCCCAACGCCATCCCCAGCTTGATGGTCGAGAGGTTGCGGGACTCGTACAGCGAGCGGCGCATCGGGATGAGGCCGAGCGTGGTGTCGTCGTAGTCCTTGGGCTGCCACAGCGTACTGTCGAGCTGGATCACGGGCGGATTGAGGGGCGTGTCGTCCACCAGCTCGGTGACCGGATGCCCCGCCCGCACCGCCGCCGAGTACACGAACGGCTTGAAAGTGGAGCCCGGCTGTCGAACCGCCGCCGTGGCGCGGTTGAACTTCGAATCGTCGAAGTCCCGTCCGCCCACCATGGCGAGGATGGCACCGGTGCGCACGTCCAGCGCGACCAGCGCGCCTTGCAAGTACGGCGTGTACGCGCCCCGGTCCTCCCCCGAGGCGCGCGCCGACTCGAGGTAATCGCGATAGGTCGTGCGGCCCTCGAACTTGTTGTTGGGGCTGTAGACGCCCGACTCGATCGCGTCGAGCTGCGCCTGGAGCGCGCGCTCGGCCGCCTCCTGCATGTCGAGGTCGAGCGTCGTGTAGATCCGTAGCCCCTTCTCGTACAGGTCCCGCCCGAAGCGCGCGTCGAGCTGCACGCGCAGCCACTCCACGAAATAGGGGGCCACGTCCCCGTAGTTGGTCCGCCGGCTCGTCAACACGAGGGGAAACGCTTTCCAGCGCTCCGCTTCCTCCTCCGCCAGGACCCCCTGGTCGCGCATCAAGCTGAGAATCACGTTGCGGCGCCGCACGGCGCGGCCGGGGTGCTTGCGGGGATTGTAGAACGCCGGCAGCTGCGCCAGCGCCGCCAGGGTGGCCGCCTCCGCGACGTTCACGTCCCGCACCGACTTGCCGAAGAACACCTGGGACGCCGCCTCCACGCCGTAGGCCCCGGGCCCCAAGTTGATCTGGTTCAGGTAGAGCTGGAGAATCGTGTCCTTGGCGAACGTGCGCTCCAGCTCGATGGCGACCCGTGCCTCCTTGAGCTTGCGCGTGACTTTCTTCTCCCGGCTGATCTGATCGGGAAACACGTTGCGCGCCAGCTGCATGGTGATGGTCGAGAAGCCCTGCGCCCAGCGCAGCGCCGTGACGTTCGCCTTGACCGCGCCGAGGATGCGCCAGTAGTCGATGCCGTGGTGCGAGTAGAATCGCTTGTCTTCGACCGCGATGAACGCTTGCCGCACATGGGGCGGAATGTCGGTGAGCGGGAGCACCGTCCGGCGCTCGATGCCGTACTCGGCGATGAGCCGTCCATCCGCCGCGTAGACCCGGGACGTCTGCTGCGGGCCATAGTTTGCGCCCACGATGCGGGAGATGCTGGGGCAGCGCTCCGCCGCGCACACGCGCGTCCAGGACCCGTAGGCGAGCCCGGCGAGGTAGACCGCGCCAAGGGCCGCGACCGCCAACAGGCGCGCACGGGTGGTCGGGTTCTGCCACCAGCTCCGGGGACTCGGCAGCGACAGGGGCGAAGGAATGGCGGCCATCGGGTTACAACCTAGTGGCGGCGCTGCGCGCTTGCCAGCGGTGGAGCCTGCTCGTACGATTCCGCGCCATGACCGCTCTCCTTACCGACCTCGAGTGGCGCGGATTCGTGCGGCAGGCGACGCCGCAGCTTCGCGCCCATCTCGCGCGCGGGCCCGTCACCGCGTACTGCGGCTTCGATCCCACCACCCCCAGCCTGCAGCTCGGCAACCTGATGCCGCTGATGCTGCTGTATCACCTGCAGCGCGACGGCCACCGGCCGATCGTGCTGATGGGCGGCGGCACGGGCCTCATCGGCGACCCGTCGGGCAAACGCGGCGAGCGGCCGCTCCTGTCGCGGGACGAGATCCGCGAGAACCTCCAGCGGCAGCGGGACCAGATGGCCCGCTTTCTCGACTTCGGCCCGGCCAAAAACGCCGCGCTGTTGCTCGATAACGCCAAATGGCTCGGCGCGCTCAGCCTCCTCGACTTCCTGCGCGACGTGGGCAAGCACTTCACCGTGAACATCATGCTCCAAAAGGAATCGGTGCAGGGCCGGCTCGAAGGCGGTCTGTCCTACACCGAATTCAGCTACATGTTGCTCCAGGCGTACGATTTCCTGCACCTCTATCGTACCCAGCAGTGCACGGTGCAGGTCGGCGGCAGCGACCAGTGGGGCAACATCACCGCCGGCGTGGATCTGATCCGACGCGTCGAAAGCGCCGAGGTCCACGGGCTCGTCGCTCCGCTCGTGGCCACCGCGTCCGGCAAGAAGTTCGGCAAGACGGAGGCGGGGGCGATCTTTCTCGATCCCGCGCTCACGTCGCCGTACAAGTTCTACCAGTTCTGGATCAACACCGACGATCGGGACGTCGAAGCCTACCTCAAGCTGTTCACGCTGCGGTCGCGAGACGAGATCCGAGAGCTCCTCGCTCGGCAGAAGCAGGACCCGGCGGTGCGCGCGGCACAGACGGCGCTGGCACGCGAGGTGACGGAGCGGGTCCACGGTCGCGCCGCTCTCCCCGGAGTGGCCGAAGCGGCGGCGATCCTGTTCGGGGGGGGGGACTTCGACCGGTCCCGGCCCGGCGCCCACGCCTTCGACATTCTGGCGCAGGAAGTCCCGACCGCCTCCGTGCCCGGCGCGGAAGGCCTCAAGCTGGTCGACGCCGTGGTCCGCGCGGGACTCGCCAAGTCCAAGAGCGAGGCGCGGCGCGCCATCGAGCAGGGCGGGATCTACGTCAACCAGCAGCGGGAGCAGGATGTCGACCGCACGCTCGGGCCGGCCGACTGGATGGCGGGGCGCAACCTGCTGCTCAGAAAGGGCAAAAGGGAGTACGCGCTGCTGAGAGTCGAGTAACGGCGTGGGACGCTGCATGTGGTCAGGGCCCGCAACGCCGACCCACATCCCACTCCCACATCCCGCGCCTACAGGATTCCGTCCAGCACCTCCACCACTTTTGCCATCTCTTCCACCGTGTTGTAGCAATGGGGTGACAGCCGGATCCCCCCCTCGCGCAGGGAGCACACGACGCCGGCCCGTTTGACCGCGTGGTAGGCTTCGGCGGGGCGGGGCGGAGCCACGCAGAGAATCGCCGAGCGGTGCGTCTCGTCGCGCGGCGAGACCACGCGCACCCCGTGCTCGTCCGCCCAGCGGAGCATCGGCTCGTGGAGCGCGCGCGTGTACTCGGCGATGTCGCGCACGCCGTCTCCCAGCTCCAGGAGCAGCTGGGCGGACGACGCCAGCCCGTAGAAGTCCTGGAACGGGAGCGTGACCATCTCGAAGCGCCGGGCGTCCGAGCGGAACGTCGGATTGTATTCGGTGAGGCGGGAGAAATCGTCGGTCCCCTCGAAGGCCATCCACCCCGTCACGGCAGGCTCGAGCGACGCCACGAGTTCCCGCCGCACGTACACGAACCCCGAGCCCCAGGGGGAGAGCAGCCACTTCTGGCCGCCGCAGGCGAGGATGTCGACCGGCGTCTCGCGCACGTCGAGCACCGAGTTGCCGATGCCCTGGATGCCGTCCACCACGAAGTAAGCGCCGTTCGCCCGGGCGGCCGCGCCGAGTCGCCGCAGATCGGCCCGGTAGCCGTTGGAGAACTGCACGAACGAGACGGCCAGCACTTTCACGCGGGGGTCCCGGAGTCGCTCCAGCAGATGGTCTTCGCGCGGCCAGCCCTCCGGCCCGCAGGGCGCGAGCTCGACTTCGATCCCGTCCTTCTTCAGGAGGAGCCAGGGATAGACGTTGGCGGGGAACTCCCGGTCGGAGAGGAGCACCACATCGCCCGGCTGCAGCGGCAGCGCGCGCGCCGCGAGGCTCAACCCGAAGCCGGTGTTGGTGGCCAGCGCGATCTCGCCGATGTCGGCGTTGATGAGCTGGGCGATGGTCGCCCGCGCCGCCTGGAGGCCGGCGAAAAGCTCGCGGTCGGGGAGGAGGTGCGGGGCGGTGCGCTTGGCCGTGAACGCGTCCAGCACGCGCCGGGTGCGCTCGGGGATCGGCCCGATCGACGCGTTGTTCAGGTAGACCGTGTCGGCGGTCCAGGGGAATTCCGACGCGCGCAGCCCTTTGAAGGCCTCGCGCACCGCGCGCAGCCGCGTCGGGTGATACGCGATGTCGGTCACGGCGTGGCGAGTGGCGCGGGCATAGGGGTCTCGACTACGTTACCCGGGGACTCGCCTTCGAGGCAAGCGGAGGCCCGTGATCGCCGACACGCCGTTCACCTTGGTCTTGGGCGGAGGGGGGATGAAGGGGCTCGCGCACGTCGGCGTGCTGCAGGCGCTCACGGAGCGCGGGCGGCGGCCGGCGCACATCGTGGGCTCCAGCGTCGGCGCGCTCATCGGGGCCGCCTGGTCCTCGGGCCGGGACCTGGCCGAGCTGCGCAACGCGGCAATCACCCTCCGCCGCAAGGACGTGTTCGTCGTCGCCCACGCCGACATGGCCTTCAAGCGGATGCGCGCCCCCGCGCTGTTCCGTCGCGAGCCGCTCGCGGCGCTGATCGACCGCCTGATCGGCGACGTCACGTTCCCGGAACTCGACCCCCCGTTGATCGTCAACACCGTGGACATCAACTCGGGGATGCAGGTCTTCTGGGGGTTGCCGGGGCTCGACGAGGGACGGGTGGCGGACGCCGTGTTCGCCTCGTGCGCGCTGCCCGGGTATTTCCCCCCGCACGAGATCCGGGGGCGGTATTACGTGGACGGCGCCACCGTGGACAACCTCCCGGTCGGGGTGGCGCGGGCCCTCGGCGCCAGCACGATCCTTGCCGTGGATGTCTCCGCGTCGAGCGCGTTCCGCGCCGACACGCAGGACGAGGGGTTCACCGCCGTCTTCGCCCGCGCCACCGAGATCGCGATGCAGACGCTGCTCGAGCTCCACCTCCAGACGTGGACCTCCCCGCCCCTCTACTATCTCCACCCGCGGGTAGAGCACGTCTCCCTGTTCTCCTTCGACCACCTGCGGGAGGTGGTGGACGAGGGCTATCGCTCGACCCTGGCCGCGCTGGATCGGCCGGAGGACTGGCCAGCCCCCGGCGCAAGCGGCGTGTACCCGCGGCGCCGCGTCATGGTCCGGGTGCAGCGCGAGCGGTGCATCGGCTGCGGCGCCTGCCTGGTGCACGCGCCGCCGGGGATGTTCGTGCTCGACGCGGACGGCAAGGCGGTGGTCACCAACCCCGCGCAGGAGTGGTCGCCGGCCGACGGCGGGTTCATCCGCCACTGCCCGACGTACGCGATCGGGGCGCGCCCGGCGGCGGTGACCGAAACTCTTCGTCGATCCGGATGAGGTCCTTCGCGACGCGGTCCCAGTTGTAGTAGGTCTCCACCGCGCGCCGCCCGGCCGCGCCCAACCGCCGCCGCAGCGCCTCGTCGCCCAACAACCGCTTCAGCCCGTCGGTCACGGCCGCCGGATCGTCGGGGTCCACGAGGATGCCCGTCTCCCCATCCCGCACGGCGTCGGGGACGCCGCCCGAGCGGCCGCCCACCACCGGCAGGCCGCATGCCGAGGCTTCGACCAGCGCAATGCCGAACCCTTCGACGAGCAGCTCGTGGCGCCGCGAGGCACCTACGTACAGGTCGGCGGCGTTGTAGACGGCCGGCAGGTCGCTCTCCGGCACCGCGCCCAGGAAGGTGACGGCGTCGCCCACGCCACATTCGGCCGCGAGCGCGGCGAAGCGCGCCGCGCGGTCCGGCGCCCCCACGCCGACGACGGCGTAGCGCGCCCCCGGGAACGCCGCGCGCACGGCCGGCAGCGCCCGGATCACGGTGTCGATGCCCTTGTGCCATTCGAGCCGGGACACCGTGAGCAACCAGGGGCCGCCGCGGTCCAGCCCGAACTTCGCGCGCGTCGCCGTCACCTCGAGACCGGGCCGGAAGTGCGACGGGTCGGTTCCGAGCGGCACCACCCGCACGCGCGCGGCGAGGTCCGGCCGGCCGAGCCGCTCGTACACTGCCCGCGCCAGATCCCCGGTCCACCGGCTGTTCGCCGCCACCACCGCCGCGTGATGGAGCAGCCCACCCGCCGTCCAGCGCTTGAACGCGCTGCGCCGGATCTTGGCGTCGAGCAGGAGCAGCTCGGTGCCGTGCGCGATGACGCCGAACGGGAGGCCGGAGCGGGCGTGGAGCCACCGCGCGGGATAGCCCGCCGGCTTCAGTTCCGCGCACCAGGCGAAGCCCGGCCGGTGACGACGCACCAGCCGTTCCGCCCGCCAGGTCCAGCGCGCGAGCCCGTCGATGGTGCGCAGCCGGGTGGCACGCACGCCGACACGATCCACGACCTGCGGGTACCGCGCGTCGCTCGCGGCGCTCCCCGGATAGGTCCCCGTGGACACGAGCAGCGCGTGGGGGGGATAGCGGAGCGCGAGCTCCCCCATCATGCGCGCGATACCGCCGCCGTGGGGCGGGAAGTTGAAGGCGAGCAGCAGCGTTGAGGGGAGCAGAGCGCGGGGCAGGCTACGATACCTGGGATTCAATCTCGCGCAAGTCCTTGATCACTCGATCCCAGTTGTAGTTCGTCTCGACCGCCTTACGGCCGGCCTGCCCGAAGCGTCGGGCCAGCAGCTGATCGGTTAGCATGCGCCGCAGGGCGGCGGCCACGGCCTCCGGGTCGTCGGGATCCACCACGAGGCCGGTCTCACCGTCCTGGACGGCCTCGGCGAGGCCACCGCTCCGGCCCGCGATCACCGGCAACCCGCACGCACTCGCCTCGGCGAGGGCCACGCCGAACCCTTCGACGCGGGCGGCGTCCGCCCGGCGTGACACTCCCAGGTAGACCGCCGCGGCGTTGTACAGCGCCGGCAGATCCTGGTCGGGCACGGTGCCGGTGAAGCGCACAGCGTCGCCGACGCCAAGGGTGTCGGCGAGCTGCTTGAAGGCGTCGCGCTTCTTCCCCGCGCCCACCACCAGGTAGTTCACCTCGAGGCCGTCCGCGCGCAGCCGGGCGATGGCTTTGATCACCGTGTCGACGCCCTTGTAGGGCTCGAGCCGCGCCACGGTCAGGACCCACGGGCCGCCGTTCAAGCGATAGCGCGCGCGCACCTCGCGCGTGTCGACGTCGGGGCGGAACTGCTCGGGATCGGTGCCGAGCGGGACGACGCGCACGTGCTCGGCGAGCGGATCGAGCCCGAGCTCGCGCAGGACTTTCTGCGCCTGCTCGCGGGTCCACTGACTGTTCGCGACGACCGCCTCGGCCGAGCCGAGCAGGGCTCGGGCCGTGCGCCGGGCCCAGCGGGAGTGATGGATCTGGTGCAGCTCCTTCAACACGTCGCCGCCGTGGACCAGGACGCCGTACTTGGTGCCGACCCGCTCATGGGCCCATTTCGCGGCGTAGCTCGCGGGCCGGATCGAGTCGCACCACGCGAAGCGCGGCCGCTGCTGCCGGGCGAGCGCCGCCACGCGGCGCGACCAGAACAGGAGGCCCGCCAGGTGCTTGAGCGAGCGGGCCCGGATCGGCAGCCGGTCGATCGTGGCGCCCGGGAAGCGCCCATCGGTTTCCAACGAGTCGCGGTGCGACCCCGTGGTGACGATCAGCTCGCCGCGCGGATAGCGCCGCGCGATCTCCCCCATCATCCGGGCGATGCCGGTCTGCATCGGCGGGAACTCGTCGGTCAGGAGCAACGTCTTCGGCATCGTCCCGAATCCTAACGAGGGGCTTCCCCGCGAAGCAATCGTCTCTGCAGGGCCTCCCGATAGACCGCCTCCGTCCCCTGCGCCGTTCGCGCCAGAGTGTAGTCCTGACGCACCACCCGCCGGGCCGTGTCGGCGAGCCGGGCGGCGTGGCTGACGTCCCCCAGCGCGACCTCCAACGCCCGGGCCCACGCCGCCGGCTCCAGCGGCCGGGCGAGCAGGCCCGTCACGCCATGGGTGACGAGATCGGGATTCCCGCCGGCGTCCGAGGCGATCACCGGCACCCCCAGGGCCATCGCCTCGAGCAGCGTCTGCGACAGGCCCTCGATCCGGGACGGCAGGGCGGCCACGGCGGCGAGCCGGTAGAACGCCTGCGGTCGCTCGGTAAAAGGGATGAAGACCACGCGGTGGCGGTCCGGCGCGGCGGCGGCCGCGACGCGCAACTCCTCGTCCACCTCGACCCCCACGCAGGCCACCGCCACCGGGCGCTTCACCGCGGCGAGCGCCCGAATCAGGACGTCCTGGTCCTTGCGCCGCGCCACGACGACGACCAGCGGGCGGTCCCCGACTTCCCCTAACGCGGCGCGCGCCGCGGCGAGGTCTTCCGGGGCCGCCGGCGCGTCGACGCGTGCGAGATCGATGCCGTTCGGCACGACGCGCATCCGGGCGGTCGGGTGTAGCCGCCGGCGCAGCGCGCGGGCCACGGCCGGGCTCACCGCAATCGTGCGGTCCGCTGTCCAGCCGACGGCGACCAGCTCGGCGGGCGAGGTCAGGGGCATGGTGCGCCGGGTCACGACCAGCGCCTGGGGCAGGCGCCCGCGCCACCGCAGCCAGGTGAGGGCGCGGCGGTCGCGCGTGGCATGGCTGTTCACCACGTCCACCCGCTCGCGGGCGATGACCGCGGCCACCGCGTCGGCCAGGGGGCGGAGCCGGTGGAAGTCGAGCGGGACGAACGCGAGCTGCCCGTCACCCCGTTCCGCTTCGGCCAGGCGGGCGAGCAGCGTTCCCGCCCGGCTCCCGATGAGCACGCGGTGACCCCGGCGGCGCAGCTGCACGCTCAGGCCGAAGATGGACTGGGTGGACCCGGCGCCCTCACCCTGGTGGGTGAGCTGCAGAATCGTGAGCGGCCGGGTGGTCATGGCTCGAAGCTAGTGATACTATGCGGGCGATGCACGTGGTCGTGGTGTCCCATTATCGCCTGCCGGTCGAAGGTTACGGCGGCACGCAGCGCGTCGTGGTCGCGCTGGTCCGCGGACTCGCGGCGCTCGGGCATCGCGTCACACTGCTCGCCCAGCCGGGCTCGCGGGTTCCCGAAGCCACGTTGGTCGAGGTGCCGCCGCGCAAGCTGCGGGACCTGGCCGCCGACCTCGCCCCATTCCTGCCCAAGGATGCCGACATTCTCCACGCCCATTTCCCCGTCCAGCGTGGCCCGGCCTCGCTTCCCTTCGTGCAGACGCTGCACGGTAATCTCCGGTCCGGCTCGTCCGGGTCGGTGCCGCCGAACAACGTCTTCCTGTCGCGCGATCACGCCCGGCGCTACGGGAGCGAGGCCTTCGTGTACAACGGGCTCGACCCCGCCGACTTCGTCTTCCGGCGGCGCAAGGAGTCGTGGGACCTGTTCCTGGGCCGGCTGCACAGCGCCAAAGGGTATCACTGGGCGGTGGAGGCGGCCAAGCGCACGGGCCGGAGGCTCATCGTGGCGGGAGGGTGGCGCCCCAGCTTCACCGGCGTGATCAAGTACGTGGGCGAGGTGGATGGCGGCCGCAAGGCGGCGCTGCTCGCCCGGGCCCGGTGTCTCTGGATGCCGGCCCTGTGGGACGAGCCGTTCGGGCTGACGACGATCGAGGCGTTGTTCTCGGGCACGCCGGTCCTGGGCACGCGGCGGGGCGCGCTCCCCGAAGTCCTGACCCCCGCGGTCGGCGCCCTATGCGACACGCTGGACGACATGATCGAGGCGGCCGAGACCATCTCGACCCGCACCCCCGAGGCGTGCCGGGCGCACGCCGAACGCTACTTCACCCACCTCGTGATGGCCGAGGAGTACGTTCGGGTGTACCGCCACGTGCTGGAAACGGGCACGCTGCCGGCGGGGAGAGCGACGCCGTACACGATCTGACAGCGAGTTACACGACCCGATAGTTCCGGAACTCGAAGATCCGCTCTCCTGTCATGCGCTCGATCCAGTTCGAGAGGTAGAAGCGGAGGTGCTCGAGCTTGAAGTGCCGGGGTCCGATCACGCGCTCGGGGTCGTGCGCGCGCGTGGCGATCCAGTCGTAGGCCGCGCGCGGGTGGGTGGCGGTGAACGGCTTGAGCAGGGGAATCCATTCCAGGTGTCCGCGGCGCAGGTCCTGCTCCAACCGCGCCCGGCTCCAGGGATAGATCGTCTTCGAGATCTCGAGCTTTTCGCGGATCGCCTTGGCCGGCCGCGCCCACCCGTAGTGGAACATCTCGGCGGCGGTGACGCGCGCCCGGATCTTGCGATACGCGGGCCCGACCCGGAACCCCTGCGCGCCCTGATACGGCCGGATGTCCCGGCCCAGCCGGATGCACCGGACTTCGCGCCGGTACCAGCGGCGGTTGGTGGCGATGGTCCCGAAGCCGCCGTAGAAGTGCAGGTACCGGACCAGCAACCCCTCGACGCGCTCGTCGGCGTCCCACTCCCGCACCTTCTCGCGCAGGAGCTGGGCGCCGCGCTCGTGCAGGACCTCGTCCGCCTGGATGTAGATGCCCCACCGGCCGCGGCAGGCGTCCATCGCCTTCTGCGTTTCGATGCTTAGCATGACGTTGCGGCGGGTGAGATCCCACTCGCTGTCCAGGATCCGCACGCGGGGGTCGCCGATGCCCGCGACCAGGTCACGGGTGTCGTCTTCGGAGCCGCCGACGTTGACCACGACCTCGTCGCACACTTCGAGGATCGACCGGATCGCGGGCACGATCGGGAAGTCGATCTTGAGCGCATTGCGGACGATGGTGAAGCCCGAGAGCATGTCAGGTCCTGAATTGCAGGTCGTACAGTCGCCGGTACAGCCCCCCGGCGGCGTGCAGGGTGTCGTGGGTGCCGCGCTCCACGACCCGTCCCTCGCTGAGCACGATGATGGCGTCGGCGTGGCGCACCGTCGCCAACCGGTGGGCGATCACGAGCACGGTGCGGTGGGCCATCAGCCGGTCGATGGCCTCCTGCACCAGCCGCTCGGACTCGGTGTCGAGCGCGCTCGTGGCTTCGTCCAGGATCAGGATCGGCGGGTCGCGCAGCAGAGCCCGCGCGATGGCGATCCGCTGGCGCTGACCGCCGGACAGCCGGGTGCCCCGCTCCCCGAGCATCGTCTCATAGCGCTCGGGCAGCTTCGCAATGAAATCGTCGGCGTTGGCGGCGCGCGCGGCGGCGCGGACCTGCTCGAGCGGGAAATCGGTCCGGCCGTAGGCGATGTTGGCGGCGACGGTGTCGTTCAGCAGCACCGTCTCCTGCGACACGATCCCCATCAGGGCGCGCAGCGAGCGCCGCGTGTACCGCGTGAGGGGCGTCCCATCCAGCCGGATTTCCCCGGCGCTCGGCTCGTAGAAGCGCGGGAGCAGGTCCACGAGGGTCGTCTTGCCCGCGCCCGACGGCCCCACGATCGCCACGATCTGCCCACGCCGCACCTCCAGATCGACCTCGCCCAGCACCTCGGGCTCCGAGCCGTACGCGAACGAGACGCCGCGGTACTCGACGCGGTCGCGGAATCCCGGCGCAGCCACTTCCCCCGGACGGTCCCCCTCGTCCGCGGGATGGTCGAGCACCTCGAACACCCGCTCGGCCGCAGCGGCGGCGCCCGCCATGATCGTCGGGTAGTTGGCCACTGATTTCACCGGGGACATGAGCCGGAGCGCGACGGCGAGGAACGTGATCAGCACTTCCGGCCGCAGCGCGCCGGGATTGGATAGCACCAGCCGCGTGCCCACCCACAGGATCAGCACGGTCACCACGCCGGCGAACACTTCGCTCACCGGGCTCGTGAGGCTCGAGAACCGCTGCGCCCGCAACACCCGCTTGCGGTAGCGTTCGGCCAGCTGCCGGAACCGCTCGGCCTCGAACGCCTCGGCCACGTACGCCCGGATCAGTTTCACCGACGCCACCATCTCGCCCACGTGGCTCGTCAGCTCCCCGCGCTCGGCCACGAGCTCGCGCGAGCGGCGCCGCAGCCGCCCGAGCAGAGGGCGGATCACGAGGAGCAGCGCCGGCGCCAGGAGCAGCGCGATGATCGTCAGCCGCCACGACAGACCGATCAGGATGACGACGTAGACGAGGATGACCACGAGGTTTTGTAGCAGCGAGGCGAGCGCGGCGCTCACCGCCGTCTTCACCTGATCGGTGTCGTTGATCAGACGCGCCAGGATCTGGCCGGCGCGCATCCGCTGGAAGAAGGCCAGGGGCAGGGTCTGGAGGTGCCGGAAGAGCCGGAGGCGCAGGTCGCGGACCACGTCCTCCTGGATCGCCACGCTGCCCAGCGAGGCGAGGTACGCCGCGGCGTTTTTCAGCACCAGCGCGACGAGCAGGACGATGACGACGTTGCGCAGCGCCACTTCGGGGGCGCCGGCCCGGAGGAAGGGCCCGGCGATCCGGTCCAGCACCGCCTCGACGGCCGATCCGCCGCCTTCCCCCGGGAGGGCGTCGCGCCCGAACAGCGTCCGGAGGAAGGGGATGAACAGCACGAACGTGAACCCGTCCACCACCGACGCCGCGACGGAGGCGACGAGGGTGGCGACGAACAGGGGCGTGTACGGGCGGAGCAGCGAGAACAGGCGGGTCCCGCTGCCCATTCAGCGCGCCCCGCCCCCGCCCTTCCTCGCGCTCGCGCGCGGGGTCAGGAGCGCCACCGGCAGGATGACCTCCTCGGGCGTGACCCCGCCATGCAGGAAGGAGCCGCGGTAGCGGGCCTGGTACTCGCGCAACTTCGTGGGATAGACGAAGAACCGATCGGTGGTGGCCAGCAGCAGGCGGACGCCGAGGCCCATCGCCGGCAGGCCGAATGCCTTCAGGTCCTCGACGGTGATGGCCGCCTCGGGATCCTCGGCCCGCAGGTCCTCGCCGAACTTGTAGCGCAGGTTGGCGGTGGCGTCGCGCTTGGCGTACACGGTCGCGGGGGTTTCACAGTGGATCGAGCCGTGATCGGTGGTGAGCAGGACGGGCACGTTGCGCCGCTCCGCTTCCTGCAGGGCCGCCAGCACCGGGGAGCGCTCGAACCAGGTCCGGGTGAGCCCCCGCAGCGCGTCAGCGTCGCGCGCCACCTCGTACAGGATCGCGCTCTCCGACCGGCCGTGCGTGAGCTGGTCGATGAAGTTGAAGACGAGCGCTGTCACCCCCTCCTGGGACAGGTGGGCGGGCAAGCGGCGCAGGAGGTCGCCCGCGTCGCCGGCGGTGAACAGTTTTTCGTAGCGGACGGGCACCGGCCTCCCCACCAGCTCCGCGAGCTGCTCGGTCAGGAGCTCCGCCTCGTGCATGTTGAGGCTCTCCTCGTCCGAGGAGGCGCCCCACCAGGTCGGGTGCCGCGCCGCGATCTCCATCGGAAACAGGCCGCTGAAGATGGCGTTCCGGGCGAACGGCGTCGCCGTGGGCAGGATGCTGTAGTAGTGCGATTCCTCCACGTCGAACATCGGGGTGATCAGGTCCCGCAGGCATTCCCACTGGTCGAGCCGCAGGCAGTCGATCAGGATGAACAGGGCCCGTCCGTGCTCCCGGACGATCGGCACCAGGAACTCGCCGCCGACATCCACGGACAGCGGCGGCCGGTCGCCCTCCGGATTGGCGAGCCAGCGCGCGTAGTGCTTCCCGATGAAGGACGCGAAGTCCTTGCGGAGGCTGCGCTGCAGCGCGTCGAGCGCCTCGGAGAGCCCCGGCTCGTTGGCGCCGCCGAGGCGCACTTCCCACCGGGAGAGCTCCACGACGAGCTCGATCCATTCCCGCCACGCCAGTGACGCCCCTCCGCGACGGGCCTCGAGCTCCCGGAACCGCGTCACGAAGTCGCGCGCGAGGCGCTGCTGGCGGATCCGATCGCCCTCCAACAGCCGGGTCACGACCGACAGGATCTGGCGGGGGTGGACGGGCTTCACGAGGTAGTCGTCGACCTGGATGCCGATCGCCTCGCGCAGCGTGCCTTCGTCTTCGCTCTGGGTCACCATCACGACGGGCATCGCTGGGTCGATCGCGCGGATCTCGCTCAGGAGCGCGAGCCCCCGCCGGCCGGGCATCTGCTCGTCCAGCAGCACGACGCTGTAGGGCTGGCGCCGCAGCAAGACGAGCGCGTCGTCCCCATGCGCCGCCTGCTCGACGGCGAACCCCTGTTGCTCCAGGAAGCGGCGGTGTGCGGCGAGTCCTTCGACTTCGTCGTCCACCCAGAGAATGCTCTTCGGGCGTGGCATCGAGAGCGAAAACTAGTCCGACTGGCGAACCCGGGCAACGCGCCGGTACATTGGCCGCGTGTTGTGCGTCCTGCTCGTCCGCTTCAGCTCCATCGGCGACATCCTGCTCACCACGCCGCTCGTGCGCGCGCTGCGGCGCCGCCACCCGGAGGCCCACCTGGTGTACGTGACCAAGCGGGCCATGGCGCCGCTCGTGGCGGACAACCCGCAGGTGTCGCGCGTCCTCTCGCTCGAGCCGGACGAGCCGGTGCACCATCTGGCGGCCCGGGTGCGCGACCTCGACCCGCCGCCCACCCATGGGCTGGACTTGCACGGCAGCGTGCGCAGCGCGATCCTGCGCCTCCTGGTGCGCTGTCGCTGGGCGGGGTACCGCAAGCACCGGCTCGCCCGCACCGGCCTGATCGCGGCCAAGCTCGATCTCTACCGGGGCCGCGGTCGGCTCCCGGTGGCGGAGCGGTATTTCGAGGCCGCGCGGGCGCTGGACGTCCGGCCGGACGGCGCGCCGCCCGAGTTCTTCCTGGGCGCCGGCGCGCGGGACCGCGCCGCGCACTGGATGGCCCAGCACGGCC
>JBOHSA010000246.1:0-4628 GCA_050732995.1 Gemmatimonadales bacterium | reverse complement strand
GCAGCCACAGATCCGGTTCTGTGGCCGTGCTTGGGGCCGGGGGCCCCGGCGGTAACCTCCAATTTTGCACTCGGCCGCCCCCCCCCCCCCCCCCGGGGATCACACTGGGTCAGCGGGATGGCGCTGGGGACGCTCATTGGGGGCTTGGGCGGCGCGCTCTTGGGAGCGGCGGTGGACGAGAGCGGCGGGTATGGACCCATCGTTGGCGTCGTCGTCGGGGCCCCGGCGGGCCTCCTCATCGGGGGGGTAGCGGGGAGCACGCACTCGGCCAAGCCGCGGCCGCGGTGCGGCCCACGCGTCCGCGTGCGGGCAGGTGGGGAGGGAGGGCACGCCGGCTGGACCGAAGGCACCGTGTTGGAAACCCAACCGGACCGCATCGTGGTGCTGCCCGACAACGGGGACAAGGCGATCACCGTCCCGGATGGAGCGCCGATCGAGCGCCTGGCCGGAACCAAAGGCCATCCGCTGATCGGAGCGGTGGCCGGAGCCGCGGTCGGCGGGTTCGCCGGGATGGCGCTGGCGAACACGACCAAGGAGCCGGGGATGGTGGTCATCGCGTTCAGCGCTCTCGGCGCGGTCATTGGCCAGCTGATCCGGTCGAACCGGTGGGAGCCGATGCACTCGTCGCCGGCGCCGCTGGGCGTCGGGATCGCGCCGCGGTGGGACGGAGGGGTTACCCTGGTCGTGCGAGCGCGGCTCTGAGCGCGCGCGCGGCCGCTTCGGGGTCGCTCGCCCCGACGACCGCGCGGATGACCGCGACGCCGGCCCCGCCGACACTGACGATGGTGCCCGCGTTCCCGGCCGTGATGCCGCCGATCCCGATCGCCGGGACTCCCGCGGGGGCGAGCCGCGCCAGCGCAGCGAACCCGTCGGGGCCGAGCGCGGGGCCGGCGTCCCCCTTGGTGGCCGTCGCGAAGCAGGGCCCGACGCTCCAGTAGTCGACCGGCCACGCCCCCGCTCGCATGGCTTCGGCCGTCGAGCCGACGGAGATGCCGAGGATGAACCCCGGCGGCAGATGTGGGCGCAGCGCGTCGACGGGGGGATCGTCCTGGCCCAGGTGGGCGCCAGCGGCGCCGGCCGCGAGGGCCACGTCCACGCGGTCGTTGACGAGCACGGGGACGCTGAGCGCCCCAACCAACGCCCGCGCGAGCTGCACCGTGTCCCGCGGCGGGGCATCTTTCAAGCGGACCTGGATCATCGTGGCGCCGCCGGCCACGGCGCGCCGGCACACGTCTGCCGCGTCCCGCCCCTTGAGAAGCGCGGCGTCCGTGAGCACCATCAAGCGCAACTGAGCGGCGAGCCCCATGGAGAAAACCCTTCGCGGCCTGCGCGGCGCTACGACCGCAGCCGCCAACACGTCCGACGCGATCCTGGAGGCCACGGCCG
The DNA here is from genome assembly GCA_050732995.1 of Gemmatimonadales bacterium. Taxonomy (GTDB): domain Bacteria; phylum Gemmatimonadota; class Gemmatimonadetes; order Gemmatimonadales; family GWC2-71-9; genus JBOHSA01. The sequence continues at coordinate 3,242 of JBOHSA010000246.1, read as the reverse complement.
AGCTGCTCCGGGCCTTGCAGGCGGCCAACGGCTTCGCGCCCGACGACGTCGAGAGCGCGATCTTCACCTCCACACCCGACCTCACCGCCGACTACCCCGCCCGCGCCGCGCGCCGGCTCGGCTGGCACGACGTCCCGTTGTTGGGGGCGACGGAAGTCGCCGTGGCGGGCGGACTCCCACGCTGCGTGCGGGTCCTGCTCCATTTCTACACGGCGCAGCGCCCGGGCGCGCTGAAACATATCTACCTGCGCGGCGCCGCGACCCTCCGGCCGGACAGAGGTCGAAAGGCGACGGAATGATGGAAGGGCGGAAAGACGGGACCGCGCAGGCGGTGATCAGCGCGAAAGGCGCCGCCCGCTGGCAGAGCGGTCACCCGTGGATCTACCGAACGGACGTGTACCACGAGCCGCGCGACGTGCCGGGGATCGTGCGGGTCACCGACCGTCGGGGCCGGTTGGTCGGCCAGGCGCTGTACTCGCCCAAATCCGAGATCCGCCTGCGGTTGCTCACCCGCGGCGACGAGGCGATCGACGCGGGGTGGTGGCGGGACCGCATCGCTGCGGCGGCCGCGAAACGGGCCGGCATCCCCGCCACCGCCTACCGCGTGGTCCACGCGGAGGGGGACGGCCTCCCGTCGCTGATCGTGGACCGCTACGGCCCCTACGTCGTCGCGCAGCTGCTCTCGGCCGGTCTCGAACGGGTTCGGGACGACGTAGTCGCCGGCATCCAGGACGCGCTCGCGCCGCCCCCGCCCGAGGGCATCCTGCTCCGCAATGACGCAGCGATTCGCCGGCACGAAGCCCTACCGCTCGAGATAGTGGCGGCCCGCGGCACGGTGCCCGAAACGGTGGAGATCACCGAGCACGGGGTCCGCTACCTGGCGGCGCCGCATGCCGGCCAGAAGACCGGCGCGTTCCTCGACCAGCGCGAGAATCGCGCGCTCGTGGCGGCGCGCGCGCGGCCGGGCGGGCGCGCCCTGGACCTGTTCACCTACCACGGCTCGTTCGCCCTGCACCTCGCCCGCCAAGCGGCCGAAGTGACCGCGGTGGACTCCAGCGCCGAGGCGCTCGCCCGCGGCCGGGAGAACGCCCGGCTCAACGGGCTCGAGAACATCACCTGGCGCGAGGCGAACGCGTTCGATGTGTTGCGCGAGCTCGAGCGGCAGGCGGAGCGCTTCGACGCGATCGTGCTCGATCCCCCGGCGTTCGCCAAAACAAAGACCAGCGTCCCCAAGGCGCTCGGCGGCTACAAAGAGATCAACTTGCGCGCCATGCGGCTGCTCGCGCCGGGGGGCGTGCTGTTCACCTGCTCCTGCTCCTACCACGTCCACCGGGAGCAGTTCGACGCCATGCTCGCCGCCGCCGGGCGCGACAGCGGCCGGCGACTTCAAGTCGTCGCGCTCACGGGCGCCAGCCACGATCATCCCGAGCTCGTGAACGTGCCGGAAACGGCGTACCTCAAGGGAGCGCTCCTGCAGGCCATCGATTAGCCATCCCCGTCTCCCCCATGCTCCCCCGCCTTCCCGGGGAATTCTCTTCTTCCCGTTGACTAAACCACCCCGTTTTACAAGCTTGCTCCCATGCTGCTGCCCTCCCCCATGGCCCTCCTCCCTCGCTCTCCCATCGACCGGGCCAACGCGGTGCGCCGCGTGCTGGGCGGGTTACTCGTGGCGAACCTCGCGGTGGTGGGGGCCAAACTGGTCATCGGGCTGTCGGCCCGCTCGCTCGCCGTCCTGGGCGACGCCCTGCACTCGACCCTCGACGCGCTGAACAACGTCCTGGCGCTCGTCGTCATCCGCGTCGCCTCCAAGGCGCCGGACGAGGACCACCCCTATGGGCACGGGAAGTTCGAGACGCTGGGCGCGCTGCTCATCGTCGGGTTCATGTCCATCACCTGTTTCGAGCTGGTGCAGGACGCGATCGGGCGCCTGGGAGGGGGGGCCGCGAGCACGCCGCCGACGCTGTCCGACACCCAGCTGGCGGTGCTGGTCGGCACGCTCGGCGTCAACGTCCTCGTGGCGTGGTACGAGACCCGCCGCGGGCAGGAGCTGGACAGCGATTTGCTGCTCGCCGACGCGGCGCACACCCGCGCCGACGTGTTCATCACGGTGGGGGTCCTGATCGGAATGCTGCTCTCGCGGCGGGGGTGGTGGTGGGTGGACCCGGTGCTCGCCCTGCTGATCGCCCTGTTCATCGTTCGCATCGCCTACCGGATTCTCCAGCGGGCCGTGCCGGTGCTGGTGGACGCACGGGCCATCCCGGACACGACGATCCAGGCGCTGGCGGAGAGCGTGACGGGGGTCAAGAGCGCGTATGGCATCCGGTCGCGCGGGGGCACGGGACCGCAGCCGAGCTACGCCGAGGTCACGATCGCCGTGGACCGGCGCGCGAACGTCGAGGCGGCGCACGCCATCGCCGACGCGGTCGAAGACCGGCTGAAGCGCGACCTGCGGCTCAACGAGGTCACGGTGCACGTCGAGCCATGCTGAGCGCGCTCCCCTCGCCCCAGCAGCGCGGTGCCGCCCCGACACGGCGTCCGCCGCGCCCGCTGCGCGTCGACTACCAGGAGTTCATCCTCCAGCGGATCGAGGAGTACAAGAACACCCTGGGCCGCGAGCAGCTGCTCGAGATCGGCGACGAAGCGGTCCAGGAGCTCGAGGCCAGCGCCGGGGGCCAGTACCTGCTCACGGAGGTGCTGTTGCTCGAGCACGTCGACCGCATTATCGCGCGGCGCCTGAAACTCCCCTCATTCCGTCGCTGGACCGACAAACACTGCGCGCTCCGGGCGGCGCAGCGCGAGCCCACGCACTGGGGCCTCGACGGCCAAAGCCCGCTCGTCTCGATCGCCCGGCGGCTCGAACCCGGTGACCTCACGGTCGTCGTGGGCGCGGCCGCCCTCCCCGCCGCCCTGTTCCTCGCGGCGCACGACGTGGAGGTGTTCCTGGTGGATCAGGACCTGCGCGCGGTCGAGAGCGCCGAGCAGCGGGCGATCACGGAGCAGCTGGCGGGACGGTTCCAGGCCCTCGTGGTCCAGTTCGGCAGCTGGTTCCCGGACGTCTTGCCCACCCTCGTGGTGATCGAGCCCGCCGCGCTCGCCGCCCCGCGGGCGCGAGATCGGAACGCGTTGCTCGCCGATCTGCAGGCGCGCACCCGCCAGGGCGGGGTGCACGTCGTATTGCCGTCCGGCGACGGCGGGAGCGGCCCAAGCGGAGGGGGGGGGGGGGGGAGGGGACCGCGCGCGGC
>JBOHSA010000245.1:0-2919 GCA_050732995.1 Gemmatimonadales bacterium | reverse complement strand
CCCCCCGCCTCCTCCCACGTCGGTCACACGGACTCGCGCCAAACCGCGATTCGGCGGCAGGCGGAGGCCGGGAGCAGCGGAGCCGGCGTGCACCAGTACCCGGACACCTGGGGGCACGTCCGCGCGTCCGTCGGAGAGCGCCGTCCGCTGGAGGTCGCTGAAGACGTGCACTTCACGCGCGGCCAGCGGCTCCGCCTCGGTCAGGCGGCCGGCGCGGCGGACAGCGGCGACCAGATCGAGCCGCCGCCAGTCCGTCGTGACGCGTTCCACCGCCGCCACCAGCGCCTCGGGGGTGCCGGTTCGCGCTACGCCGTCCGCCAACATGAGCCAGAGACGGTCGGCCGCGGTCGCGGCGCGCAGCGACCCGGCCGCCGCTGAGCGCAGCCGCTCGAGCAGGGGACGCCCGTCCACCATCACGCCCGAGGAGGGTGAGTTGTCGAGGACGACCCCGAGCGCGGTCGGCGCATGCGTGCCACCGCCGCCAACGGTGGCGCGGGGAGCCGGCACCTGCGGCCGCGCCGCGGCCGCGACAATGACGACGATCAGCGCCGTGCGCAGCACCAGGAGCAGGACGTGCCGCAGCTTCATCCGGCGGGCACTCCGCCGCTCCGCGTCGCTCAAATAGCGCAACGGCGGAAAGTCGAGCTCGGGTGGGGTGCGGCGCTGGAGGAGATGCAGCAGCGCGGGGATGGCGGCCGCGAAGAGTCCCAGCAGGGCCCAGGGATGAACGAAGCTCACGCTAGCAGGCGCAGCGCCAGGCCGAAGGGCGTGTCCGTCCTGACGTGATGGTAGGCGATCCCGTGGCGCCGGCACGCCGTCCGCCACGCTGCGATCTCCCGGCGGACCGTCTCGCCGTAGGCCCGCGCGAGCTCGCGCGGCCGGACGACCACGCTCGCGGCCGACTCCGGGTCGCGGAACCGCACCTCCGGCGGCCCGGACAGCGCCAGCTCGGCGGGATCCATCAGATGGTAGACGATGATGTGGTGCCCGCGGTGCCGCAAATACCGAAACGCGGTGAGGGCGAGGTCGCGATCGAACAGCAGGTCGGACAGGAAAATCACCAGGCCCCGGCGCGTCAAGAGCGAGGTCAAGTGGCGCAGCGCCGCGTCGGCCGCCGTCCCCCGCCCGTCGGGCGTCTCGAGCAGCCCCCGGACAAACCGCGTCCACTGCCCCGCCTTGACGCGCGCCGGCACCACTTGGCGCACCACCTCGTCGAAGGTGACCAGGCCCGTCGCATCGCGCTGGCGCAGGAGGATCAGCGCGAGCGCCGCCGCGAGCCGATCGGCGTACTGCCGCTTGGTCAAGCGCACGTCGCCCGACGCCCCCCGCCACGCCATCGAGCGACTGGCGTCCACCAGAATCATCGCGCGGAGGTTCGTCTCCTCCTCGAACTGCTTCACGAACAGCCGGTCGGACCGGGCGAGAATCTTCCAATCCAGGTAGCGCAGCTCGTCGCCGGGCTGATAGGCGCGGTGCTCGGTGAACTCCACCGAGAAGCCCCGGAACGGCGACCGGTGCACGCCGGACAGAAAACCCTCCACCACGCCTTCGGCCACGATCTCCAGGCCACCTAACCGGGCGACGTCGGCGGGATCGAGCAGGTCGGTGCGAGGCGTGGAGCCCATGAGTGGCGGAAGCTAATCCCGGGACATTTGTCCCTGCCATAGGACACAGACGCGCCGGGGCCAAATGGCTAAGTGGCTACTGGACAACTGGTTACAATCGCTCCCTAGTGGCATGCTCCCTGCCTGTTGGCGGTCCGGGAGGCTCTATGTTTGCTTCGATCGCGCTACTTGGGCTCGTGCTTGGACCCGTCTCGGTCACCCGGCCCCCGACACCGGCGCTGTACCGGCCCCGGATCGAGCTGTGGACCAACCACGGAGACGACGTTTATACCCGCGGCCAAGCGGTGCGGGTCTCGTTCCGATCCGATCAGGACGCCTTCATCACCGTGCTGCGCGTCGACACCGACGGACGCATCCGGGTGCTGTTCCCGCGGGAGCCGTGGGAAGACAACTTCGCGCGCGGCGGCCGCGAATACGAGGTGCTGGGTGGCGGTGAGCGCGACGCGTTTCGCATCGACGACTATGCCGGCGTGGGGTACATCTTCGCGGTGGCCGCGGCAGATCCATTCATTTACGACGCCATCGAAGGCGGGGACCACTGGGACTACCGCGCCATCTCGGACGGCCGGATCCGCGGGGACCCCTACGTCGCGCTCACGGAACTGGTGGAGCGCATCGTCCCGCGCGATTACGGCGATTGGGACTACGATCTTGTCCCGTATCATGTCGAGCGGCATTACGATTATCCGCGATTCCTCTGCTACGACTGCCACAGCTACGTGAGCTGGCCGTACTGGGATCCCTACTACTCCTCGTGCGTCCGCTTCCGGATCGTGATTTTCGACGATCCCTGGTACTATCCGTACCGCTACTATGGCGGCACTCGCGTCGTGTTCGTGCGGCCCTACCGGCCCGAGCCGCGATTCATTTTCAAGGACCGCAGCGGGTCGGACCAGTTCGTGACCCGGGTGCGGCAGCGGCCGGGGAACGACGATCTCCGTCGCGCCGTGCGCGGCCGGGACCTCGGCGGCACCGGCGTCGTCCCGCCGCCCCGTGAGAAGCAACGGCGCGATCAGCCGGCGCGCCCGGATCAGCCGCGGAACGATACCGATGATGATCGCGGTCGGCGCCGCGAGCGGCCGGACCGCCCCGACCGTCCCGACCAACCGGACCGGCCCGACCGCCCAGAGCGGCCGGATCACCCGAACACGCCGGACCGGCCCCAGCGGCCGGAGCGCCCCGCGCGCCCCGAGCGCCTGGACCGACCGGAGCGACCGGAGCGGCACGACCGAGCCGAGCCGCGCGGCGAGCCGCGCTCGGAGCCCCGCACCTCCTCTCGTCCGCCGTCTCGGGC
>JBOHSA010000244.1:0-4750 GCA_050732995.1 Gemmatimonadales bacterium | reverse complement strand
CGCCGCGACGAGCGCCTGCTGCGGCGAGGCAGCCGTGTCGGCTTGTCCCTCCGCGACGACGGCGGTCGCCGCCCGGTCCTGCCCGCCCTGCAGGTAAGCGTACACCATGTAGTCCATGGCATGGAGCTGGTCCGCCGTGAGCGCGGGGCGCGGGCCGACGGCATCGTAGGACGCGCGGTTGGACCGGATCACGTCGTCCCAGAGCCCAAGGCGGACGAAGATGTGGGACGGCATGTGCTGCGCGTGCGGCGCGGAGGGCGCGATCTCGGTGTAGCGCCGCGCGGCCTCGACCCCGAGCGCCGCGAGCTGCGGGGAGTCGTTGGCGTGGATGATGTAATGCGCCAGGCCGGGATGCTCGGGCTGCGCCCGGAACAGCGGGTTCAACAGCGCGACCGCCCGCTTCTGCTGGGCGAACGTGGTGTCGCCCGCCGGCGCCGAGGCGGTGAGCGCCAGCGCGAGCAAGAGCGCCGCCTCCGGGTCGTCCGGGTTCCGCGTGTGCACGCCCTCCATCGCCTCCCGGTACTTCCGGAGGCGCGCGATGTTGGGCACGGTGCCGGTGTCGCCGTACAAGGCGGCGGCGGCCGCGATGTAGTCCCGCTCCCGCGGCGTGCGCCCGCCCAGCGCCGCCGCCCGGCGCGCCGCCTCCTGACCCCGCCCGAGGTCGGCCGGCCCGGGGCCGCCGGCGATCGGGTTGCGCCAGTACGTCAGCGCCAGGCCCCAGTACCCCATGGCGCACGTCGAGTCGGTGGCGGTGACGTCCTGGAACGCCCGCTCCGCCGACTCCCACCAGAACGAGTGCAACAGCGCCATGGCCCGGCCGAACCGCTCGGCGGCCGGGGCCGCGCACGAGACGGGGAACTCCACGCGCCCAAGCTGCTCGGCGGAGCGGCCGTGCGTGTGGGCCTGGGCGGACAACGTTGGAGCGACAGGAAGCCCGGCGGCGACCGCGACGAGCGCGGCGAAACGAGCGGTGATGGTGGTCATGGCTTCTAACGTATCGCGGCCCTCCGGCGGCGCCAGTAGAGGAACACCGGCACCCCGAGGGCGATGAGCCCGGCGCCAACCCCCGCGTTCCGCGGATTCGACGCCACGGCGCTGACCACCACGTAGGCCGCGGCGAGCACGAACAACGCGGGAGTCCAGGGATATCCCGGTACGCGGAACGCCGGCGGTCCCTCGCGCGCCCGATAGATGAATACCCCGGCGACGGTCAGGCCGAAGAAGATCCAGTCCCCGAACGTGACGTAGTCCACGAGCTGCCCGAAGGTGCCCGACAGCGTGAGGGCGATCGCGCAGGCCGCCAGCACGACGATCGCGGCGGTGGGGGTGCGGTAGACCGGGTGCAGCCCGGCCAGCCGGGCGAAGAACACGCCGTCGGCGGCCATCGCCTGGAGCACGCGCGGCGTCACGAGGATGACGAGGTTCAAGAAACCGAACGTCGAGACCGCGATCCCGGCCGCGATCACCTTCCCGCCCGCGGGCCCGAGCAGCGCGGCCATGACGTCCGCGGCGGGTGCGGTGCTCGCCGCGAGCCCCGGCGTGCCGAGCACCCGGAGGTAGGCGACGTTCGCGAGCAGGTACACCAGGACGACCACGGCGACGCCGATCACCAGCGCCCGCGGCAGGTTGCGCTCCGGCTCGATGAGCTCTTCGGCGATGAAATTCGTCTGCTGCCAGCCGCCGTAGGTGAAGAGGATCGGGACGAGCGCGGCGCCGACGGCGACCCCCATCTCCCACAGCCCTGCCGGGACGGGGGAGGACGGGGGAAGACGGGGGAGGACGGGGGCGGGATCTGCGCCGGCGAACACGCCGGTGCCGATCAGGGCGGCCAGGGCCACCAGCTTCAGAATCGTGAACACGTTCTGGGTGATCGCCGCGGGCCGCACGCCCAGGTAATTGATGCCCGCGAGCAGGGCGATCGTCCCGACCGCGACCGGCACGCTGAAGCGGGTGGGGAGGCCGGTGAGCGCCAGGGCGTAATCCGCGAACGTGACGGCGACCGCGGCGATCGCGCCGGTCGCGATCACGAGCACCAGCGTCCAGCCGTACAGGAACGCCGGCAGCGGGCCCCACGTTTCCCGCAGATACACGTAGCCGCCGCCCGCCCGCGGGCGCCGCTGGCCCAGCTCGCCGAAGCAGAACGCGCCGATCAGGGCCACGACGCCGCCCAGCACCCAGGCCGCGAGCACGAGCCCGGGGCTCCCGACCCGTTCGGCGACGGTCGCCGGCGTGCGGAAGATGCCGCCGCCGATGATCCCGCCGACCACCGCCATGGTGCCGGAGAAGAGGCCCAGACGACGAGCATACGTCGTCACAGTCGGCAGACGGCTGACGGCCAATGGTTAGCGGCTGACGGCCGCCGTCGCCGGCGTCTCGGGCTTCGCCTTTCCCGCGATCCGATCCGCCGTCGCCAGCAGCTCCTCCCAGCTGAGCCAGGTGCCCTTGCCGCGGATCCAGCGCTCGAACCACCCCAGCTCGGCCATCATCTTCACCAACTGGTAGCGCGGCTCCTGGATGCCGTGCGGCTGGCCGGGGTAGATCAGCAGCTCGGTCGGGACGCCGAGTTGCTTCAGGGCCATGTGCAGCTCGAGGTTCTGCGGCAGCGGGATGCGCTCGTCCTTTTCGCCGTTGTGCAGCAGCGCCGGCGTCTTGGCGCGCGTGATGTACTTGAGGGGCGACTCGTTCCACCAGTGCTCGAAGTTGTCCCACGGCTTGTTGCGCGCGTCGCGGTCCGCGCTCCCGCCGATGTAATACTGGCGCGTGGCCTGCACGTCGGTCTGGGCGTACAGACTGACCCAGTTCGACACCCCGGCGCCGCTCGAGATGGCCTTGAACCGGTCCGTGGTGACCAGCGTCCAGTTGGACCAGTGCCCGCCCGCCGACCAGCCCATCATGCCCAGCGAGTCGGGGTGGGCGAGGCCGCGGGCGATGAGCGTGTCGACCCCCGACATGATGTCCTCGGCGGCGAGCGGCCAGTAGTTGCCTGCGATGGCCGATTGGAACCGCTCGCCGTAGCCCGTCGAGCCCCGGTAGTTGGGCTGCAGGACCGCGTAGCCTCGGCCGGCGAGGACGTGGGTATAGGTCCCGTGGCCGGCGCTGAAGTTGTTCTGGTAGGCGGACGCCGGCCCACCGTGCAGCTGCACGATCAGCGGATAGCGGCGCGCGCGGTCGTACGCCACGGGATATACCAGGATACCTTCGACCGTCGCACCGTCGCCCGCCTTCCACCGGACCGTCTCGTAGCGAGCCAACGCCAGGGAGTCGACCCACGGGTTGAGCGTCGTGAGCCGCACCCAGCGCTCCCGCCGGGCGAGCTGGGCGAGCGGCGCGACGTACAGATCCGTCGGACTCGCGGGATCGGTGCGCCGCAGCAGCACCGTCTCGGTGTCGCGGGGTTTGGCGGCCGCGACGACGCCGACCAGGGCGGCCACCGGCCGCACCGCGCCGCTGGCGACGTCGATCTCGTCCAGGTTGTCGTTCACGCCTTCCGCCCCGCTGAAGTAGATCCGCCGGCCGTCGGCGCTCCAGAAATCCACGCCCACGTCCCGGTCGTGGCCCTGCCCCAGCTCGCGCCACGCGCCGCCCCCCCCCGTGACCGGCCGGACGTACACCCGGTTCAGGTTGCCCCACTCGAAGCCGCGCTCGGCGGAGATCGCGAGCAGCCGGGAATCGGGCGAGAACGCCAGCGACCCCTCGCCGACGTAGTTGTCGGTCAGCCGCTCCGCCTTCCCGGACCCGAGCTCGAGCAGGTAGACTTCCGACGCCCGATTGTCGGCGTAGCGCTCGAGCGGCATGGCCCGGAACGCCGCCCAGCGCCCATCGCGCGACAGCTCGAGTCCGCCCCCCCCGCCCCCCCCGCCCCCGCCGCCGAACCCTCCGCCGGTCACCCGGAACGCGCCCTGCGTGAGGCGCTTTTCGGTCCGGGTCGTCGGATCCACCGCCCACAGATGCACCGCGGCCGGCGGCTCGTTCACCACCCGCACGTCGAACTTCTCCCTGATCCGCTTGCGGCGGGTCGAATCGGGCTCGTCCGCCGCCGTGAAGTACAGGGCGCGGCCATCCTCGCCCCACCAGAAGGACTCGACCGACGTCGCATGCTTGGTCAGCTGGTCCGCTTTGCCTTCGCCGTCTCCCTGGAGCAGCCAGATCTGGCGCTTACCCTCGGGTCCCGCGACGTAGGCGAGGCGTGAGCCGTCGCGGCTCCAGGCCCACGCGCCGATACCGTCGTCCGTGCCGGTCACCCGGCGCGCCTCGCCTCCGTCGGGCCGAATCACGAAGAGCTGGCGCTTCTTCCCCTCGCGCGTCGACGTGAAGCCGATCAGGCCCCCCTTGGGGTGCCACCGGGCGCCCGACTCGTCCTCCCCCTCCGTATAGGTCAACTGGCGCCGCGTGCGGCCGTCGGCCGAAACGAGGAAGATGTCGGTGCGGCGCTGCCAGTCGGGGAACTGGAGCTTCGACACCTCGTATACGACCCACGCGGCGTCGGGCGACAGGTCGGCACCCTGGAGGTTGGCGAACCGGAAGATGTCGGCGTAGTCCATGGGGCGCTTGGCCTGCTGGGCGGCCGCGGTACCGCCGGCGCACAGCAGGAGAAGAATGGAGCGGAAGACCGGTGTCATCGCAGGATCCTCACAGGGGGAGCTGGGAGTGAACGCGTGAATCTGATGTCGGGCGCGTGAGTTCGGTAGGAGCCCGAGCACGGGTGTAGTATCGGTATACGTGACAGGTCGCCGCAGCCGGTTGCGCTGCG
>JBOHSA010000243.1:0-3889 GCA_050732995.1 Gemmatimonadales bacterium | reverse complement strand
GCGGGGACGCTTCGCCCCGGAGCACCATCCAGGCCGCCTTGAGGTACTTCTCCACCGCCTGCTGGGCGACGAACGCCGCCAGCTCGTACGCCTCGATCCCGATGTTCTTGCGCGCGTTCACGAGATCACGCTCGGCCTGCTTGATGAGCCGCTCGGCCTCGACCCGCCTCACCGCGTCGCCACCACGATGATCGCCACCGTGCTCGCCAGGATCTGCGCGATCGCCCCGAACAAAGCGACCTTGTCCGTCCTCTCCGTCGGATCCTTCGCCGGCACCACCACCTCCGACCCCGGGCCCGGCGTCGGGGCACTGGCGCTGAACAACCCCCAGCGCCGGGTCCGCACCTCGCCGTTGGCGTACCGCACGCTCACCGCCCCCTTGTCCGCGTTGCGCGCGAAGCCGCCGGCGGCGCTGAGATAGTAGCCGAGGCCCTCGCCCCGCTTCCACAACACGCTCCCCGGCGAGTTCACCGCGCCCCCCACCTTCACGCTCGGCTGGTACTCGGGCACAAAGATCGAATCGTCCGGCTGGAGAATGACGTTGTCCCGCGAGCTTGTGTCCCGCAGGGCGCGCGGCAGGTCGATATTGATGCGTCCCGTGCCGTTGCCCCGCACGAACCGGATACCCTCGGGATACGCCTGGTCGGTCAGGCCACCCGCCCGCGCGATCACGCCGGCCAGCCGGTCCCGCTTCGACTGCAGCGAATACGTCCCGGGGTAGCGCACCTCCCCCGCCACGACCACCGTCCGCTGTAAGTCGAAATCGGGCTGGCGCAGGATCAGCGCATTGTCGTACGGCTGGAGCGGCACTTCCGGCGCGCCACTCGCCGGGAAGGGGAGCCCCGGGGGTCCCACGTAGCGCCCCGTCGAATCCCGCTCGAACAGATACGTGGAGTCGAGCGGCACGCGCAACGTGGTCGCGAGCTGCCCGCGCGAGCGGTCCTCGGGCATCCGCGCGATCTCCGCCTCCTTGAGCGACGCCCCCACCCGCGGGCCCCGCGCGAGCAGCACGAGGTCCCGCAGCGTCATCCCGTCCCGCCACGCATAGATCCCCGGCTTGTTCACCATCCCCGCGATGCCGACGTAATACGATTCGGGAAACCCCGCCACCGTGTCCACGACGACCGAATCGCCATCCTCGAGAGTAACCGGCGGGATGGCCACCCCGCCTATCCCCGGACCGTCACGGACTCCTTTTGGGTCGGCGGAACGTACCGCTCCCTGCTCCCTGCTCCCGCCCCCCGCCGGTAGCGGGGTCAGCTCCACGTCCACCACCGCCCGTGCCGGTCGGCCGGGGCCGCGCTCGGCCACCGGCAGCAACCGGTGAACCGATACCCGGCGCAGCGCCGCGTCGGGCCGGAACCCGCCCGCCGAGCGGAACAGGTCGCGCAACGTCTCGCCGGCCGTGAGATCGTAGATCGCGGGCCGCACCACCGCCCCCGTCACCTTGGCCCGCACGCCGTGGACCGGCACGAACACGACGTCCCCCGTCTCGAGCCGCACGTCGCTCCGCACATCGCCCCGCAGGAGGTAGTCGTACAGGTCGAGACGCGCGAACGCGTTGCCCGCGCGGCGCACCTCGATCACCCGCATATTGGCCCGCTCGGTCACGCCCCCCGCGGCGTACAGCGCGGTGAGCACCGTGGCGAGCGAGCTGATCTGATATGCCCCGGGCTGAACCACCTCGCCCACCACGAACACCTGGTTGGCCCGCACGTTGGTCACGGTGACGTCGAACCGCGTGGTCGCGTTCGCCGCGCGCCGGACGCCGGAATACACCCGGCCCAGACGCGCGTACAGCACGTTGCGCAGCCCGTCGAGCGTGAGGTTCGCCACGTGCACCTGACCCACCTGCGGAATGAGGATGAACCCCTCACGCGTCACCTGGAGCGTGTAGGCCAGCTCGACGTCGCCGGTGAGAATGAGCGCCAACATGTCGCCCGGGCCCAGACGGTAGTCCGGCGGCACCGGCCCCGCGAGCAGCGGCAAGAATTGCGTCGTGCGGCGCCGGAACACGTCCACGCCGAACACGTAGGCGCCCGCGGCGACCTGCTCGGGCCGCAACCCCTCGGCCCGCACGGGAACGAGCCCGGTGTCGGCGTACAACGGCGCCGGGACGAGCACGGGCGGAAGCCCCAGCGCCGTGATCGCCGTGAGCTCGGCCAACCCCGGCGCCGGCGCAGTCTGCCCGGCTCCCGCGCTTGTGAGATAGGGATCGAGCAGCGTCTCAGGATACCCGCTCGCCCGCAGCCGCGCCCGCACCTGCTCGGGGCTGAGCCCCGACTGGCGTAGCCGGGTCCGCACCTGCTCGGCCAGCGCAGGGTCCTGCAGGGCGGACTGAACCTGGGAGGGGGGGGGGAGACCCTGAGCGCTTGCCGAGCACACACCCAGCAACACCGCTGCCCCGACAAGCACTGTGGGGAGAAGGGAGATGGGAGATGTACGTTTCGAGGCCCGTCCCAGAGACGGGATGGCGCACACGCTCATCCGCTTGGCTTTCTCCAAGGGCGAAAGAAAGTCAGGGCCGGAAAGATGCGGTCTAACTGACGGTGCGTCAAGCTGTTAAAGACAGGGATCAAGAAGAGGGCACCTGCCGGGATGGGCCCTCTCTCTCCAGCTTCTCCCGACACCGCTCCGCGAGATGCCGCCCGAACGGGAGGCTGCACGTCAGCCCCGGCGATACGGCATTCAAGACGTGCACCGCCCGCGACGTCTCGCGCACGACGAGGTCGTCCACCAGCTCCCCGGACCGGGACACGAGCTGCGCCCGGTTGCCGGCGAAGGAGCGCACGAGATCGCCGGGCTCCAGGTCGGGCACGAGCTGGCGCGCCTCGGCCCAGATGCGCTTCACGAAGAGACTCTTCATCGCTTCGCTCCGCACCAGGCTCCGAAACCGCGGCGTGCGCGCGAGCCGATAGAACCCCGGCCACGCGAGCGTGCCGAGCAGATCCAGCAGGTGGACCTGGGCGAAGCGGTAGGCCTCGCGCCCGAACGCCAGCATCGCCCCGGGGCCCACGAGCACCCGCCCATCCGTCCGCCGGGAGAGATGGACTCCGAGGAAGGGAAAGGTGAGGTCCGGCGCCGGGTAGATGTGACTGCGCACGAGAGGCTGCCGTGCCGGGCGGAGCTCGGCGTAGTAGCCGCGGAACGGGATGATCCGCACGTCGCGCGCCAGCGAGCCGGCCAACCGGTCGGCGTGGAGCCCACCGCAGTTCACGAGCGCGCCGGCCGTGAACACCCCCGCCGTGGTGCGCACGCTGATGCCGCCTCGGCCGGCGGGGCGACCGTCGAGCGAAGGGTCGGTGATGGCCTGCATGGCCGTGTTGAACTGCACGCGGACGCCGCCGTCCATCGCTTCGGCCAACAGCGCGCGGACGTAGGCCGCGGCGTCGAAGCTCGCTCCCTCCGGCGCGTGCAGCCCCTCGATCCCCCGGGCGTGCGGCTCGAGCGCGCCGATCTCCGCCTCGCCCACGAGACGGCTCTGCACGCCGTTGCCCTGCGCCCGCCGGTGCAGCTCGGCCAACGTGCCCCGTTCGGCCTCGGTCCGGGCCAGGATCAGGATCCCGCCCTCGACCATCGGGATCCCGCGCTCGCGACAGTAGGCGCGCAGCTGACGACTGCCCTCGACGCAGAACCGCGCCTTCAGGCTGCCGGGCTTGAGGTTGTAGCCCGCGTGGATGACGCCGCTGTTGCGGCCGCTTTGATGCCGCGCGGGGCCGGGCTCCTTCTCCAGCACGGTCACGCGGAGCCCCAGACGGGAGAGATGCAGGGCGGTGCTGGCGCCGATCGCCCCGGCGCCGATGACGAGGACGTCGGCGACCTGAGAGATCACGAGGGCGTCAAGCGCTAATGTGGAGTGCGGAATGCGGCGTGCGGAATGGACCGCGCC
>JBOHSA010000242.1:0-1738 GCA_050732995.1 Gemmatimonadales bacterium | reverse complement strand
GGACACGACCCGCGGCGCGGTCGCGGCGCGCCTCGTGATCGCCGCGGACGGCGCGACGGGTACCGTCGCGCGCGCTGCCGGTTGGGCGCCGAACCCCGGCGCCGTCCCGGCGCTCGAATACGAGCTGGTCGTGCCGCCCGCCGTGTTCGAGCGGCTCGCGGGCGCCGCGCGGTTCGATTTCGGGGTCGTGCCCCACGGCTACGCGTGGGTGTTCCCCAAGCGCGACCGGCTCTCGGTCGGCGCGCTGAGCACGCAGCGCGGATTCGGCCAGCTGCGCGCGTGCCTCGAGGGCTACTTGAAGCGTCTGGGCATCACCGAGATCCGGGAGGTGGAGCGGCACGGCTACGTCGTCCCACTCCGGCCGGCGGCCGCGCCGTTCGTGCGCAACCGGACGCTGCTGGTGGGGGATGCGGCCGGATTCGCCGACCCCATCACGGCGGAAGGCATCAGCTTTGCCGCGCTGAGCGGCGCCCTGGCCGCCGAGGCGATCCTGGAGGCCCGGCTGGACGGGGGGGGGGACCGCGTCCGCCGGGCGTACGACCGGCGGCTCGAGCAGCGGATCCTC
The DNA here is from genome assembly GCA_050732995.1 of Gemmatimonadales bacterium. Lineage (GTDB taxonomy): Bacteria > Gemmatimonadota > Gemmatimonadetes > Gemmatimonadales > GWC2-71-9 > JBOHSA01. Next base: position 1,173 of record JBOHSA010000242.1, on the reverse strand, counting down.
GGCGAGCTGCGCTTCGCGCGCGTCATCGCGAAGGTGTTGTACGACTACCCGCGCGCCCGCGCGGCCGTGTTCCGCCGCTTCGGCGGCAAGCTGGCCGAAGCCGTGGCCAGCGCAATGTGCGGCGAGACGACCTACCGGCAGGCCTTGCGGAGGCCAGCCAACTACCTGCGGCTGCTCCGCCGCGCCCGGTGAGCGTGCGGCGCCGGCTGCTCCTCGCCGCCCTCCCGCTCGCGGCGGCCGTCGCGCTGCTCGGGCTCGACGTCCCGCCCGTCCCGACCTGGTTCTACGTCTTCGCCTGGTACCCGACCCTGCTGCTGCTCGACACCGTAGTCGTCCGGCTCGGGGGCGAGTCGCTGCTCGCTCGGCCGGCGGCGCTCGCCGCGATGCTGTGGTGGTCCGCAGTGATCTGGTGCCTGTTCGAGGCGCTGAATTTCCGGCTGCAGAACTGGTACTACGTCTTCCTGCCCGCGCACCGCGTGGAGCGCTGGGCCGGGATCGTGCTCTCGTTCGCGACGGTCGTCCCCGCCATCGTCCTGCTCGCGCGCGTGTTCGAGCGATTGGGCCTGTGGCGGACCCTCACCTCCCGCCCCGTCACGATCGGACCGCGGAGTCTCGCGGTGACCTTCGGGGTGGGGGCCGCGACGCTCGCGGCGACCCTCGCCGCGCCCCGCCATCTCTACCCGTGGACCTGGGGCGCGCTCTGGCTCGTGGCCGAGCCCGCGCTGTACCGGACGAACCCGGCGCTGTCGCTGTTGGGCGACCTCGGCCGGGGTCAGTGGTGTCGCATCGCGCGCCTCATGACCGGTGGCCTCGTCGCGGGCGCGTTGTGGGAGACCTACAATGCCGGCGCCCGCGGACAGTGGATCTACACCGTGCCCTTCCTCGAGGACTTCAAGCTGTTCGAGATGCCTCTGCTCGGCTTCGTGGGCTTCCCGTTCTTCGCCCTCGAGTCGTGGTCGCTGTATCACTTGCTCGCGACGGCCACGCGGCGCATCGCCCTGGTCGGCTCGGCGGCGTTCACCGTCCTGGTGCTCGCGGGCATGGACCGGTGGACGATCAGCTCGACGACGCCGCGGGTGAGCGAGCTCCCAGGCGTCCCGGCGGAGACGCTCGCACGGCTGGAACGAGCGGGCCTGGACGACGTGTTCGAGCTGGCGCGGCTCCCCACCGAGT
>JBOHSA010000241.1:0-2703 GCA_050732995.1 Gemmatimonadales bacterium | reverse complement strand
CCGCCGGGGCATCCGCACGCGCCGTGCGGCGCGCTCGATCTCCCCATCCAGCGCCCGCGCCACGCGCTCGGCCGCCCGGCGCACGCCGTGCTCCCACGCCACCGCCCAGGCCCGCCGGCCGGTTGCTTCGAGCGCGGTCTCGCGATCCTCGTGCGCCGCGGCCGCCCGGCCCTCACCGCCCAGTCCCAGCACGCGGCCGGCCAGCTCCTCGCGAATGTCGTCCAGCGGCACCCACGGCTCCCCCTGCCGCCGGGGAACGATCAACCGACCGAGCGACGGCGCGAGCTCCGGCACCCGGAGCGGCATGGGGATCTTGAGGGCAGCGCTCATCAGGTCCCCCCCCCCTCCCCCCCCCCCCTTCCCCACTTGGCGAGCCGCGCCCGCGCCCCGGTGCGGCGCTCGTAGGCCCGGATGAAATACGGCAGCGATTCCGGCAGAAACCGCTCGCGCGGGAGCCCGGTGGCAGCGACGGCGCGCTCGATCGCCTGGGGGGCACCCTCGACTTCCACCAGGACATCCATCTTCGGGTACCACTCGAGGCGAACCGTGGCGCCATGCAGCGTGTACTGCGCGATCGTCCGGTCGATGCGCAGCACGACCTCGAAGCCGAGCCGCTCAAGGATTCCCAGCACGGCCTCGGAATCCGCGACCCGCGTCTCCCACTCCTCCCGGCGACGGTAGCCCCGGCGGCGCCGCACCTTCCCCTTCCACCCCAGCACGCCGGGAATGGTCGCTGCCGGGGTGTCCCCGGCCGGCCGGTACACCCGGAGCCGCAGCACCTCGTCGCGGCGGGACAGCCGGTGGTCGCGATCGTAACGCCGATCGATCATCTCGCCGCGGTACTCGAGACGGGCGCCCGCGGCCTCGAGCGCCCGGACCAGCGCGTCGGGGTTCTCGACGCGCGCCTTGACTTCCAGCTCGTCCGTGGATCCGCTCACTCGAGCAGGGCTGTGAGCACGGCGGCGGTGTCGGAGAGATCGGGGAAGGCCCGGGCGGCCCCCGCGGCACGGAGGGCGGCGACGTCATAGGCACCGGTGGCGACGGCCACAGCGCGCGCGCCGATGGGGCGCCCGCACGCGACGTCGTCCGGCGTGTCGCCGACGATCACCACCTCGGCCCCGGCAAACGACCGGCCGGTGCGGGCGGCCGCCCGCTGCGCGGCCACGGCGGGGAGGTCGGCGCGGCGGTGGGAATCCGAGCCGTACGCCCCGACCGCGAACCGCTCCGGCGCGATCCCCGCCGATCGGAGCTTCAGCACCGCGCCCGCTTCCAGGTTCCCCGTCAGCAGGCCGACGAGCGCCCGGGCCTCCGCCTCGTACGGCTCGAGCGCGGCCAGGAGCGCCGGGACGCCGACCAGGAGCCGGGTCGCCTGGGTGGGCTTCGCGAGCTCCGCCGCGAGCAGCCCGACGTAGCGCCGGCAGACAGCTTCGATCCGGGTCGTCACTTCGGCCGCGGGGTGGCCGGCGAGGAGCAGGAGCTCGCGCACGATCTGCGGATCGGTCTTCCCGTCGAATCGGTACTGTTCGATCGGCCCCGCGGTCCCCAGCTCTTCGAGCATGGCGCGATGGATCGCCCGGCGGCCGGCGCCGTCGGTCCAGAGGAGCGTCCCATCGATATCGAACAGGATGAGCTTCATGAACCCAAAATACGTCGAGGAGAGGCGTCAGCGCACGCGCCGCACGCCCACGAGCCGGGGCGCGAGGCGCCGGGCGCTTGGCGAGCGGCCGAAGACCTCGTCCGTGCCCACTCCGCCGCGGGCCAGCGCGGCGTGCACGATCCGGCCCGCACCGGCCCACAACGCCACGTGCGTCACACGACCGCCCTCAGCGAAAAAGAGGAGATCCCCCGCCTCGTACCCCGCGCCGTCATGCACGGGCGGGATCCCCTGGCCGTGGAGGAACTGCAAGTCGGCGTCGCGCGGCAACGCGAGGCCGCGGGCGGCGTACGTGGCCTGGGTGAGCCCGGAGCAGTCGATGCCCCACTCGGTGCGGCCCCCCCAGGCGTACGGCGCGCCGCCGAGCCAGCGCAGCGCCCACTCGGGCGGCGCCAGCAGCCGGGCTTCCGCACCCAGCTCGCCGGTGAGCCGCACCACGCCCGAGTGCAGGGTCCCGGCCCGGCCGTCCGCTGCCTCGAGCGCGCCGCTCTTGCGTTGCGCGACCCGGGCGCCGAGCGGCAGGCGCAGCCGGGCCCCGTCGTCCAGCAGCAGCTCCGCTCCGAGCGAGCGCGCCGTGGCCCGGGCGACCCAGTCGTCGGCCCAAGCCGATGGTCCGATCGCGAGGTAGCCCTCGTGCATCCACGCGTGATACCCGTCGGGCGCGCGGACTCGCACCCAATCCTTGCCTTCCGATCGCTCGAGGACGGCGAAGGGTTCGCCGTGCAGCGCTTCGCTCACCCGGCGGGCGCCGATCGCGGGGGCGTCGAGCAGGGGCGCGAGCGCCGCCGTCACGATCGCCGCCGTGTCGGGGCCGACCGAGTCGTTCGGGAGGAGCGTGACCTCGGCGGCGACGCTGGCGTCCGCCGCGAGGCGGCGCAGCGCGTCCCGGGCCCCCGTGCTGGACGTGACGCCCTGGAGCTGCCGGACGCGCCGGTCGGTGTCGACGAACACCAGCGTGACTTCGAAGACGCCGAGCCGCCGGTCCGGGACCCATTTCCGCCGGATGTCGTCGAGTGCCCGCTCCAGCTTGTCCGTCACCGGGGGCGGGG
>JBOHSA010000240.1:0-3495 GCA_050732995.1 Gemmatimonadales bacterium | reverse complement strand
CCGCGGGCCCCGGACTTCGAAGGTTTGCTGGATGAGCCCCTTGGACGCGAGGTCCACGCCGGGCAGGGTGCGGATCTGCTCCAGCGGATTGAAGTGGCCGTCCTCCTAGATGTCCCTGCGTTCGATGACCGACACGGAGGCCGGCGCATCGAGGCGCGTTTGCTCGCTGCGGGCGGCGGAGACCACGAGCGGATCCAAGGGAACGCCACGGACAGCCAGGGCGACGCGCAGCGTCACGCCGCCGTCCGTCAGCTCTATCCCGTCGAGCCGGAGCGGTGCGTAGCCAACCCGGCTGAATGTGACGGTGAATCTCCCGAGAGGGAGCCCCGCGATCGCAAAGCGACCCGCGGCGTCGGTTCGGCCGGCGGTGCCGAAGCTCGCAGTCTCAGCGCTCCAGGTGACGTGGACACCGGCGAGCGGCGTGCCGGTCGCGCTGTCCGTCACGACGCCGCGGACGTCGGCCGTTTGCCCGAGGACCGGGACGGGCCTCAAGGCGAGGGCGACGAGCAGGATCGCGGCTGAGCGGCAGGTCATTCGAGCCTTCGGTGGAGCCACCCCTTGGCCTTGGTCCAATCGCGGCGGACGGTCCGCGCCGTGACGCCGAGCACCTCGGCCGTTTCCTCCTCGGTCAGCCCGGCGAAGAAACGGCATTCGACCACACAGCTCAGGCGCTCGTCCACCCCGGCCAGCTCCGTCAGGGCTTGGTCGAGCGCGACCAGGGTGTCCGCGCGTTCCTCGGCTACGAGCATGACGTCGGTCAGGCTCACACGCTTGGGCGCCCCCCCGCGTTTCTCCGCGCGTAGCCGCCGCGCGTAGTCCACGAGAACGCGGCACATGGCCCGCGCCGCGACGGCGAAGAAGTGCGACCGATCTGCCCACTGGACCCGGGTCTGGTCCACCAACTTGAGGTAGGCCTCGTGGACCAGCGCGGCGGTGTCGAGCGTGTGTCCCGTCCGCTCGCGGCTGAGCTGGTGGTGGGCGATCCGGCGCAGCTCGTCGTAGACCAGCGGGAACAGCCGGTCGAGCGCGCCGGCGTCGCCGGCGCGCCAGGCGAGGAGGAGACCAGTAATGTCCGCATCGCCGTCCATCGGCGGCCGCCCTGAGAAGTCCTTACGAGCAGCCCAACATGACAGCGTCGCAGCGACCCGGCAACCGCGGTCCTCAAGCGTGCCTCCCTGGGCCGGTTTCCCCGTCCCACGTTGTTAACGCGCACACCTGCAACGGATGCGGACACCGCACGGCGGGCATGTGACCTGGTGGCAATTCTGGTGGCGGACTGGAGACGAAACGACGGACTCACCCGGATTGCCGTCGAGTCCCAGTTCTCGATTAACTCGAACCAGCCTGACTGCTTGGGACTTGACGGCCTCAGGAAGGAAAAAGGCAGAGGCCCTTTGCAGACCTCTGCCTTACCACTTGGCTACGGCGCCGGAGGAAAGGTAAACTCGCCAGCCACCTGCGGTTCTGCAAGCCTCCGCCCCAAGCGTCGTGACGCCAACCCGTGGCAAGCCAGCTACGCAGTGCCCACTTCAAGCTGTCGCGGTGGACACTTGGAAGATGCATACGAACAGAATACACAGCACTCACCGGGCCTTGGTCTGAGCAGGGTGTGGCAGTTAGAGCACTCGTAGAAGTGGACGCAGGCATTCGTAGGCATCGATTCAGGCTTCTCGAAGCCGCAGTCGGGGCACTTGATGGTCGCGTCGAGAACAAGGTTTGCCATCGTATCGCCCTAATCATGCCGCACCCTGACACGATCGACCAGAGCAGGGTCACCTAGTCAGCCAAGGGGGGTTGACGGCGTCTTAGCAGGGCGGTTATACCTCAACGCCAGATGACCACGATTCCTCTCAGATTCATCGCGGCGCTCGCGCTCGGCGGCCAGCTGTTGCCGCTCGGCCCGCCGCTGCTCTGCGACTCGGCCAGCGCGGTCAGCGCGGCTGGCTGCGACCAGGCGATGCCGCTCGGGTCGGGGGGAGGCTCGATCGCGGCGCCCACCGATCAGTCCTCGTGCGCCAACTCAGTCTTTTGCGCCGTGACCCCGACCGCCGTCGCAGGGGTCTCCGCCGTAGCGCTCGCGCCGAGCGCCGTTCACCGCACGGCTCCGCCAGTTGCACCCCCCCTCGACGCGGGCGACCCGCTCCCTCCGCTCTCTCCTCCGCCGCAAGCCTAGCCTCTCCCAGGTGTAGTGTGCCCTGACGCGTCGCGCGAGCGCCGCGTCGGCCCCGGCCGCATTGCTGGGTCCGGTTTCACGAGGAGAGGTATGAACATCCGACAATTGATGCTCGCGACGGTGGCGCTCGCGTGGGCGGGCGACGCGTCGGCGCGCGCCCAGGAATGGGCTGCGGCCATGGCCGACGACTCGACGCTGCAAGCGCTGGTGGCCGAGGCGCTTCAGCGGAATCCGGGGCTGCGGGGACGCCAGGCGGCGTTCCAGGCCGCGGGGCGACGCGTACCCGCCGCGGGGGCGCTGCCCGATCCCGCGTTCCGGGTCGGCAGATTCGACCTGTTCAAGCAGCATTTCCTGTTCACCCAAATCGACCTGGAGCTCTCGCAGGAGCTGCCGTGGCCCGGAATGCTCGGGGCCCGGACCGGCGTCGCGCGGGCGGCCGCGGCGGGGGCCCGCGCCGAGGAGGCCGCGAGCAGGCGCGAGGTGACGGTGGCGGTGGCGACCGCCTACTACCGGCTGCGCTATCTGGTGACGGCCCTGGAAACGGTGGCGCGCCAGCAGCGTCTGCTCGAGGGAGCTGTCCAGCTCAGCACGACCCGGTACGCCACGGGGGCGGCGCCGCAGAGCGACCCGCTGCAGGCGAAGCTCGCGCGGGACCGGCTCGCCGCGGAGGCGCTTGCACTGGGCGCGGAGTACGCCGCGGTGACCGCGGTCCTCAATGCCCTGCGGGGCGGTTCCCCGACGGATTCGATCCCCGTCGCGCCACTGGACGCGGCGGCGATTCGCGCACGGCTCGTCTCGCCCCCGCCGCGCGACTCCTTGGTCGCCATGGCGGTGGCCGCGCATCCGCGGATCGCCGCCCGCCGTGCGGCGGTCGAGCAGGCGGGGAGGATGGTCCGGGTGGAGCGACTCGCCGGGCGCCCTGACTTCACGTTCACGCTCGGCTACCAGTACAACAGCAGCGTCGTTGGATTTGACGTACCGAACGCGGTTTCCGCCTTCCTCGGGCTGCGCCTCCCCATCTGGGCGGGCCGGAAGCAGCACCGTCTGACGGACGCCGCGCGCGCCGATTCCGTCGCCGCGGCGGCAGCGCTCGACGACGCCGGGCTCCAGCTCGCCCGTGAGGTTACCGAGGCGGCGGCACGGACGGCCGCGGGAGAACAGCGTCTCGTGCTGCTGGTGGACGGCGTGGTGCCGACCGCCCGCGGCACCCTCCAATCGGTGTTGCGCACCTATCAGGTGGGCCGGACCGAATTCCTGACGTTTCTGGCCGTCCAGGACGCGCTGTTGCGCACCGAGCTGGAGGCCGCGGCCGTCGCCGCCGA
>JBOHSA010000239.1:0-4322 GCA_050732995.1 Gemmatimonadales bacterium | reverse complement strand
GCGCCGGCTGGACGGGCTGCGGGGCCGGCACGGCGCCTTCCAGCACCGACCGCGGCTCGCCGCCTTGGGACGACATGATGGCGAGCACCAGCGCGAGAAAGAGGAAGATGCCGCCGCACCACCAGGTCATCTTAGTGAGCAACGTGACGGCCTGCCGGCCTCCCATCAGGACCTCGGTGCCGGAGCCCCCGCCGAGCGAGGCGAGCCCGCCGCCCTGCCCCGCCTGCAGCAGCACCGCGCTCGCGAGGATCAGCGAATCGAGTACAAGCAGGCCGATCAGGAAATAGGACATGCCGGGGGAATAATACCTAGCCGGCCCCGGTCAGCACAAGTTGGGCCCAGCCGGTGGGATCGAGCGATGCGCCGCCGACCAATACGCCGTCGAGCTCCGGTTCCGCCAGGAGCTCGGGCGTGGTGCTGAGGCTGACGCTCCCGCCGTAGAGCACGCGTGTGCGCGGTGCCCGCCGCTCGGCGAGCCATCCCCGGATGTGGCGGTGGACCGCCGCCGCGTCGCGCGGGGTCGCGTTGCGGCCCGTCCCGATGGCCCAGACCGGCTCGTACGCGACGGTGACGTGTTCCAGCGCGCCGGCGTTCAGCGGGCCCAGGGCCGCCGCGAGCTGGCGAGTGACGACGCCCATTGTCTCGCCCGCCTCCCGCTGGGCCAGCGTCTCGCCCACGCAGAGCACGGGCAGCAGCCCCGCCGCGAGGACCGCGTGCACCTTGCGGCCGGTGTCGGCATCCGATTCCCCGAACACGTGGCGCCGCTCCGAATGCCCGATTAGGACGGCGCGGGCGCCGGCTTGGGCGACGAGCGGCGCGGACACGGCGCCGGTGAAGGCGCCCTTCGGCTCCCAGTGCACGTCCTGGGCGCCGACGGCCAGGTCGTCGCGGTCCCGTACCGCCTGCACCGCCGCTTCGATGGAGATGGCGGGGGGGAAGAACCACACGTCGCGGTCGGTGCGGCGCGGGTAGCGTGGCAGAAACGCCGCGAAATAGGCCCGCGCCTCGGCGGGGGCGAAGTGCATCTTCCAGTTCGCGGCGAAGGAGAGGCGCCTCAGGCGTCCTCCAGCGCGGCGACGCCCGGCAGGGGCTTCCCTTCGAGCAGCTCGAGCGCGGCTCCACCTCCCGTCGACACGTGGGACAACTTGGCTTCGAGGCCCGCGACTGCGGCGGCCGAATCGCCACCGCCCACGATCGTCACCGCGCCTTTGGCGCCGGCCTCGATCAGCGCCGCGGCCACCGCGCGGGTCCCGGCGTCGAACGGCGGCGTCTCGAACACCCCCATCGGGCCGTTCCAGACCACCGTCTTGGCCCGGAGGATGCGGGCCCGAAAGTCGGCGCATGTGGCCTGATCGATGTCGAACACCGCGCAGTCGGGCGGTACCCGGTCGGCCGGCACTTCGCGGCGCTCCGCGGCGCGATCGAGCGCCGGCGCCACGACGGCGCCGCGCGGGAGAATGAGCTTCTTGCCGTCCGCTTCCCGCCGGAGGAGGGCCCGGGCGAGCTCCACGCGATCGTGTTCCACCAGGGACTTGCCCACTTCGAGTCCGAGGGCGGCCAGAAACGTGCACGCCATCGCTCCGCCGATGAGGATCTCGTCCACCCGGGGCAGGAGGGCTTCGATGACCTCGATCTTCCCCGAGATTTTGGCGCCGCCGAGCACCGCGACGAAGGGCCGCTTGGGCTCGGCGAGGGCGTCGCCGAGAAACTTGAGCTCCCGCTCCATGAGAAACCCGGCGACGGCGGGCCGCAGCAGCCGGGCGACCCCCACGGTGGAGGCGTGCGCACGGTGGGCGGCGCCGAAGGCGTCGTTCACGTAGAAGTCGCCGAGCGCGGCCAACGCCTGGGCGAGCGCCGGGTCGTTGCGCTCTTCGCCCGGCCAGAAGCGCGTGTTCTCGACGAGCGCGACGCCCCCCCGCGGCAGCCGGCGGGCCGCGGCCACGCCGGCTGCGAGGTCGGTGATCGGCTCGACGGGAGCGCCGAGCAGCCGCTCGACAGCCCGGCGGACGGGCTCGAGCGACCACGCGGGATCGGGGCCGGCGGGGCGCCCCAAATGCGCCAGCAGCACCACGCGCGCGCCCTTCTCCCGCAGATACGTGATGGTCGGCAGCGCGGCGCGGATCCGCGTGTCGTCGCCGACCTCCCGACCCTTCAGCGGGACGTTGAAGTCCACCCGCACGAGCGCCCGCTGGCCGTCCAGCGCCGCCGGCGGCAGATCGTGCAGGCCGCGCTTCTTCACCGGTGCGCGCCGATGTGCGCGAGGAGATCGACGCAGCGCGCCGAGTAGCCCATCTCGTTGTCGTACCAGGACGAGACGTGCACGAACGTGCCGTCGATCACGTTGGTGGACAGTGCGTCCACCACGCTCGAATAGCGGTTGCCGATGTAATCGGACGACACGAGCGGCTCGTCGCTCACGTCCAGGATGCCCTTGAGCGGCCCCTGTGCCGCCCGCCGGAACGCGGAGTTCACCTCCTCGATCGTGGTCTTCCGCGCCACCTCGGCCGTCAGGTCGACGAGCGACACGTCCGGCGTCGGGACGCGCAGGGCGATCCCGTCGATCTTGCCCTTCACCTCGGGGATCACGAGGCTCGTCGCCTTGGCGGCGCCGGTCGTGGTAGGGATGATGTTCTGCGCAGCCGCGCGAGCCCGCCGCAGATCCTTGTGGGGCAGGTCGAGGATCTGCTGGTCGTTGGTGTAACTGTGCACGGTGGTCATGAAGCCGTGAACGAATCCCCAGTTGTCGAGCACGACCTTTACCACCGGCACGAGGCAGTTCGTGGTGCACGAGGCGTTGGAGATCAGGTGGTGCTTGGCGGGATCGTACTGCTCGTGGTTCACGCCCATCACGATCGTGATGTCCTCGCCTTTGGCCGGCGCCGAGATCACGACTTTCCGCGCGCCCGCCGCGAGATGCTTGGCCGCCGCGTCGCGGTCGGTGAACCGGCCCGTGCTCTCGAGCACGAGCTCCACGCCCAGCGCCTTCCAGGGGAGCCGCTCGGGCTCCTTGATCGCGGAGACTTTGATCTCCCGGCCATTCACGACCAACGCATCGCCCCGCGCGTCCACGGTGCCGGCGAACCGGCCGTGGATCGAGTCGTACTTGAGCAGGTGGGCGAGCGTGCGCGGGTCGGTGATGTCGTTCACCGCCACGAACTCGAGCGCGGTCTGCTGCGCCGCCACGGCGGCGCGCAGCACGTTACGGCCGATGCGGCCGAAGCCGTTGATCCCGACACGGACAGCCATGCGTGCTCCCTACGTGAAGTCCGGAATGGTGGCGCGGCCGAACGTCACCGCGTGCACACGGGTGCGGCCGGCCCGCGCGAGCGCCTGCGCTGCGGCGGCGAGGGTCGCGCCGGTGGTGAACACGTCGTCCACCAGGACGAATGTGGAACGTGGAACGCGGAACGGGGAACAGTCCGCCGAAGCCCCAGTCCGCGTTCCCACTTCCGCGTTCCGCGTTGCAAAGGCCCCCGCCACGTTCGCCAGACGTGCCTGCGGTGTCAACGCCGTTTGCGACGGGGTGTCGCGCACGCGCCCCAGGCAGGCGGCCGTCGGACGATCCCACCGCTGGGCGAGCGCCGCCGCGAGCCGCTCGCTCTGGTTGTAGCCCCGTTCGCGCAGCCGGCGCGGCCCCAGGGGAATCGGCACCAGGACCGACGCTTCGTCGGGGGCCGGCAAGTGTCGCGCCATGACCTCTGCCAGATCGTCGGCGAGACGGGCGAGGCCCTGGTACTTGAGCGCGTGGATCGCGGCCCGAGGTCCGTCTTCCAGCCAGACAGCCGAGCGAACCTGTCGGAGAGCCGCGGGCCATGCCGCGCACAGCCGGCAGGCGCCGAACAGGGGCTCGGGCTGGCCGCAGCGTTCGCACCAGGGGGGGCGCACCGGCCGCCAGCGGTGCCGGCACACCGCGCACACCAGCTGGTCGGCGCGCGCGAACGGGAGCAGTGCGCGGCAGAGCAGGCACTCCGCCGGCAGGAGGAGGTGCTGGAGCGCGTTAGCCACGCAACGCGCGGGCGACCGCCGCGCGCATCACCTCGAGGGGCGCCGCCCGGTCGGGGAAGAACCGCGCGAACGCGGCGGCACCCTGCTGCACCAGCAGCTCCCGCCCGTCCTGTGCCCGCGCCCCCGCCGCCCGCAGCGCCCGCACCCAGGGCGTTTCGCTCGGCGCGTACACGAGATCGAGCGCGAGCCGCACGCCGTTGGCCTGGGCGGGATCGAGGGGCAACGGGTCGTCGCCTTTCAATCCGAGGGGCGTTGCGTTGATCGCCACGTCGGCGGCGATCCGAGCCGGGCGCGGGTCGGCGTCCACCGCCTGGGCG
>JBOHSA010000238.1:0-11388 GCA_050732995.1 Gemmatimonadales bacterium | reverse complement strand
GGGCTGAGTCACCACCGGCGGCTCCGTGCGCGGCGGAGGCGCCGCAGCCCGCGTCGCGCGCTCGCGCGCCGTCCGCTCGGCCAACGTCCACGACGCTATCGCTTCGGTCAGGAGGGTGATGGCGGTGGCGTAGTCGCCGTCGCGCCCCAACGCGTCGGCCGCTTGCCGCTGGCCGTCGCCCGGGGCGAGCTCCACGGCCGTCGCCCCGGCGGACACCGCGCGTAACCGCGTGGCCTGCGCTTCGGCCCGGATCGAGCGGATCAGGCTGTCGTTGCGTTGCGCGCGCCGGTCGCCTGCCCGGCCGCGCTCGCGCAGGGGTTGGGTGAGCGGCTCGGCGCCGGCGGGCGGACGTGACGCCGGGGGCGGAACGGGGGCCACCGCCATCGTGGTCTCCGGCACGGCCGGCCTGACGCTATCGGCCGGGATCAGGGCGCGTTGCGGAGGCGACGCGCTGGACCGGTCCTCGCGCCACGGCGCGATCCAGAGCAGCGCGGCGACGCCCGCCGCCGCCACCGCGAGGCCGCCCCCGATCTTGAGGCCGCGGCCGCCAGTCGCCGGCCGCGCCGGCGTGACGATGACCGTCCCCGTCGCGCTGACCGTCCCCATCGTGGCCGTAATCGTCGCCGTCCCCGGACCCACGGCGGTCACCAGACCGTCCGCGGAGACCGTGGCGACGTCCGAGTCCGTGGACGCCCAGGTGATCTGGTTGCCCGGCACCGTGACGCCGCTCTTGGACTTGCGCGACGCGGTCATTTGCACCGCGCCGCCGACCACGACGGTGACCCGGCCGGGAGACAGGCTCATGCCGGTGGTCGGCGCCGCGGTCGCCTGGGCGGCCTTGGGCCGCATGGTCGGCATCGGGCTGCGCGGCGTGCTGACGCGCTTCATGAGCTGGAAGGCCGAGCCGTCCGCGGCGAGCGTCATCATCTGCGTCCGGATCGGATCGTCGTGGGCGAGCGGCGCGCCGCCGATCGCGCCGACGGCCGCGTCGAGGTCCGGGAATCGGTCCGCAGGCCCCTTCTCGAGCATGCGCTGCAGCGCGGCGGCGAGCTCGGCCGGGCACTCGGGCCGCGCCCCGGTGACGGGGGGCGGCGGCTCGTTGAAGTGGGCGTACATGAGCGCCAGCACCGAGTCGGCGACGAACGGTAGCTTCCCCGTGAGCATCTCGTACACGACGATCCCGAGCGAGTACTGGTCCGACGCGCCCGTCACCTCTTTGGCGGCGCACTGCTCCGGGCTCATGTAGGACGGGGTGCCGATCGTCGCGCCGGTCATCGTGAGCCCCTGCTTCTCGGTCACTTTGGCGATGCCGAAGTCCGTGACGATCGCCCAGCCGTCCGCGTCGATCATGATGTTGGCGGGCTTGATGTCGCGGTGCACGATGCCGCGGCGGTGCGCGTACGCCAACGCGCCGCCCACCTGGTGCAGGATGGTCTGCACCATCGGAATCGGGAGCGGCCCAACCTGCTTGATCACCGAGTCCAGCGCGCGCCCCTCGATGAACTTCATCACGAAGAAGAGGAGATGCTCGCTCTCTTTGACGGCGTAGATCGGGATGATGTGTGGGTGGCTGAGCGCCGCGGCGGTGCGGGCTTCCCGCTTGAACCGCTCGACCATGCCCTCGCCCTCGAGCAGGGCGGGGGACATGAGCTTGATGGCGACTTTGCGGTCGAGCGCGATGTCTTGGGCGAGGTACACCGTGGCCATGCCCCCGCGGCCCAGCTCGGCCAGGATCTCGTACTCGCCGAGGGTGGCCTGGCGCAGGGCGTCCAGCAACGCGCTCTGGGCCGGGGCCGGGCGCGCGGCGGTGGCCGGCGCCACATAGGCCGTGGCCACGTTGCCCTGCGGGCCGGAGACGTCCGCGCCGCAGCTCGAGCAGAACCGGACGCCGGCCGCCACGGTAGCGCCGCATCTCGCGCAGGTGGTCGATCCGGTCGGCGGCATGACCCGCAAATATACAGCCCGCAGGTCGCGCTGCCTCAGGAGGCGGCCGCGGCGGCGTCCCCCGTCAGCAGCCGGCGGGCGGCTTCCAGCTGTTGCGGCTGGCCCACCACGACCAGCTCGTCCCCGACGGCGAGCCGGAACTGGGGGTCGGGTGTCGCGACGTCGTGCCCCGCCCGGGCGACGGAGAGCACCAGCGCTCCCGTGCGAGACCGCAGCCCGGTCTCGGCCAGGCTCCGGCCGGCCACCGGCGCGTCGGCCGGGAGGCGGATCCGCTCCGCCGTCATCTGGGGCATCTCGCCGATGACCCCCGTCACGCTGAGACGGGGGACGGCGCCCGGCCGCAGCGCCTGGTAGTGCGAGGCCCGGATCTCATCCACCAGGCGGTCGATGTCGGCGTCCGGGACGCGGTAGTGGGCGAGCACGCGGGAGAAGATCTCGATCGAAGTCTCGAACTCCTCCGGGATGACGAGATTGGCGCCGAGCCGGGTCAGCTCGGGGATTTCCACCACGTAGCGGGTGCGCGCGATGATATGGAGGCGGGGATTGAGGCCTCGGGCGACCCGGACCATGCGCCGTGTCGCGGCCGGGTCGGAGATCGCGACGACGAGCAAGCGCGCCCGCTCGATGCCCAGGGCGCGGAGGATCTCCTCCCGGGTCGCGTCGCCGTAGAACGCGGCCTCGCCGCGGGCGCGGGCGTTGCGCACCGTCTGGGGGTTCAGCTCGACGATCAAGTGGGGCGCGCGAATCGCGCGCAGCGCGGCGGCGAGGTTGCGGCCGTTCAGCCCATAGCCGGCGATGATCACGTGATCCGTGATCGGCTCCTCCACCGCCGCGAAGCCGCGCGGCCGGAACCCGGGCAGGAGGCGGTCGAGCGGGATGACGCGCTCCAGCCCGTCGAGCAGGGCCGGCCCGCCCTGCAGCAGAAACGGCGTGACGAGCATGGTGAACACGGCGGCCACCAGGAACGGCTGGTACAAACCGTCGGCGAGGAGCCCCGCGGCCCGGCCCTCCTTGGCCAGCACGAAGGAGAACTCCCCGATCTGCGAGACCGCGACCCCCGCGAGCAATGCCACCCGGCCCGAGTACCCGAGCAGCGCCGGCCCGACGGCGGCCGCGAGCGTCTTGCCCACCATGAGCACCGCGACCCCCCCCAGGGTGAGGAACGGGTGCGCGCGCAGAACATCCAGCTGCACCAGCATCCCGACGGCGACGAAAAACAGCGAGATGAACAGATCCCGGAACGGCATCAGCTCGGCGAGCGCCTGGTGTGCGTAGTCGGACTCGGAGATGACGAGACCCGCGAGGAACGCGCCGAGGGCGAGCGACGCGCCGGCGGCGGCCGTGCCGAGCGCGGTGAGCGTGCCGATCAGAATGACCGCGATGAGGAACAGCTCGCGGCTCCGCGTCTTCAGGATCTCGCTCAGGGCGCGCGGCACGAGCGTGCGGGCCGCGACCACGACGCCGATGACCACCAGCCCCGCCTTGCCGAGCGCGAGCCCGAGCCCCACGGCGCCACCCTGGGCCGTGCCGGCCAGGAAGGGCAGCGCGAGCATGATCGGCACCACGCACAAGTCCTGGAAGATCAGGACTCCCGTCGCGAGCCGGCCATGCGGCGCGTCGATCTCGCCCTTGTCGGTCAGGATCTTCAGCACGATGGCCGTGCTCGAGAGCGCCACCAGGAACCCCAGGAACAGCGCCACCTCCCAGCGTGGCAGGAAGGCCAGCCCCACCGCCAGGGTCGCGAGGATCGTGAACCCCATCTGCGCGACGCCGACTCCCGCCACCTGCCGCCCCATCTCCTTCAGCCGGCTGAGCGAGAACTCGATCCCGATGGTGAACAGGAGCAGGATGACGCCGACCTCGGCGAGCGCCTCCACCCGGTGGACGTCCGACACGAGCCCCAGCGTGTTCGGGCCGAGCAGCATCCCGGCCACAATAAACCCCGGCATCGCCGGCAGTCGGAGACGATGGAACGCGAGGATCACGAGGAGTGATCCCGCGAAGATGACGGCGAGGTCTTTGAGGGCGTGCAGCTGGTCCACGGACGATCCCGTCGGTCGGGCGCAGCACAACATGAACCCGCGACGCAGCAAATGGAAAGGGGGGCGGGCCGCC
Organism: Gemmatimonadales bacterium; assembly: GCA_050732995.1. Classification (GTDB taxonomy): domain Bacteria; phylum Gemmatimonadota; class Gemmatimonadetes; order Gemmatimonadales; family GWC2-71-9; genus JBOHSA01. Next base: position 7,329 of record JBOHSA010000238.1, on the reverse strand, counting down.
GATCGCTGGCGAGCGCTCGGAGCCGCCCCTAGCTTCCCCCCATCTCTCTCGGTGACCCGTGATGTTCGAGTGGCTGCAGCAGCGATTCGGTCTCAGCCCCGACCTCGAGATGCGAGTCGTGAGCACCCTGGCGCTCCTGGTCAGTCTCTGGCTCCTGCGGCGGCTGGGTCTTGCGGTCCTGTACCGTCGGGTCAAAGACCCCTGGGCCCGCTACCGCTGGCGCAAGGGCACGACCTACGTCGCGGTCGGGGTCGGGGCGCTCGTCGTGGGTCGCGTGTGGATCGGTGGCATCGGCGCCCTCGCCACGTTCCTGGGCCTGCTGACGGCCGGATTGGCGATCGCGCTCAAGGACCTCGTCGCCAATCTCGCGGGCTGGGCCTTCATTCTCTGGCGGCGGCCGTTCGACGTGGGGGACCGGATCCAGATCGGCCCGCACGCCGGCGACGTGATCGACATCGGCGTCTTCCAATTCACGCTCAACGAGATCGGGGTGTGGGTGCAGGCGGACCAGAGCACGGGACGTTTGATCCACGTGCCGAACGGGCGGGTGCTCGCCGAGCCGATCGCGAACTACTACCAGGGCTTTCCCTACCTCTGGCACGAGATTCCCGTGCTCGTGACTTTCGAGAGCAACTGGCGCAAGGCGAAGCAGATCCTGACGCGTATCGCGGCCCGGCACGCTGAGCATCTGACGGCGGACGCCGAGCGGCGCCTGCTCGAGGCGTCCCGCAAGTTCCTCATCGCCTACACGAAGCTCACCCCGATCGTGTACACCAAGGTCGTGGACGACGGCGTGCGGCTGACGATGCGCTACCTCGTGGAGCCGCGGCGGCGGCGCGGGACCGAGCAGGCCATCTGGGAGGACGTGTTGGACGAGTTCCAGCGTGAGCCGGACATCGACCTCGCCTACATCACGCGGCGGGGCTACAACAGGCAGACGGAAGGGAAGCCGGCGCTGCGCGGCGAGAGCCTGCCGGGCCAGGGGAGCGCCGCGTCGAGTCACCCGGCGTCCACGGAAGAGCCGCGACCCTGATCAGCGCGATCATGCGCTCTCCGCGAGCACTTTCGCGCCGATGTCGTCCACCGTCCGGACGATTAAGTCGAAGTCCTCGCGCCGGCTGCGGTGATTGGTGATCGCCACCCGGATGGCGAACCGGCCACCGAGCACCGTGTGGGACGGCAGCGCCAGCCCGCTCTCTTGCAAGCGCACCAGGATCTCCTGATTCAGGGCGTTCAAGGCTGCGTCGTCCCGGCCAGGCGCGACGTAGCGGAAGCACACGATGTTGAGCGGCGCCGGCGCCAGCCGCTCGAGCCGCGGATGCGCGTCCACCAGGCCGGCGAGATAACGCGCCTGCGCCACGTTCTGCTCGATCAGGCACGCGATGGCGTCGACGCCGTGCGTCTTCAGCGCCATCCACACCTTCAGCGCGCGGAAGCCGCGCGACAGCTGGATCCCGAGCTCGCTGAACAGCACGCCGCCTGCGACGGGGCCGCGGGGCGTGGCGGAGAGGTAGCTCGGGGCCGCCGCGAACGTGTCGCGATGTAGCTGGGGGTGCCGGACGAGCGTGCAGCCCACCTCGAACGGCTGGTAGCCCCACTTGTGGAGGTCGAACGCGACCGAATCCGCCGCCTCGAGCCCGGCGACCATCGGCGAGAGGCTCGGGGCCAGGGCGGCGAGCGCGCCGAACGCCCCGTCCACGTGAAACCACAGCTCCTCCTCCTGGCAGATCGCCGCGAGCGCGCGCAGGTCGTCGGTGGCGCCGGTATTCACCGTGCCCGCGGTGCCGACGACGCAGATCGGCCGCCGGCCGCCGGCTCGATCCCGGTCAATGGCCTCGCACAGCTCAGCCACGTCGATGCGGTACTCGTCGTCCACCGGAATCAGTCGCAGGTGACGCCGCCCGAGGCCCATCAGCTCGATCGCCTTGGGTACCGAGCTGTGTACTTCGGTCGAGGCGTACACCACGAGCGTCGGCGCGCCGCTCCCTTGGAGTCCCCGCTCCCGCACGTCGAAGCCCGCCTTGGCTTGCCGGGCCACGGCGAGCCCGACCAGATTCGCCATCGAGCCTCCGGACACGAGCAGACCGCTCGAGCCGGGGGGGAATCCCAGGAGCTCCGCGAGCCAGGCGAGCACCTGCTCTTCGACGTAGCGTCCCGCTTCCTGGATGCCGGCGAGCTGGGGGTTCATCCCCGAGGCCAGCATGTCGGCGAGCATGGCGAGCGGCGTGCCGGTCCCGATGACCCAGCCCCAGAAACGGGGGTGAATATTGCCGGCCGGATAGGGCAGCACGTCGCGCTTGAACTGCTCGTACACGGCCGCGGCGGGCTGCGGCGTCCGCGGCACCGGCTCGCCGGCGAGGCGGGCCTTCACGGCGTCGGGGAACGGCTGCCAGACCGGCCGCTCCCGCACGGTCGCGAGGTAGTCGAGCATGTCGTCGACCATGCGGTGCCCGAGGGTGCGCAGCTCGTCCCAGTTCTGGGGGTCGAGGGTGAGTTCGGCCATGGTCGGGCGGTCTCAGCCGTCGGAGGGACGGAAAGAGGGAATGGCGGCCGAGGGCGACCGTGCGCGCGAGGGCTCCACGGCACCTGCCGTGCTTCCGTCCTTCCGTCGCAGGCGCTCTGAGACCTGGATCCACACCACCGCGCCGAGGATCAGCGCCATGGCGAGGAAGGTGCGGCCCGTGACCGGCTCGTCGAGCAGCAGCCAGCCGAGCAGCACGGCGATCACGGGGTTCACGTAAGCGTAGGTGCCGACGATCGTCGCCGAGGCGTGCTTCAAGGCGTAGGCGTAGGCGCTGTAGCCGACCAGGGAGCCGAAGACGACGAGGTACCAGAACGCGGCCAGGCCGCGCGGCGAGAACCGCCACGCGCCGGCCTCGCCGAGGCCCAGGCCCAGCAGCGACACGAACAGCCCGCCGGCCAGCATCTGAATGCTCGCGGCGACGTAGGGACTCGTCTCGGTCGGATGGCGCTTGAAATACACGGAGCCGATGGACCAGAACATGCTCGCCGCAGTCAGCGCGACGGGGCCGCGCAAGTCGGCCCGGAGGATCTCCGCCGGACTCGCGCCGACCAGCAGGGCGGTGCCGAGGAATCCCAGCAGGAGGCCGGCGATGACGCGCCAGCTCAGCGCGCCGCCGCCGCCCGGGACGATCGCGTCGAAGAACGCCATCCACAGCGCCACGGTCACGACGAAGATGCTCGCCACGCCCGAAGCCGTGTACTGCTCGGCCCACACGACGAACGCGTTGCCGCCGGCCAAGAGCAGCACGCCGACGACGATCTGCACGCGCCATTCGTACCAGCGGCGCGGCGCGCGGTCACCCAGCGCGAGCGCGAGCGTGAAGAGAATGAGCCCCGCCGCGAGGAACCGCAGCCCGGCGAACAGGAACGGCGGCAGCTCGTCCACCCCGATCTTGATGGCGAGGTACGTCGAGCCCCAGAACACGCACACCAGCAGGTAGGCGACCAGCGCCTTGCCTTTGAGCGCCGTCATGTCAGTCGAGCTCCGGCGGCAGGAGGCCCGGCTTCTCGAACAAGGTCGACAGCACGATAGTGGTGCGCGTGTTCATCTGATCCCGCGGACCCCGCAGATCGCGCAGGATCGCCTGCACGCCTTCCAGGTCCGACGCGACGACCTTGAGGATGTAGCAATCCTCGCCGGCCACGTGGTGGCACTCGAGCACACCGGAATGCTTGACCATTTCCCGCATGCGCGGCTCGTCCCCCACGTAGTCGGAGTTGCCGTAGCGCACGGCGATGAAGGCCGTGACCGGGAATCCCGCCTTGGCGCGGTCGAGGTGCACCCCGTAACCGGTGACGAACCCCGCCAGCTCGAGGCGTTTGACGCGCTCCATTACGGCCGGCCGGGAGAGCCCGACTTCGTCGGCGATTGCCTGGTAGCTCGCGCGCCCGTCGCCGGCGAGCACGCGCAAAATCTTCCGGTCGATCGGGTCTAATTCAGTCTTGGCTGGCATATGGGAACCAGAGCGAGGTGTTGGCCTACTACGCGTAGCAGAGTCGACAAACTTAGTAACGCATCTGTAGGAATACATGGTTCCTGCCCGACGCTCTATCCGGTTTGCACCGGCAAACTGTCCTTTACGCGGGACATCGTAAGTCGTTACTATTCCGCCATGTCCGGCTCGCTGACGGAGCTGCGCCTCCACGTCCGGAGTTTCTCCTCGGCCCTCCTGGGCTATTCGGGGGGGGTCGATTCGGCGCTGCTCGCGGTCGTGTTGCGCCAGGAGCTCGGGCGCGAGCGCTTTGTGGCCGCAATCGGCCGCAGCGCGTCCTACCCGGCGGAGCAATGGCAGGCCGCCCGGGAGCTGGCGGCGCGGTTCGACGTTCCGGTGCAGGAGATCGAGACGCGCGAGCTGGATGATCCGCGCTACGTCGCGAACCCGACCAACCGGTGCTTCTTCTGCAAGCGGGAGCTGTGGCGCTGCCTCAGCGCCCTGGCGGCGCAGCGGGGCCTCGCCGTCGTGTGCGACGGCACGAACGCCGACGACCTGCACGAGCATCGGCCGGGGCGCGCGGCAGGACTCGATGCCGGGATTCGCTCGCCACTCGCCGAGGTGGGCATGACCAAAGCGCAGATTCGCGCCGCCTCGCGCGAGCTGGGCCTCCCGACGTGGGACGCACCCGCCGCCCCCTGCCTCTCGAGTCGGGTCCAGTACGGGTTGACGATCACGCCGCGGCGTCTGAAGCAGGTAGAAGAAGGCGAGGCGTACCTTCGCGGCCTCGGCGTCACCGGCGATCTGCGGCTGCGCCATCACGGCGACGCGGCGCGCATCGAGGTCGAGCCGCGCTGGATCCCGTGGGTGCGGGAGCGGCTCGGGGAGATCGCCGAGCGGCTGCGGGCGCTCGGGTTCGACCGGGTGGACGTGGATCCGCGGGGCTATCGCCGCGGCGGCTTGCTGTTCGAGCGCGCCGCCGGGCGGTGAGGCTTTTCGTCGCGCTGAACTTCCCCACAATGCTCCGGGACGCCCTGTGGGACGCGGGGGAGCCGCTGCGCCGCCGCGCGTGGCCGGTCAACTGGGTACGCCCCGAGGGCCTGCACCTCACGCTGAAGTTCCTGGGTGAGGTGGAGCCGGATCGTGAGCCCGCGCTCGTGGCCGCGCTCGGTGCTGCCGCCGCCGGCGCCCGGTCGCTGCCGCTCGCCGTCGGAGGGTTCGGCGTGTTCCCCGATCTCCAGCGCCCGCGGGTGCTGTGGGTCGGCATTTCCGCGGACCCCGCGTTGGAGCTGCTCCAGCACCGGGTGGAACAGGAGTTCGCCCCGCTCGGCTTCCCGACCGAACCCCGCGCGTTCCGCCCGCACCTGACGCTGGGGCGGGCGCGCAAGGACGCGCGACCGGCGGACTTCACCGGCCTGACCGAGGCCCTGGCCGGGCTGGCGTTCGAGCGGACGGCCGTCATCGCGACCGTGGACCTGATGCAGAGTACGCTCCAATCGGGCGGGGCGGTGTATCAGGTGCGGCACGGTGAACGGCTGTCTTAAGGGAGTCCTGCGACTTGGCTGCGTCGCGCTCGTGGTGGCGGCGGCATTGGCGGCATGGTGGCTCCGGGAGCCGATCATGCGGACCGCCGCGCGCTGGTTCGGGCGGTCTCAAGCGCTGCCCCCGGTGGCCGACACGGCCGTGGGCGCGCCGACGCCCAGCGCGCTGGAGGCGGCGCACGCCAAGATCGGCCGGCTCGCCGCCGCCGGCGGGCCCGACTCCGTCGTGCTGACCCCCAACGAACTGGCGTCGCTGTTGGGCAGCGGCATCGACTGGACCGTGCGCAAGACCTTCGATTCGCTGCGCGTCGAGCTGCTCGAAGGGTCCTTCGCGGTGCACGCCCGCCTCGATACGCGGTCGTTGCCGCGGGAGGCCTTGGGCCCCCTGGCCGGCATCGTTGAGCCGCGGGAGCCGCTGCGCCTGGGCGGCACCCTCGTCATCGACCGGCCCGGCGTCGGGCGCTTCACGATCCGGGAGATCGCGCTCCGCGGCGTCGCGTTCCCGGCCCCCACCGTCCGGTCCGTGGCGCGCCAGGTGGCGGGCGCGGACGCAGACGGCGGCATCCCCGTCCAGGTCGACCGGGCGATCGCCGACGTGGCGATTCGTCCCACGGGCGCCGTGCTGTACCGCCGGGCCCGCCGGTGAGCCGTCGCGTGCTGGTGGTCGACGACGAGAAGGGCATTCGCGAGGCCCTGACGCAGGTCCTCGAGTACGAGGACATCGAAGTCCGGGCGATCGCCTCCGGGCACGAGGCGCTGCGCGCCTATCCCGAGTTTCATCCCCACCTCGTCTTCCTCGACGTCAAGATGGAAGGGATGGACGGGCTCGAGACGCTGGCCAAGCTGCGCCAGCTCGACGGCCAGGCGCAGATCGTCATGATTTCGGGGCACGGCACCATCCAGACCGCCGTCGAGGCGACGCAGCTCGGTGCCTACGATTTCCTCGAGAAACCGCTCGACACCGATCGCATCCTGCTCACCTTGCGGAACGCGCTGCAGCACCTCGACCTGGCCAGCGAGAATCGCCGGCTCAAGGCGGAGGTGCATGCGCAGTACGAGATCGTCGGTTCGAGCAAGGCCGTGCGGCAGGTGATCGAGCGGATCGAGAAAGTCGCGCCGACCCCGGCGCGCGTGCTCATCACCGGCGAGAACGGCACCGGGAAGGAGCTGGTGGCGCGCGCGCTGCACGCACTCAGCCCGCGCGCCGGGGGTCCGTTCGTCGAGGTGAACTGCGCCGCCATCCCGGCCGAGCTGATCGAGAGCGAGCTGTTCGGCCACGTGAAAGGCAGCTTCACGGGGGCCCACGCCGATCACGCCGGCAAGTTCGAGGTCGCGGACGGCGGGACGTTGTTCCTCGACGAAATCGGCGACATGAGCCTCTCGGCGCAGGCCAAGGTGTTGCGGGCGCTCGAGGAGGGGCTCATCACCCGGGTGGGCTCGGAGAAGGCGGTGGCGGTGGACGTCCGGGTCGTCGCCGCCACCAACAAGGACCTCGCGCACGAGATCGCCGAGGGGCGGTTCCGCGAGGACCTGCTGTACCGATTGAACGTGGTGCCGATCGACGTACCGCCGCTCCGGGCGCGCCGCGGTGACATTCCTCAGCTGGTGCAGCATTTCGCCGAAGCGCTGGCCGGCCGGGGCGGCCTCGTGCCCAAGGACTTCGACGCGGCCGCGATCGAGCGGCTCCAGGCCGCCGACTGGCCGGGAAACATCCGGGAGCTGAGGAACGCGGTGGAGCGGCTGCTGATCCTCGCCCCCGGCTCCGCGATCACAGCTGAGCACGTGGACCGGTTCGCGGGGGTCGGAGGGGGGGGGGGGGGGGACGCGGGGGG
>JBOHSA010000237.1:0-15799 GCA_050732995.1 Gemmatimonadales bacterium | reverse complement strand
GCGGCGCCGCGTCCGGCGGACGGTCGCGCGCTCGATCTGACGCGGCGGGCGGCGGAGGCGTACCGGCGGGCGATCGAGGCCCAGCGGGCCGGCGATTGGACCCGGTACGGGGAGGAGCTGGGGCGGCTCGAAGAGCTGCTGCGGCAGTTGCAGGTGGTGTTGGGAGGAAGCAACTAGAGCGTCGGCGTAGGGGGCGTACCCGCTCGAAGCTAACGGCCCCCCCGCTCGGCAATGAGAAGCATCGCAGCCTCGCTCACAAACAGCTTGTTGTGGAACCGCTGCCCCCACGACAGCGGCGTGACGTCCCGATACTCGTGCAACGTGTCCGGCCCGTACCCCGGGTGCAGCTGCTTCCGCAGAGACGCCCGCGCGTTCGGATCGGCGCCGTGGTCGAGCAGAAGCTGCGTGAACGGCGCCACCTGCGCCTGCTTCCCGTAGTTCATCCAGAAGTTCGGCTGCGACACCACGGTCGCGAACAGCGCGGTGTGGCCGCCGAATCCGTCCGCGTCCACGGCGGCCCTCGCGTCCACGTCCATCCCCTTCTCGAGCAGCCAGCGCGCGATCTCGATCTCGTCGTAGTCGGCGCAGATGTGCAGCAGCGTCGTCCCGGCGAGCGGGGTTCCGTGCGTCGCGAGCACCTCGTCGTGACAGCCGAGCTCCGGCGGATAGATCTCCTCGTGCGTGAAGGTCCGCCGCAGGAGTACGGGATCCCGGCCCAGGTGCCGCTCGAGCAGATCGATCCGGCCGCGATGCAGCGCCATGGTGGGCGTCTCCGGCAGCTCGAACCCCTGTTGGACGTACATCTCGAGAATGGCGTGCTTCTCTTGCGGTTTCCGGCTGTCGGTCTCCAGGACCACATCGACCGGCGCGAGGCGCTTGCCGTTCGCGTCGCGCACCTGGGCCCCGAGCTCGAACAGCAGCGCCGTCCCCTCCGCGCTCAGGGTGTAGGCGGGTCCGCCCAGAGCGTCGTCCGGCGGGCGGGGGGCGCCGAGCAGCGCGTGCAGCTTGCGGGCCGTAGCGATCCTGCTTTGCAGCGTCGCCCGGCCGAGTGCCCACTCGAGATCCCTGGCGCCGAGGGCGTGGAGCAGCTCGATGATGCGGTCGCGGCCGAGGTTCGCGGCGTACGTGAGGGGCGGACCCCAGTTGCTGTCCCGGATCGTGGCGTGTTCGTGCAGCATGTGGGGGTGCTTCGTGATCAGCGCGCGGACTGCCTCGACATCGTCGCGCCAGATCGCATCGATGAGCTGGCAGGCCTGGACGAGGCGCGGCCAGCTCGGCGCCTCGTAGCTGCGGGCGAGGACCAGCTGCGCGTCGGCGAGCTGGGCGCCCGCGGGGTCGATCTTCTCGGGGTGGTACTGCCGCAGGTCGGCGAGTGCGTCGGGATCGCCTGCGTGAATGGCGCGGAGCAGATCTTTGGCCTGATGCTTCAGCTGGTCCAAATCGGGACGGACGGGAAGCCGACGAGCAGGCATGGCGAGCCTCCGTGGTGCTACCCGGGTCCGCTGGCGTCGGGCGAAGGAGGTTCGTAGGAACCGTGGTTTTACGGCAGACCAATCAGGTGGACTCAGTCCTGCCCGCGGACGGGAGGCGTCCTGCACGCCTGCATGAGGATATCGTCACGAGGGGAGCGTGGTCAAGCGGGGGTTCGTCGACCTCCCGTTCAGCGTCGTCCGCAGGCCGCGCGCTTATTACGCGACCAGGGCCCAATACCCGCGGGGCGCTGTAACATTCCCCCATGTCCCTCGCCGAACGCGCGGTCGCCGGCATCGACGCCAACCGCACCGTCAAAGACGAGCTGACCGAGGCGCTCAAGCGCCAGGGCCGGCGCCGCCGCATCTCCGTCACCGACCTCGTCAACCCGCGCCAGGCCTTCTTCCAACGCACCCGGCCTGACATCCAGCCCGATGCCGAGCGCAAACAGGCGATGCTCGCGGGCACCGGGTTCCACGAAGTCTTCGGCCGCGCCGTCTCCACCGAAGAGTTCGTGGAGCAGTTCGTCGAGTTCCAGGGGATCGTCGGCAAGATCGACATCTACGAGGACGTGCCCGTCGAGCTCAAGACGACCGCGTCGCTGCCCGCGGGCCCCGCCGCCGCACGCGCGAGCTACATCGATCAGCTCGGCATGTACTGCACCATGACCGGCCGCGCCGCGGGACGGCTGTTCGTCTACAAGCGCGCCCTGTACGGCCGCCCCGGCGCCCTGCGGGCCTTCGACGTCCGCTTCAAGAACCTGAAGGCCATCGAACGGGAGATGGCGCGGCGCCGGGACCTGTTCCGGGACGCGCTCACCAACCACGACCCGGGCGGCCTGCCACGCTGCGAGTGGTTCGACCTGCGCTGCGACTTCCGCGCCGTGTGCGGCTGCGCCACGGCCGAGCCGCTGTGGCGCGTCGTGCCGGCCACCGCCGTCGACATCGCCGAGAACGACGCGCGCGTCGCCGCGATGACGGCGCTGCTCACCGATGCCCCCACCCTGAAGCCCGGCCCCCAATTCCGCTTGAACGACCTCGTGTTCCCCAGACGGGCCGTGATCGAGCGCCAGGCGGTGGCCGAGACGGCCACCGAGGAGGAAGACCCGGGCTTGGACACCGCCCTCGCCGGGATGGAACGGCTCGGCTTCGGCGACGCCCTGAAGGATGCCCTCTGGTACGGCGTGCCCGGCGCCTTCGCCAGGCTCCCCGTGTCGCTCCGCGGCCTCCAGGGCAAGGTGGGAACGTTCCGGGGTGTCCCCACCATCTTCCGCGCCACGCGCAAGACCAAGATGGTCGACCGCGCGCGGCTGGTCGAAGAGTTCCCCTATTACTTCGACCGCATCGCGTTCGAGTGCGCCTTGAGCGGACAGCAAACGGGTCGGGTCGTGATCTACTACGAGGCCGTCAAGAACGACAAGTTCATGGTGTACGACGTGTTTTTTCGGAACCTGGAGGAGATCAAGCACGAGGCCGACCGGCGCCTGGCCCTGCTCGAAGCCGGTGCGGCACCCGACCAGCTGCCCGCCTGCGAGCCGGCGTGGATGCCCAACTACTGCCCCCTCGGGCCCCGGTGCGGGTGCCGCTAAAGCCGCTGTAGAACACGAGAAAGAGGGCGAGCAACCATGCCCGCCCTCCGCATCCTAGGTCATGCCGTCTGTAGATTAGGCCTGCAACGCCTTTGCCGGCGTGACGTCCACCTTGATCAGGTGGGGCTTGGCCGTCTCCGCCTTCGGCAGATATGGTAAAGTCGCCGGACCTCACTCGAGGTCGCGCGCAACTTTCTTCGCCCCGGTCTCGGCGCTCGGACGCGCCGCAAAACCGCCCCCCGGTGCCGCAAAAACGCCCTAGCCCGCCGTTTCTGGACCCCACATCGTTCAGCGACCATCGCACCAGACCGGGGCAGCAGCCGTTGACCATCCCACAAGAGCACGAGCGCGAAATACTGCGGCAGGCGAGTGTTGCGCTGCACGGCCGGGTGGTGACGCTGTGGGAAATCGCACCCGCAACGGACGTCGCCCCACTCGCGAGCAGCGTGCCCAATCCGCCGCCCGGTGCCACCAAGCTCGATCTCGACGCCACCCTGCGCCGCTGGGGCGCCCCGATCATCCAGGGCAGCCGCTGGGTGGGCTGTCGCCTGGAGGATACCGGTCCGTGGTGCGTGGCCCCCGTCCGCGCCCGGCCCGCCGGGCCACCGCCCAGCGGCGTCGAGCGCCGCAGCCGCGAGCGACTCATTCTTGAGCTCGCCGGGCTCTGTCTCGGCGCGATCGACGTCGCCGCCGACTCGAGCAAGCGCCGCCTGACCCCCGAGGAGACCCTGTGGGAGCACGCCCGCCAGCCCAGCGTCATCGCCCACGAAGTCGGCAACCCGCTGACCGTGGCCCTGGGGAACTTGGACCTCGGCATCGATTCGCTCCGGGCGGCCACGTTCCTGGATCCGCGCTTCCGCACGGACCTGCTCGACGATCTGGCCAACGTCGCGGCGGGGATCGACCAGGCCGCGGATTACCTGCGCTCCATTCAGGTGCGGCCTTTCGGGAGCGCCGGGCGGCTGGCGCGGTTCGATGCCACGCCGGTGGTCCGGTCGTGCGTCACGCTCGAGCGACCACTCGCCCGCAAGCACGGCGTCGCGCTGACTTGGCAGCCCTCCGTGGACTCGGTGTTCCTCTACGGGGACTCGAACGCGCTCTATCAGGTGATCACGAACCTGATCCGCAACGCCGTCGATGCGTCGCGCGGGCGCGCGGCCCCCGCCCCGATCCTCGTCACGCTGGAACAGGCCGGCGACACACTCACCGTGACCGTGCGCGATCGCGGGGTGGGTATCGCGCCCGAGCACCGGGACCGGGTCTTTGAGGAGGGGTTTACCACGAAGCAGCCCGGCGCGGGCACCGGAATCGGGCTCGCCGTCGTGCGCGAAATCACCCACAACATGTTCGGCGGCACGGTGCAGCTGGACTCCGAGCTGGGCGTGGGCACTACGTTCACCCTGGCGCTGCCGATTCCGCCCCAGCGCAGCCCGCGTTAGCCCTCCCCCTTGCGGCGCCCCTTCTTCTCGGGCGTCGCGCCGGCCGCGGTCACCTGCACCAGCGCGGCTAGGTCAGCCGCCTACCAGCTTCACGACCCCCAACACCAGCCCGGCGGTCGTGGCCGCTTGGGCGATCCAGAAAGTGAACATGCGCTTGGTGAGCCTGGGTTCGAACTCGGCGAGTCGCTGATCGACCCGCGCGAACCCCACCTGCAGCTCCGCCCGCAGCTCCCCGATCCGACGGTCGAGCTCCGCATCGACCCGCGCGAAACCCGCCTGCATCTCGGCCCGCAGCTCCGCCACCCGCTGCTCGAGCTTGGCGTCGAACCGGGAAAAGTTCAGCTCGTTGAACTCTCGAAGGTCAGATCGGTACGTGGCATCCACCAAGTTGAACCACTCCACCAGTTCGTTGGCGACGTCGTCGCCGAGTTTCTCGTAGAACTTGCGGGACAGTTTGGCTGTGACCGGCACAGGCTCTCCTGGGGCGTACCGGCTACACCCCAACCATACGCTCGGCTGCATCCGGTATCAAGAAAACGCGCTAGGGGAAGTTTCAACGCCATGCTATACTCCGCCGATCACCATGCCGATCGTATCTGACCTTGCAATCCCTCTCGCGCTCTGCCTCCCCGCGGTAAGCCTCGCCGCCCAGCGGCCTTCTCCCCCCCCCATCGAGCTGCGGCCGGGGCTCGTCATCACCCGCTCGGTCCGCATCGTGCCCAAGATCTACCGGTTCCCCGCTTCCGCCTCGCTCGATTCCGCTGTGATCACCGTGCAGGGCGACGACGTCACGGTCGATTTCCAAGGCGCGACGCTCGAAGGGCTGGACCCGGAGATTGACCCGGACCTTGCCAGCGGCGTCGCGGTCCGCGTCGAGGGCGGGAGCAAGGTGCGCATCCAGAACGCGCGCATCCGCGGCTACCGCGTGGGGATCCTGGTCCGGGGCACGCGCGCCCTCGCCCTGATCGATAACCACGTGAGCTACACCTGGAAGCCGCGGCTCTTCAGTCTCGTCGAGCACGAGAGTCTCGTGGACTGGCTGTCGTTCCACCGGAACGAGCACGACGAGTGGCTGCGCTTCGGCGCCGCGTTCTACTTGGCGGACGTCACCGGTGGCGAGATCCGCGGCAACCGCGCGACGCAAGGGATGAACGGCCTGCTGCTGGTGCGGAGCGACTCCCTGAGCATCCGGGACAACGAGCTCACGTTCAATTCCGCACTGGGCATCGGGCTGTATCGGTCCTCCGACGACACCATCATGCACAACCGGATCGATTTCAACGTGCGAGGCTACAGCCACGGCTTCTACCGCCGCGGCCAGGATTCCGCGGACCTGCTCATGTACGAGCAGAGTTCGCGCAACATCGTGGCCTGCAATTCGGTCACCCACGGAGGCGACGGGTTGTTCTTGTGGGCGGGACAGAGCACCATGGACTCCGGCACCGGCGGCGCGAACGACAATCTGTTTTACAACAATGATTTCAGCTTCGCGCCCGCGAACGGGATCGAGGCCACGTTCAGCCGCAACATGTTCGTGGCGAACCGGGTGACGGGCAGCGAGTACGGCCTGTGGGGCGGCTACAGCTTCTCCTCCCTCGTGTACGGCAACCGCTTCGCCGGCAACCGCACCGGCATCGCCATCGAGCACGGCCAGGAGAACGTCATCGCCGCGAACACCTTCGCGGGCGACTCGACCGCCATCCGCCTGTGGGCCGACTCGATCGAGCCGTCCGATTGGGGCTACCCGAAACACCGGGACACCAAGAGCCGGGACTACGCGATCGCCGACAATCTGTTCCTGCGGAACCGCGTCGCGCTGCGCGCCGCGAATACCCGCAACCTGCGCCTGACCGGCAACCGCTGGGTGACGGTGGATTCCGTCACGCTGCTGCGCGATACGACGGGATTCCAGGCGAGCGGGAACGGCGCGAGCGCGGACACCGCGCCGCCGGCGCTGCTACCCGACTACGCGCGCCTCGCGCCCCCCTGTGACGGGGCTAGTCTCAGTTCCGCCCTGACGCGCCGCGATCGCTCCGCCATCGTGGTGGACGAATGGGGACCCTACGACTGGCGCTCGCCCAAGCTGTGGCCGGTCGATTCGACGCGCGCCGTCCCACTCCGTCTCGCGGTCCTCGGCCCAGTGGGAACCTGGCGCGTCGCCGGGAAACGCGGGCTGGCGACCGTGTCACGCACGTCGGGGCAGGTGGGGGATACCGTCGCCCTCACACCGGCACCCGATGCAATGGGTGACTGGGAGCTGACGCTCGAGTATCGCGGGGGTGCCACCGTGTCGCCCCGCGGGACGAGTCGCGCCGCGGGGCGGCCGTATCGCTTCTTCTATGGCCGGTTCGAGCCCGCGATCGACTGGACGGTCTACTTCGTCGCCTGGACCGACAGCACCGATCCCCGCGGCCGCGGGACGCTCGCCGGGGCCACACCGCTCTTTACCCAGCACGCGCCCCGGCTCGATTACCAGTGGTATCGACCGAACTTGCCCGGCCTGCCCCGGGAGCGCTGGGCGCTCGAGGCGACCGGCACCGTGACCCTCCCCTCGGGCACCTACACCCTGCGCACCATCAGCGACGACGCGGTGCGCGTCTGGGTGGACGGCGCGCTCGTGATCGACAACTGGACGCCGCACGAATCGCACGTCGACGTCGCGCCGTTGTCGGGGGGTCGGCGCGAGCTGCGGGTCGAGTACTACCAGGTGGACGGCTGGACCGAACTGCGGCTCGACATCGTCCGCGGCAGCGCGCGCGCGCCCGGCTCGCCCGGCCCGCACTGAGGCGCCATGCCCACCTTCACCGGATTCCCTAGCCCCCTCGGCGAGCTCCTGCTCACGGCCTCGGACACCGCGCTCACCGGCGTGTACTTCCCCACCGAGCGCCAGCCCATCACCCTCTCGAAGCGGGCGGAGTGGCGGGAGGATGACAGCAGCGGCCCCGCCGGCGCATTACTCGTGCGCGTGCGCCGGCAGCTGACCGAGTACTTCGGGCGCGCCCGCACCTCCTTCGATCTGCCGCTCGACCCTTCCGGCACCACGTTCCAGCGCCGAGTGTGGGACGCCTTGCGCACCATCCCCTACGGCGCCACCACCAGCTACGGCGCGTTGGCGCGCCGCCTCGGCGACCCGCGCGCCACCCGCGCCGTCGGCGCCGCCAACGGCAAGAACCCCATCCCCATCATCGTCCCCTGCCACCGCGTCGTCGGCGTGAAAGGCGAGCTCACGGGCTTCGGTGGCGGCATCGACAGGAAACGCTGGCTGCTCGAGCACGAGGGTGCTCTGATGGGGCTGGGAGGGTAGAGAGCCGGTTGACCCTTGATGCTTATGACCCGATTCTTGCAGACGATGGCAAAGCTTTGCGCGCGGGCCCTGCTCTTCCTCCTGGCCACTCCCCTCTACGGCCAGCAGCTCGAGCTCCGCTTCCTCGACGTCGGCCAGGCCGACGCCGCCGTCATCACCACACCGGATGGCAAGACGATCCTCGTCGACGCCGGGGGTGGGGGGCGGGGCAGCTCCGGAGTCCTGCGCTACCTGACGGCGAACGGGTTCGACACCCTCGACCTGGTCGTCGCCTCCCACGGCCACGCCGACCACATCGGCGGGATGGCGGCCGTCCTGACCACGATCCCCGTCCGGTACTACCTCGACAACGGCGTGCCGCACACTACCGCCACCTACCAGCGCACGCTCGCGGCGCTCGAGCGGAGCGGCGCCCAATACCTCCGCCCCACCGCTCGCACGATCACCGTCGGCGCGGCGCGGGTCCGCGTCCTCCCGCCCCCTCCGGGAGGGGGAGACCAGAACAATCAATCGGTTGGCGTGCTGGTCGAGTTCGGGCGGTTCCGCGCGCTGTTCACGGGCGACTCCGAGCTGGCGGAGCTCGCGTACTGGCTCGAGCGCGACTCGGTCCCGCGCGTCCAGGTCCTCAAGGTCGCGCACCACGGCAGCTGGAATGGCACCAGTCCAGCGTGGGCCGAGCGGACCCGACCGCAGGTCGCGGTGATCTCGGTCGGCCCCACCAACTCCTACGGGCATCCGGCGCCGGGCGTGATCGCGTTATGGGAGCGCGTAGGCGCCAAGGTCCATCGCACCGACCGGAGCGGCACGGTGCTGGTCGTGGCGAACGACGACGGCAGCTTCGTGGTGACGACGCAGCGCTCGGACCCGGGCGGCGCCGTGCAGCTCCGGCCGTACGTGGCGGACAGCGGCGCGGCCGCGGGCGTCAGCCCGCAGCCGGCGCGCGCCTGCTGCCGCATCTGTACCACCGGCAAAGCCTGCGGCAACAGTTGCATCAGCCGCCGCTACACCTGCCATCAGCCCCCGGGTTGCGCCTGCGATGCCAAACCCTGACGGCGGGTTCTACGCCGTCGACCGCCTCGAGGGCGGTCGCGCGGTCCTCGTGGCCGACGACGCGAGCATTGTGGAGATCGCGCGCACTAAGCTGCCGGGAGGGATCCGCGAGGGCAGCGTGCTGCGGGTCCGGCTGGGGTCGAATGGCCGGCCGGACTGGTCGAGCGCCGAGATCGATGAAGCCGAGTGGGAACGACGCCTCAAAGGAGCGCGGGAGCGGCTGGATCGGCTGGGGAAGAGCGACCCGGGTGGGGATATCGAGATCTGACGTCCACTACGATCAGTGGAGCAAGCGAGGGGATTATGGGAAGCGCCAAAACATGGGATCCAAAGGACTTCCACAAGCCAGCGGATGCGGCCCTGCGGCGCGCCCTGACGCCGCTGCAGCTCCAGGTCACCCAACAGGATGCGACCGAACGGCCGTTCCGCAACGAGTACTGGGACAACCACCGGCCGGGCATCTATGTGGACGTCGTGTCCGGCGAGCCGCTGTTCAGCTCGCGCGACAAGTTCGACTCCGGCACCGGCTGGCCCAGCTTCACCAGGGCGCTCGAGCCGGACAGCGTGCGGCAGCGCGCGGACCACTCCTTGCTCACCGCCCGCACCGAGGTGCGCTCCGCCCACGCCGACTCCCACCTGGGCCACGTGTTCGACGACGGCCCGGCGCCCACGGGCCTGCGCTACTGCATCAACTCGGCCGCGCTACGCTTCATCCCGGTGGAAGAGCTGGAGGCGGCAGGTTACGGGCAGTACGTCTCACATTTCCGCCACGGAACCGCGTGATCTCCTCATGACGAACGGGGCAGGCCAAGCTCCCGTCGGATCTCCGCCTCCCACCCCGCCTGCTGCGGCTGCCGCAGCCCGTGCTCCGTCTCGTCGTCATAGCGGCGCTGCATCGCTTTCTCCGCCCGCACCAGCCGCTGCGCCTCGGCGGAGAGCTCGGCGTCGGTCCGCCGGCACGGATCGGCGAGCGCGCCGAAGTGCCGGCGCATGCGCCGCGCGTGCACCTCGGTGATGTCGAAATGAGTGCGCTCGTGCTCCAACGTGCGCCGGCTCTCCGCGCTGTCGCGCACCACCTCCGGCTTGACCCACGACTCCCGCGGATGAAACGCGGCGATCACCCGGAACTCGAACACGCCCCCGCGGCACTTCCACGCGTAGTACAATCCGTAGCCGGTGCGCGCGGCTTCTTCTCCGCCGCGCGGCGGCGCCGCCTGGAAGTCGCGCCACGTAACCCGCCGCGCCGCTGACCACGCAATGGCGTGATACGCCGCCATGTCCTGCTGCAATAGCTGCTCGAGCGAGCGGCCAGGGGCGGCGGAGGGAGTGGGAGTGGAGGGAGCGGTGGCAGGTGTAGGAGCAGACGTGGGCGGCATCCCACCACGTGTCCCGCTACAACCAACCGCCACTACCAGCACCGCGCACGCAATCACTCTCATCATTAGCCCCTGCCGCCCCTTTTGTTGCAACACTGCCGCAATGCTCCACTGCGCACCACTCTGCCACGCCCCTCTGAGGCTGGCCGCCACCCGGCATAGTCCTTGCTCCCTAGCCTCCGGGCCGGGGCGGGAGCGGCGTCCTGCTCCGCTCCGGCCCGCGTTCACCGACAAGAGCACACTCGGAGCAATCCGAGGCCGCAGAGCCAGGGGTCCGCCGCGAGGCAGCGGATGGCCCGGCCGCCGAAGGAGCGCCACTTGAGACTCGCCACCCGTGTCGTCGGGCTCACCGTCCTCTGCGCCGCCCCCGCGGCGGCGCAGACCGCGGACCAGCATTGGCAGCTCGCCCTGGGCAACTACGCGCTCTCCGCCGTCGCCCAGTTCGCCGGGAAGGTCACCCGGGGCCAGAACGTGGGCCATGCGGCGCGCAGCGCCGCCGTCCAGGCGCTGTTGCCCACCGGCCTGCAGCACGCCGGCATGACGCTGCTCGGCCAGACCTGGCACCTCGCCCTGCCCGCCCAGGCGCTGGTCCAGAAAGGCGCGATGCTGCAGCGCCGCTCGATGCTCGATCAATCCCAGCTCGACGGTTTCTGGACCTCGTGGGAGCTCGACTACCTGTGGCTCAACCTGCGCGTCGATCGCGGCCGGGTGCGCGTCCCCCGCATCAACGTGGAAACGGTGCGCGCCGCGCTCACCGTGCGCCATCCCACCCCCACGCGGCTCGACTGGGGACGCTCGCTCACGACCGGCGTCCTCACCCGGCTGGCCGACCGCCTGTCCCACGGCACCTGGGGCCAGGAAGCGGCCCAGCTCGTCGACCTGAACCGCTACGTCATGAGCCGCACGTCGAGCGGGCCGGACGACGCTGACGCCGTGTACCGCCACGAGCTGCAGCACACGCTCCAGTCCATCCGCAGCGCGGCCCTCGTGGACGTGGTGCTGCGCCAGGATGCCGCCCAGACCCGCCCCTTGGGAATTCTGCGGCTCAACCCGGGCGTGCTGAGCCCCGGCAGGGTCCAGGCGCTGCTCGCGAGCGACGGCGCGCCCGCGCACGACCACTCGTTCGACGAGTGGGAGGCCGACGCCTACGCCGGCCGCACGAGGCGCTCGTTCGGCTGGTAGCAGCCCCCCGCTGGAGCAGTCCCCTCACCCTGGTTGTGCCAGCAGCGTCGTGGCTCTGATGGCCGTCCACCTGGTGTACTGTAATTGTCAAGTGCGTCCGAGTTTAGTCATTGCCACCTGACAATGCTGGTAAAGCGGCCTAGGGTTCGGGGTAGCTGAGAACCACGCAGCTGAGACCCACCAGTAGTCACTCAGGTTCATGTTGGTCGCCAAGGAGTTCCAATGTACCCACGCAACGTCACGCTGCACCTCAAGGCCAATTCGGCCCCAGAGTTCACCTGAACGCTGGAAACGGACGTCCTGCCGGTATTGCGCAAGCAGAACGGCTTCAAAGACGAGATCACCTTCCTCGCCTCCGACGGCGCCGAAGCGGTTGCGATCAGCTTGTGGGATCGCAAAGAGAGCGCGGACAACTATAACCGCGACACGTATACCGAAGTGCTGAAGAGCCTGGCGAAGGTGGTTGAGGGCACGCCAGAGGTTGCGAACTATGAGGTTGCCAACTCGACGTTCCACAAGATCGCCGCGCGCAACTAGGGCCGCCGGGGCTCTGTCAGGAGCCAGTGGTCTGATACAGGGGAGGGGGCGGCTGAGTCCGCCCCCTTCTCGTCCCTTAAACGCGCGAGAGTCTTATGGCAGCGATCACCCTCCAGCGTTTCGTACAGGAGCTGGACAGGCTGAAGCAGGAGACGGACGCGGGAACGCTCAAATCACAGGACTACGACGGTCGGCTGGCCCGAATCATCCGAGAGTTGCGGGAGCGAGGCTTGGACGCCGATCGCGTTGCCGCCACGGCGGCGCTCGCGGAAGCGGTCCAGCGGGGAGCCATCACGCCTCCGGTGGAGGCGCACCTGCAGAACCGGCTTGGGCTGGTGGCGTGACCTCGCGCTTCCCATCCCGCAGCACAACGTAGCCACGGTACCCGCAGCCGCACTGCTCCATCGTGCGGCCCTGGCGGTCGGTGCCGAACGCGAGGCGCCCGCCACATTCCGAGCAGCGGGGCGGACCGCCGTCGTCCACCAGCTGGGCCCGGGCCAGCGACCGGCTCACTTGTGCCGGTACGTGATGCGGCCCCGCGTGAGGTCGTAGGGGGACACCGCCAGGGTGACCCGGTCACCGGCGAGCACACGGATCCGGAAACGCCGCATCTTGCCCGCGATGGTGGCCAGCACATAGTGCCCGTTCGTGAGGAGAACCCGGAAGGTGGTGTTGGGCAGAACCTGCTCCACCGTCCCGTCGATCTCGATCGCTGCGTCCTTGGCCAAGCGGTTTCCCCTTAAGTGGCGCGCTGCGCGGCACCCGGCATCCCGGGCGACGACGAATGCCCGGGCGGTGGCCCGTACACGGCCGGTGCGTCACACGTGCACAAGCCGGTGCGCGGGGCAGCCGTGTGCGGCGACTCCCGCGGGAGCCGATATGATATCAGGCTCGGCTCGCCGATGAACCCACCGCAGTCGTGACAGTGAATCTCGACCATACCAGACCAGCCTTGCGTGGCGTGCTCAACCCACTACCTTATAGTTAACCAGTAGTGATTAACTGACAACAAGGTATGACGTTGTACTGTACCTGTCAAGTACACATGATTGACCCATGAAGCAGCGCAGGGGGAATCCGTGGACGTTCCGTTGGTGATCCGGCAACGGTTGGAGAAACTGGGGTTGGAGCAGCGCGACCTCGCCCGCGCCGCCCACGTCACCGAATCCTACATCTCGCAGCTCCTGACGCGGCGCAAGGCGCCGCCCGCGCCGAACCGCACCGACATCTACGACCGGATGGACAAGTTCCTCCGGTTGCCGAGCGGGGAGCTGGCGCGGCTCGCGGCCCTGCAGCGCAAGCAGGAGCTGAAGCGCGAGCTGGGCGACGCGCCCACGCCGCTGTTTGAGGAAGTCCGGGGACTGGTCTTGCGCAAATGCAAGCCCGAAAAGACCAAGGAGATCCGCGCGATCTTCGAGACTCAGCCGTTCGGCGAGCTCGAGCGGCTCGTTACCCAGAAGCTGTTGACCGCGGCCAAGGACGTGGCCCGGCAGGAGCTGGACAACAAATACTGGCTCCGCATGGTGGCGCAGCTCGGCGGCCGGAGCTATGAAGAGATGCGCGTGGTCGTGCTCGAGTTCCTCGACACCGATATCTTCCACGTGTCGGCCGACAACTGCGTGTCGTTCCTGAATCCGCTGATCGAGTCCTGGGACATTGACGTCGCGACGTTCAGCTTGGACATCGTCATGAGCCGACGCGTGGCCGGCGGGCGCGTGAAGCGGTTCGAGTTCGTCGAGCGGGACTCCGGGCAGCCCGGCGTCGCCGGGCCCGGGCTCCAGGAATTCCTCCAGGACTCCTCCCTCAGCGGTACGGCGACCGAGGAAGAGCTGGCGTATCTCAGGGGACTGCGGTTCGACGGCAAGCAGCCGACGGCGCTCTTCTATTATCGGGAGCTACAGAGCCTCAGGGACCCGCTGCACTTTCGCGTCCCCCCCGCCCTGCCCACTTCCTAGCGAGGAGCCGCCGCCTATATCAACGCCGTCGAGCACCCGGCCCGCATGGCCACCGGCGCGCGCCGCGCTCGCCGAGTGGGCGTCGAAGCTGGATCGCCGCCGCCCGGCACCGGCCCGCGGTCTTCCGGCAGCGGCTGCGCTACTTCTTGAAGATGACGGCCCGGAACAAGCGGTTCGGGATGGTGCAATGAGCGAGAATCAGCCTCGCTAAGTCCGCTGGCCAAGGCAAGATAATCCGTAGCGTGATTCAGCCCACCGAACTTTGGGTCGGGCGACCGTAGCCTTCGTCCCCCCCCTCCTGGGGACCAGAAGTGGCGCCGCGGATATGCTGACAGGTTGGCAGGACTCTTGGATCTTCCGGATCGTGGACCAGGACACCGGGGCGGCTATTCCCGGGGTCCCCGTCACCGTCCTGGACGAGGCCGGGCGTTCGGCCGGCTTCTGGGTCAGCGACCTGGACGGGCTCGTCCGCATCGCCAAGCACGACCGGGCACAGCTGCGGCTGCGCGTGGGGCTGCGGAGCGAGGACACGATCGAGCTCGACGCCCGCTCCCTCCCCGATGATCCGATCGCCCTGACCGCACCGCGCGGCAGCTCAGGGATGTCGGGTGGGGCCGCCGGGAGTGGGACAGGCACCGTTACCGCCGCCGCGACCGACGAGCCCTCTCCTGCCGGACCGCACGGGCAAGTGGGACACGTGGTGCGCTTCGCCCGCATCGGCGTGCTGGCGCAGGACGCCGATATCACGATGCCGCCCGATGCCCCGGCAGCCGCCTCCCCATTCTCCTCCGCTCCCGCCGCTCCGCCGGGCGCGATCCGCTACGGCGTGCTGCTCGAGGTCGAGCAGCTCTGGCAATCCCTCGGCTCGCAGGCGGGGGATTTGTTGTACAGCATCTCGCTCGGCCCGGGGGACGAGGTGAAGGTCGCGGTGTCCGACGGCCGCTGGCGCAAGAAGCCCGGCGCGCGCGAGCGGCCGCTCGAGATCGTCGCCCGGATGGTCGCCGCGCCCGCCAAGCTGCTCGGAGATGGGGTCGACGCCGTGCCGCTGGCGCCGTTTACCGTGACCTCCCTCCAGGAGGCCGTGGCCGATACCGTGCGCTACCTGAGCCAACGCACGGTGCAGATGAGCGAAGCGCTGCGGCACCGCCCGCTCGGCGTCACGGAGCTCGAAGCCGGGCAGCCGGCCGGCGGGGCGGTCCGCACCGTGCGCAACCTGCGGTCCGACGGCGTGCTCACCTATCACTTCATCGAGCCGGTCGAGCGCTATCGGATGATCGTGCGGACCCCGCGCCTGCGCCCCGCGATCCTCGTGCCGTTCCGGCTGCCGAACCTGGCGACCCGCGAGGTGGTGCGGCGCTACGGGCACGCGCTGCGCCGCGCCCTGTTGGACCGCGCGCTGTGGCCCGACATCGAGCACGTGCTCACGGTGGACGATCCCACCCCCCAGATCGAGCGACGGGTGTACGACCACGTCGCGGCGCATCTGCCCTACTACTCGGCGACGATCATCGCCGCCGGCGACGCCGCGGAACGGTTCTTCGCGCTGGCCAAGCTGCGGGACGCCGACGGCCGGGTGCTCACCGACGTGCTCGAGAACGTCGTAGTCGGGCGGGTGGGGCACTACGTCGCCTTCCCGCTGCGCTCGCTCGAGTTCTCGACGCCCGCCTGGCGCGCGGCCCTCGCCGACGATTCTGCGCACCGGCTCCGGGCCGTTCAGGAGATGGTGACGCTGCCGATCCCCGGCGTCTGGTTGCGGGCGCAGCTCTCGCCGGCGCTCATGGCCGGCGAGCCGGCCGCGGAGGAGGACAAGACGCAGAGCGGGCGGAAGCTGCGCCGCGCCGGGGACTGACCAGCAGCTCTTCCGACGGCGGCCCCCAGGAGGCATGTTCTCCGCTCGT
>JBOHSA010000236.1:0-26911 GCA_050732995.1 Gemmatimonadales bacterium | reverse complement strand
CGAGGCCGGTGCCCAGCGGGGGGAGGCGGAGCGCGCCGCCGCCCACGCGCAGCGCCAAGTCGCCGACGCCGCGGCGCAGGTCGACCGCCTGGCACGCCGGCTCGACGAGGTCGAGATCCGGCTCGGCGCCCTGGACGCCGACCTGCAGCAGCACGAGCTGGACCGGGTACGCCTGGACGAACGGTTGGGTGCGGAGCGGGCCCGGCTGGTCGAGCAGGAAGCCCAGCAGGAGGCGGTGCGCGAACAGCGGGTCCACTGGCAGGTGGAGGCGGCGCAGATCGAGGCCCGCCATCAGGCCGCCCGGGACCGGGCCGCGCGCGCGGCGGGGGACGCTGCCGACGCCCGCCGCCACGCCGCGGCCCTGAGCGAGGAGCTGGCCGCGCTCGAGCGCGAGCGCACGACGCTCACGACCCACCAGGCCCTCTGGGAAGACACGCTGCGGGAGCGCCGCCTCGCCCTGGCCGAGCTGGAGGCGGCAACCGGCGACGCCGGGGCCCAGGTGCTGCTCGCGGAGTCCGATCTCGCCACTGCGGAGCAGGCGCTCGAGGCACTGCGGCGCGCGCTCGACACGCTGGCGGAGGAAGAGCACAAGCTCGAGCTCGAACGCACCGAGATCCAGGGCCGCAAGCGCGGCCTCCAAGAGCGGGTCGCAGCCGAATGGCGGAAGCCGCTCGACCACCTGCTCGCCGAGGCGCCGGAAGTCCCCGGCGATCTCCCGTGGTTGCGCGAGGAGAACGAGCGGCTCCGCTCGGCGATCGACGCCGTGGGACCGGTCAACGCCCTGGCCGTGGAGGAGCACGCCGAAGAGACCAAGCGGCTCGAGTTCCTGATGACCCAGCGCGACGATCTCGTCGCCGCCCGGGCCTCGCTGCAACAGGCGGCACGCGAGATCGACCAGACGGCGAAGACCATGTTCCTCGAGTCGTTCGGGAACGCCCGGGCCAACTTCCGGGCGGTGTTCCAGACCCTGTTCGGCGGCGGCGAGTGCGACGTCCGGCTGGCGAACGAGGACGACCCGCTGGACAGCGAGATCGAGATCCACGCCGCCCCCCGGGGCAAGCGGACCCAGCGGATCCACCTCCTCTCCTCGGGCGAGCGGACGCTCGTGGCCGTCTCGCTGCTGTTCGCGATCTTCCTCGCCCGGCCCAGCCCGTTCTGTCTGCTGGACGAAGTCGACGCGCCGCTCGACGACGCCAACGTGGGCCGCTACGTGCGCCTGCTGGCGGAGTTCAAGGATCAGACGCAGTTCATCGTGATCACCCACAACCCGCGGACGATGCAGGCCGCGGACGCGGTGTACGGCGTCACGATGCAGGAGCCGGGCGTCTCGACGATCGTCGGCGTGCGGCTCGGGCAGATGGAACCGGTCTGATTCGGGCCGCGGCGCTCCTCGGCGGCCTGCTCCCGACGCTGCTCGCGGCCCAGCGGTCCGGCGTATCCCCGGGCGTCGCGCGCGCGTGGGCGCGCGACACGCGGCCCGACGTCACGGCGTCGGCCGTGTTCCCCCTGGGCGTGGTGCCGCTCGAGCCGGTGGACAGCGTCCTCGCGTCCGTCACGCCGACGTTCCGCTGGCGGACCGAGCCCGTCCCCGGGTCCGCCGCTCCGGTGACCTACCGGCTGCGCGTGGCCCGCGAGTCGACCCTGGCCGCCCCCGTCGTCGACACGACGCTCGCGGCGGAGCAGTACGATCTGCGGCGGGCCCTCAAACCGGGCGCCCCGCTCTTCTGGCGCGTGGACGCGACGGCCGCGACCGGCGAGACCGGGACCACCCAACTGGTCGGGCCCGCCCGCGTCCCGGCCTGGGCGACGCTCACCTCGTTCAACCGCCCGGAAGGTGAGAACACGCTCGAGGACCAGCCGACGTTCACCTGGACGTCGCCGGCGGTCGCGGCGCCACCGGGTCCGTTTCGCTACGATCTCTCCATCTACCGCAGGGCGGCGTCGGGGCCGGACTTCAAGGTGACGGGGTTGACGGGGACGAGCTTCCAGATCCCGCGAGCGCTCGAGCGGAACGTCGCCTACAGCTGGTTCCTCGCGGTGTCGGTGGATCCGCCGCCCGACACCGTAGTGGTCCGGAGCGTCGGGACGTTCCTGGTGCTCGACCCGCGGGCGCCCCGGGCGACGGTGCTGTACCAAAACTTCCCGAACCCTTTTCCCGGCTCGGGGCAGGACGTAACCTGCATCTGGTTCGACCTCACGCGGGTGAGCGAGGTGGAGCTCGCGATCCTCGACCTGCGGGGCAACACCGTGCGGCGACTCATCCCGGGACCCGGAATTCCGGGCGTGCTCTCGGCGGGGCGCTACGGCCGCGGCGCAGCGGGCGGCCCGACCTGCGACGACCGCCTCACCTGGGACGGCACCACGGCTGATGGCCGGACGGTGCCGGCCGGTGTCTATTTGTACCGCCTGCGCGCCGGAGCGCTGGTGCTGTTCAAACGCATCGTGTTTCGTGGAAGGAGTCGCTGAGCGTGGAGCTCGTCACGGTCGGGACCGGCACGGTCGCGCCGTCCGCGCGCCGCACCGCCCCGTGTCACTGGGTGGGCCGCGGGCGCCTGAAGGTCCTGTTCGACTGCGGGGCCGGCGCGCTGCATGGCCTGGCGACCTGCGGCCTCCCCTGGCCCGACGTGACCCACGTCGTGCTGTCGCACTTTCATCCGGACCACTACGGCGAGCTCCCGATGTTGGTCTACGCGCTGAAGCACGCGACGACCCCGCCGCGCCGGGAGCCGTTCGTGATCCTCGGCCCGCCCGGCACGGTGCGCCTGGTGAAGGCCCTCGCCGAGGGCTTCGGCCCATGGCTGCTCGATCCCGGTTTCCCGATCGGCATTCTCGACGTCCGGGACGGCAATCCCTTCCCGCTCGACGCCGACGTGAGCCTCGAGACGTTCCCTGTGCCGCACACGCCGGAAAGCGTCGCGCTCTCCGTCGCGGCGCCCGAGGGGCGGCTGGTGTACACGGGGGACACAGGCCCGAGCGGCGAGCTGGCCCGCTGGGCGCGAGGGTGCGATCTCCTGCTCGCCGAGTGCTCGCTGCCCGAAGCGATGGCCATGGATATCCACTTGACGCCGGAGCGCGCCGGCGAGCTGGCCCGGGCGGCCGGGGCCCGCCGGCTCGTCTTGACGCACTTCTATCCGCCAGTCGAAACTTCGGACCCGGCCCGGGCCGCGGCGGCGCGGTTCGACGGGCCGATCACCGCGGCGCGGGACGGCGACCGCTTCACCATCGGCAAGCCGCGGCAGGAAGGGGGAGGACCGGCAGCGTGCTAATCGTGATGCGTCACGGCGCGAACGAAGAGGAGATCCGCCGCGTCGTCGAGATCATCAAGGAGATGGGCTATCAGGCCCGTCCCATGCCGGGCGCGCAGCGCACGGCCGTCGGGCTCGTGGGCAATGACGGGCGGGTGGACGCGTCGCGGCTCGAGGGCCTGCCCGGCGTGCAGGAAGTCATCCACGTCTCGAAGCCCTACAAGCAGGTGAGCCGCGAGTGGAAGAGCGAGAACACGGTCGTCCGCCTGGCCGGCGGCCTGACGGTGGGCGGCGCCGACGTCGTGGCGATCGCGGGCCCCTGCTCGGTCGAATCCGAAGCCCAGATCCTCGAGGCCGCCCGGCTGGTCAAGGAGGCGGGTGCGGTGATCCTGCGGGGCGGCGCCTGGAAGCCGCGCAGCTCCCCCTACAGCTTCCAGGGTCTCGGGCGACCGGCCCTCAAACTGCTGGCCAAAGCACGCGCCGAAACCGGCCTGCTCATCTGCACGGAAGCGATGGATCCCGAAGGGATCGGCTGGGTATCGGAAGTCGCTGACATCATCCAGATCGGGGCCCGCAACATGCAGAACTTCTCGCTGCTCAAGGCGGCGGGCCGGACCCGGAAGCCCGTGCTCCTCAAGCGCGGCATGAGCGCGACGATCACCGAGCTCCTGCTCTCGGCCGAGTATCTGCTGGCGGAGGGCAATCAGGACGTCATCCTGTGCGAGCGCGGTGTGCGCGGGTTCGATACGACCACCCGCAACCTGTTCGACCTCACCGCCATCCCGGTGGTGCACAAGCTCTCGCACCTGCCCATCATCGCCGACCCGTCGCACGGGACGGGGCTGCGCGAAAAGGTCATCCCGATGACGCGCGCGGCGGTGGCGGCCGGCGCCGACGGCATCATGGTCGAGGTCCACCCCGATCCCGGGCAAGCCCTGTCCGACGGCGCCCAGACCCTCTTCCCCGACCAGTTCGCGCAGCTGATGCGGGAAGTGCGGGTCATCGCGGAGGTCATCGGACGCCGGATCGCGGAGCCGGCCTCGGTCGGAGCGTGACGGGCGGTCGGGCGGTCGGGCGGTCCGGCGGTCGGGTACTCGTCGGCGCGACGGTCCTCTTGACCGCCGGTCCGCCTGACCGCCTGACCGCGCAAGATCCCTGGCCGATCCTCGACCGCGCCTCCGCCGCCTATCAGACGGTCCGCACGCTCACCGCCGACTTCATGCAGGTGGTGGTCAATCCGCTGGTCGGGGCGCCCGACACCACCCGGGGCCGGCTCTACCAGATGCGGCCGAACCACTTCGCGATGCGGTTCACGGTCCCGCGGGGGGACCGGGTCGTTGCCGACGGTCGCCACCTCTGGCTCTACACGCCGAGTACCACGCCCGGCCAGGTGATCCAGACCGCCATCCCCGCGGCGGGCACCACCGGCCCGAATCTCATCGGCCAGTTCGTCGAGCGCCCGCGCGAGCGCTACCGGGCGCGTCACCTGCGGGCCGATTCGCTGGAGAGCGGGCTGGCGGACGTGGTCGCGCTGGTCCCGCGCGAAACGACTCTGCCCTACCGCGAAGCGGTCATCTGGGTGGATCGCGACGACGGGTTGGTGCGGCGGATCGAGATCGTGGAGACGTCGGGCCAGCGGCGCATCGTGGCTCTGCGGAACCTGAAGGCGAACGGAGGCGTGCCTAGCCGCGAGGTGACTTTTTCCCCCCCCGCCGGAGTACGGGTGGTACGTCCGTAGCGAGCGCCTCGGCGACGCGCGTCGCGCTTGCCTCGTCCATGCCCCGCTTCTGCGCCAGCTCGAGCGCCGCCCGACCCAGGCTGCGGTAGAGCTGGGCGTCGTCGCTCGTCAGCGCCGCGAGGTGCCGCCGGATCGTTTCGATATCGCCCCGCACCACCGGCCCCGTGAGCGCGGCCGGCGGCTCTTCCGCCTTCAGGTTCTCGAGCGTCCCTTCCACCAGCGGCCGCAGCGCCGCCCACGCATCGGCGTCCGACAGGCCCGCGTGCCGCAGCAAGCGCTGCGCCACGGCCTGGACGACGACGAAATAGTTCGACGCGAACACCGCGCCGGCGTGGTACACGGCCTTCGCCTTGGCGCTGATCGTGAAGGGGCGCATTCCGAGATCGCGCGCGAGGCGCTCGGCCTTCTCCACCGCGCGCGGCATCCCTTCCACCGCGGCCCAGGCGCCGCGCAGGCGCTCTGGCGCCCGCTCGGGCTCGGCGATGGTCTGCAGGGGGTGCAGCGAGCCGAGCGCGGCGCGACTGCGGACGAGGGGGCCGAGCGCCTCTTGCCCCTGGACGCCGGACAGATGGAGCACCACGTGGTCGGCCCCGACCGCGCCGGCCCTCGCCAGCGTCTCGGCGAGGGGTCGGATGGCGTCGTCGCGCACCGCGAGAACGACGACGCCCGCCTGGGCGATCCAGGCGGGCGGCGCGTCGCTCGGGTCCACCGTGAGCGTGAGCGGGGCGGGCACCCGGTTCTTGTGCCGGCCGTGGAGCGACACGGCGTAGCCCGCCCGGGCCAGCGCGAGTCCCAGGCCCACCCCGGCCCGGCCCGGCCCGATGATCCCGACGGACGGACGGGCGCGCGCGGTCATCTAGCGCCGGGCGGGAGCGGCCGCGGCCTGCGCGGTGGCGAGGGACAAGAGCTCCTTCGGAGAGCGGGCCTTGCGCGCCAGCGCGAGTGCCTGCTGCACCTGCCGGTCATCGCCCATGCGGCGCCGGAACTCCGCCGGCCGGCCGAAGACGTACCGCGCCGCCTCATAGCCGATCTCCTGCGCGATCACCCCGCGCCCGCCGGCCAGCACGCTGTCGGGCAGCGTGACCCCCTTCCCCTGCAGGCGCCGCAACACTTCGTCGACCATCCCATCCGTCACCCGGAAGGCCGGCGCCGGGAGCCGGCTCCCCGCTTTGAGCTCGAGGGCGTAAGTCGCCAGCACGTCGCGGAACTCCTGAAAGCGCCCGCCCAGAGTGCGGACGAAGCCGCGCTCGACGGTCGTGAACGTGTCAGGCGCGATGAACAGGTCGGGACGGATGCCGCCTCCCCCGAACACGATCCGCCCGGCGTCGGTCTTGTACATGAGCGAGGAATCGGGGTTCAGCGTATCGCCGCCCTGCGCGGCGGCGACGACCTGGGCCGCCTGCTGCTCTTCGGTCTTCGTCTGGCGCTGGATGGTCCGCCCGCTCGGCGTATACCACCGGGCGGTGGTGAGCTTCAGCGCCGACTCGGGGCTCAGCTGCCAGAGCGACTGCACGAGCCCTTTGCCGAAGGTCGGCGTGCCCACGACGACGCCGCGGTCGTGATCCTGCAACGCCCCCGCGATGATCTCGGCGGCGCTCGCCGTCGCGCCATTCACCAGGATCACGATCGGGAGCTCCGGCCAGGTCTGCGGCCGACTGTCGCGGAAGGTGCGGGTCGTGTTCGGCGCCCGCCCCTTGGTCGCGACGATCGGCTGGGCCGGGTCGAGAAACAGGTCGCTGACCGCGATCCCCTGATCGAGCAGCCCGCCCGGATTCTGGCGCAGATCCAGCACGAGCACCTTCATCCCCTGGCGCATCAGCTCGGCGATGGCGGCGGAGACCTCCCGCGCCGACGATTCGTTCACCGGGCTGAGGGCGAGGTACCCCACCCGGTCGTCGAGCATCATCGACACGTTCACCGAGCGGATGTGGATCAGGGCGCGCGTGATCTTGAAGCGCATCGGCTGCTCGACGCCCACCCGCCGCACGGAGAGCTCCGCCACGGTGCCGGGCTGCCCCCGCAGCTCTTTCACGGCCTGGTCGTTCTTCCAGCCCTCGGTGGATTTGCCGTCGAGCCCGACGATGCGGTCGCCGGACTGGATCCCGGCGCGCTCCGCCGGCGTCTCCGGCAGGGGCGCGATCACGGTGATCCACCCGTCGCGCACGTCGATCTGGATGCCCAGGCCCCCGTAGTTCCCGGTGGTCGCCTCCGACAGCGCGCGGAAGTCCTCTTTGCGGAGGTAGGTCGAGTAGGGATCCCCCAGCCGGTCGAGCATCCCGTCGATCGCCATCTCGTACAGCTGGCGCGCGTCGAGCGAGTCGACGTAGTAGTCCGCCACGTGGGCGAGCACGTCGTCGAACAGGCGCGCCTGCTGGTAGACCGAGCCCGTGGGGCCGGGTTCCCGCTGCAGCAGCCACCCACCACTGGCGAGGGCGAGAACCGCCGTCGTGACACCGATCGCGATCTGGGAACGCTTCATGAGACCCCTCGGGTTGAGAGCGCGGTCACCGCGGTGACTTCGCGCCACGCGGCGTCCTGCACCGTCTTCTTCGGCTGGGTCGCGTCGAGCTGCACCACGCCCGGCCCCTCGGCGCGCCGGTACGCCTCGCGCACGCGCCGGTGGAACGCGTCGTCCTGCCGCTCGATGCGATCCTGCGCCTTGCCGGCCCGCCGCTGTCGCTCGCGGCCCACGGCGACCGGGACGTCGAGCACCAGGGTCAGGTCGGGCTCGAGCCCGCCCGTGGCGAGCCGGAGCGCCGCCTCGACCGCCGCGCCGGGGAGCCCACGTCCGGCCACCTGGTAAGCCAGCGTCGACAGCCCGAACCGGTCGGCCACCACGATCTGGCCTGCCTCCAGCGCCGGGCGAATCAGGCGCTCGACCAGGTCCGCCCGGGCGGCGAGCACGAGGAACAGCTCGGCGGCCCGCGACATCTCGTGCCGGGACTTCAGGGCCAGCTTGCGCGCCGCTTCGGCCACCGGCGTGCCGCCGGGCTCGCGGACCGCCGTCACGCTCCGCCCGTCGGCGAGGAGCCGGGCGGCGAGCCACCGCGCCAGCGTGGATTTCCCCGCCCCTTCCGGCCCCTCGATCACCACGAACACGCCGCCGCCCACCGTCATCAGGTCAGCGTGATGATGGGACTGAGCGCCCCCTTCTTCATGCCCTCGGCGATCTGCGCATTGACCTTGAGCATCAGCTTCTCGAAGTTGGCCTGCGCGGCGACCCATTGCTGATACACCGGACCGGCCTGGAGGCTCTTGGCCGCCTGCTCGTAGCGCTCGATCTGCTCTTTGGCGGGCTCCTTCCCCTGTCGCGCGCCCTGCTCGATCTCCTGGTCCAGGTGCTTGACGCGCTCCAGGAGCTGGCGACACTCGGCGTCGCCCTTGAGCCGCTCGTCGGCCTTGAGCAGCGCCTTGTATTCGTCGCTCTGGCCCAGCAACCGCCCGAGCTCCTGCGCCTTTTCGTCGATCACCTCGCCTCCCTGGGAAAGGCCAGTGCGTAGCGCGGCCGTCCGAACAGATCCTGGTGAATCTCGATGCGCCGCCAGCCGTGCGCCCGGGCCAGGGCGCGCACCGCGCCGGCCCGCCGCTCGTCGATCTCCAGCGCGAGGAATCCGCCCGGGGCGAGCAGCCCGGCGGCTCCCACCAACAGCGTCCGGGTCGCCTCCAGGCCATCCCGGCCGCTCACGAGCGCCTCGCGCGGCTCGAACTGCTGCACCGCCGGCTCCAGCGCCGCGTACTCGGCTTCCGTCAGGTACGGCGGGTTAGCCACGATCGCCCGGCACCGCTCGCCGGCGAGCGGCTCGAGCAGGTCGCCCACCCGCACCGCCACCGCCGTGCGTGGTCGAATCCGCTCCACGTTTTCGCGGGCCAGTTCCGCCGCCGCCGCCGAGCGCTCCACCGCCACCACGCGGTCGAAGCCGCCCTCCGTCGCCAGCGCGAGCGCGATGCACCCGCAGCCCGTGCCGATATCCGCCGCGACCCCGCCCGGCCCGCCGTCCGTCTCCTGAATCCCGGCGGCCTGGAGCACCAGCTCCACCAGCCCTTCGGTTTCCGGCCGCGGAATCAACGCGCGCGGATCGAGCGTCAGCTCCAGGCGTCGGAAGCCGACGCGTCGCACCGCGTAGGCGAACGGGACCCCGCTTGCGCGTCGCGCCACGGCGTCCCAGAAGCGCGCGGCCACCGGCGCGGGGGGCGCCGTGTCGCGCCGCAGCCAGACCTCGCCCGGCGTTACGCCGCCCTGGACCGCCGCCCAGAGCGCCAGCGCCTCACGCCGCGGGGGCGGCCCTTCCCCTCCTACCACGCCCGCCTGCTCCAACCGCGCCGCCGCCCGGTCCAGCGCGTGCGCGATCGACGGTCGGTCAGGCACTCAACCGTTCCTTTTCCCCGGCGAGCTTCAACGCGGCGATGAGGTCGTCGAGCCGGCCGTCCATCACCTCGGACAGGCTGTGGACCGTAAGGTGGATCCGGTGGTCGGTGACGCGGTTCTGGGGGTAGTTGTACGTCCGGATCTTGGCGGAGCGGTCACCGGTGCCCACCTGAGCGCGTCGGTCCCGCGCGCGCGCGGCCTCCTGCTCGGCGACCAGCCGGTCGAGCAGCCGCGAGCGCAGGATTTCGAGCGCCTTGATCTTGTTCTGCAGCTGGGATTTCTGATCCTGGCACTGGACCACGAGCCCGGTGGGGAGGTGAGTGATCCGGACCGCCGAGTCGGTGGTGTTGACGCTCTGCCCGCCTGGGCCCGAGGAGCGGAACACGTCGATGCGCAGGTCCTTTTCCTCGATCTTCACGTCCACCTCCTCGGCCTCGGGCAGGACCGCGACGGTCGCGGCCGAGGTGTGGATCCGTCCCTGCGCTTCGGTGGCGGGCACGCGCTGCACCCGGTGCACCCCGGACTCGTAGCGCAGCGTCCCGTAGGCCTTGGGCCCCCGAGCGGCGAAGATCGCTTCCTTCAGCCCGCCGAGGTTGCCTTCGCTCAGGTCGAGCACTTCGACCTTCCATCCCCGCCGCTCGCAAAACCGGGTGTACATCCGGAACAGGTCGGCTGCGAACAGGGCGGCTTCGTCGCCCCCGGTGCCGGCCCGGACTTCCACGATGGCATCCCGGTCGTCGAGGGGGTCGGCGGGGGTGAGCAGCTCGGTCAGCTCGGCGGCCAGCTGCTCGACCTGGGGGCGCAGCCGCTCCACGTCGGCCCGCGCGAGCTGGGAGAGCTCGGGGTCCCGGTCCTGGAGCACCTCGCGGGCCTGGGCGAGCTCCTCCTCCAGCCGGGCCAGGCGGGCGTGGGTCTGGCGCACCGCATCGAGCTGCGCGTACTCCCGGCCGAGCTGCTTCAGCACGGCCTGATTCCGCGCGGTCTCGGGGTCGGCCAGCTGCCGGGCGACCTCCTCCGCCCGCGCGAGCGCCTGGCGGAGTCGGGCCTCCACGCCTTACCCGCCGGCCTTCTCCGTGCCGTACTTCTGGCGAAACCGCTCCACGCGCCCGGCCGTGTCCACCAGCTTCTGCTTGCCCGTGAAGAAGGGGTGGCATCGGGCGCAGATCTCGACATGGATCAGCGGCACGGTCGACCGCGTAACGAACGTGTTGCCGCAGGCGCACTGGACCGTGGCCCGCCGATAGTTGGGGTGAATCCCGGGTTTCACTGCGTGCCGTCCTTGACAGATTGTCGGTTGACGCGAAGGGCGGAAATATAACTGGCGTCGAAACTTGGCGGCAAGGCGCGCGCGCGGGCGAAATTGACTTCGCGCCGGGTTAAGCGTAAGCTTGCCCGTCCATTAGCCCTGTTAGCCTCGAGGGAGACCTGGGCGTGCCCGCCACCGACGTCCTGCAGCGCGTGCCACTGTTCAGCCAACTCCCGGCCACGGAGTTCCAGCGCGTGGTCGACGTGGCCCGGGAGCGGAGTTACCCCAAGAACTCAGTGATCCTGTTCGAAGACGACCCGGGCGACGCGTTGTACGTGGTGGTCGACGGCCAGGTGAAAGTCGTCCTGATCGGTGAGGACGGGCGGGAAGTGATCCTCTCGGTCATGGGGGAGGGCGAGTTCTTCGGCGAGATGGCGTTGATCGACGACGAGCCCCGCTCCGCCCACGTGATCGCGATGGAGGACTGCTCCCTGGTCGTGCTGCGGCGGGAGGACTTTCAGGGCATTCTGACCCAGTCGCCGACCATCGCGCTCGCGCTGCTGCGGGAGTTGTCCCGGCGCCTACGGCGGGTGGACGAGAAGGTCGGCAGCCTGGTGCTGCTGGACGTGAACGGCCGGGTGGCGCAGTTGCTGCTCGACCTGGCCGAGGAGGCCGGCGGCGACCGGATCACCCGGCGCCTGACACACCACACCATCGCGCAGATGATCGGCTCCAGCCGGGAGACCGTGTCCCGCACCATGCGGGAGCTCGTGGAGAAAGGACTGATCCAGGTCAACCGCAAGGAGATCGTGGTCAAAGACCGCGGTGCGCTGGAGGCGGCGGCGGGGCGTTCGTGAGGCGGGTCACGCGCCCGGAGTGAGGCGGCGGCTTGTCCTAGCTTTCGGTGTTTCAGTAGCTTAGCTGAGGTATCGGCGTGCCCAAACGCATGGCCTACACGGTGACCTTCTGGGGCACACGGGGTAGCATCCCCACCCCCGGGGCCCACACCGCGCGCTTCGGCGGCAATACGCCGTGCGTCGCTGTCCAGGGTGCTGGGGGGCAGTTGGTCATTCTCGACGCCGGCACGGGCATCCGGGCGCTGGGCGTCGAGCTGGTCGAGAAGCAGAATGGGGCGGTGAACGCGGAGATCCTCTTGTCCCACGCGCATTGGGACCACATCCAGGGGCTCCCGCACTTCAAGCCGTTCTTCGCGCCGGGCAACGCGGTGCGCATTTGGGGATCGCGGCAGGGCACGATGTCGCTCGAGGCGATCCTGCGCCAGCAGATGGACCCGGCGGTCTTTCCGGTGCCGCTGGACGCCCTGTCGGCCAAGCTGACGGTCCAGCAGGTCGAGCCGGGGGCCAGCGAGTTCACGCTCGGCGAGTTCCGCGTCCGCGGGATGAAGCTGCGTCACCCCGGGACGACCTTGGGCTACCGCCTCACACCCGTGGAAGGCGGCCCGAGCCTGGCGTATGTGACCGATAACGAGCTGGGCGGGGGCGGCCATTACAACACACCGCCCGGTTGGCGGCAGGAGTTCACGGAGTTTCTGGTGGGCGTCGACCTGCTGATTCACGACGCGATGTACACGCCGGAGGAGCTCGAGAGCCACCGCGGGTGGGGGCATTCGACCTACGAGGAAGCGGTGGCGCTGGCGGCCGAGGCCGGCGCGCGTCGGCTCGTCTTGTTCCATCACGAGCCGGAGCACGACGACCGGGCGATGGACGGGCTGCTGGAGCAGGCCCGGAAGGCGGCCAAGGCCCGCAGGCGGCCGGCGGAAGTGCTGGCCGCGCAGGAAGGCATGCAGCTGACTCTTTGACTCGAGGACAGATTATGCGTTCGCGTTCGATTCTCGCAATCATGGGGCTCGGGGCGCTCGCGTGGGGCGCACCGCCCACCCCGGCGGCCGGGCAGGATACCCGACCGGGCATCGCGGTTCTGCCGTTCACCAACGGCGGCTCCTACGGGCAAGACAAGGAGAACTTCGAGGCCCTGCAGGTGGGCCTCGCCGCGATGCTCATCTCCGAGCTCTCGGCCAACCCGGCAGCGCGCGTGGTGGAGCGGGAGACGATCCAGCGGATCCTCGACGAGCAGAACCTCGCCGGGCAGGGCCGGGTGGATGCGCAGACGGCCGCGCGGATCGGGAAGCTCGTTGGGGCCCGCTACGTCGTGACCGGGAGCTTCATCGACTTCTACGGCGATTTCCGCGTGGACGCCCGAGTCGTGAACGTCGAAACGAGCGAGATCGTCAAGACGGTGGCGGAGCGCATGCAGCGCGATCACCTGTTCGACATCATCCGGACCACGGCGCAGAAACTGATGAAAGAGACGAACCTCCCGCCGCTGCCCAAGCCGGTGCAGGAACAGCGCATGAGCCGGCAGGTGCCGACGGAGGCACTCACCTACTACTCGCGCGCCCTGTTGTATCAGAACCGGGGGGACAAGGCGAAGGCCATCGAAATGTTCGAGCGGGCGGTGGCGGTGTTCCCGGAGTACAGCGAGGCGAGCGAGGGCCTGCAGCGCCTGCGGAGCTCGTGATCGTCTCCCCCGGCGGATGAATCCGGTCAACTCGACAACCGCCCGTCGAGCCGCCAGCTGAACCACTTCGTGGACCAGATGAGTCGCCGCCCGTATCGCCTGTTGACCGGCGTGAAGCCGCTGCCCCTCGATTCCGGCCGGTCGACCGACTCGCCTCCCGGCGGGAGCAAGCCGTGAGGTACGTCCTGCTGCACGCCCCGACCTGGCAGCCGGCGGGCCTGGAGGCCGCGCTGGAAGGCTCGCAGGTGGAGGCGCGCGAGGTGCGCTTCGCGCGGGATCTGGTGGTGGACGACCGGCCGACGGTGTTCATTCTGGACGGAGAGATCCGGTCGGCGTTCCCGCTGGACGTGATGCGGGGTTTCGTGGACGCGGGCGGGGCCATCGTGGCCCTCGGGCGGAACGGCGAGACGGACGTCCCCGAAAGCTTGCCGGTCGAGCTCCTTTCCGGCTTCCTCAAGCATCCGACGACTCCGCGCCACCTGCTCGTCGCGGCCCGGGCGGGGTTCCGCGAGGCGGCGGCGCGGGCGGAGACGGCGCGCGCGCGCACCGAGGCGGCCGCGCGCGCCCGTGAGATCGGCGAGCTCACGCGGATCGGCGTGGCCCTGGGAACGGAACGCGACCTCAAGACCCTGCTCGAGCTGATCCTCACCCAGGCCCGTCGCATCACCCAGTCGGACGCCGGCTCGCTGTACCTCGTGGAGACCACCGATCAGGGCCAGCGGCGCCTGCGCATCCGGCTGGCGCAGACGTTCTCCAAACCCGAGGCGCCCTTCGTCGAGTTCACCATCCCGGTGGACCGCTCCAGCCTCGCCGGCTACACGGCCGTCACGGGCGAGCCGCTGGTGATCGACGACGCTTACTTCCTGCCGCCGGACGTCGAGTACACAATCAACCGCTCGTTCGACGAGCGGAACGGCTACCGCACCAAATCGATGCTCGTGATCCCGATGAAGGATCACAAGGAAGAAGTCATCGGCGTGCTGCAGCTCATCAACCGCAAGCGCAAGCTCGACGGCGTGCTCGCGGTCCCGGCGGACGTGGAACACCTGGTCGTGCCCTACTCCAAACGAACCGTGGAGCTCGTCACCGCGCTGGCCGGCCAGGCCGCGGTCGCCATCGAGAACAGCCGGCTGTACGAGGAGATCGAGCGGCTGTTCGAGGGGTTCGTCAACGCCGCCGTGCTCGCGATCGAGCAGCGCGATCCGACCACGTTCGGGCACAGCGGGCGCGTGGCGAACTACACCGTGGGCCTGGCGCAAGCGGTGGACCGGGCCGACGACGGCCCGTACCGCCAGGTGAGCTTCACCCGCGACCAGGTCCGCGAGATCTACTACGCCGGCCTGCTGCACGACTTCGGCAAGGTCGGCGTGCGCGAGCAGGTGCTCGTCAAGGCGAAGAAGCTGTATCCCAAGGACCTCCAGCTGATCCAGCAGCGGTACGGCTTCATCCGGCGCACGGCGGAGCGGGACTTCTGGCGCCAGTGCGCCGAATTCCTCGAGCGCCAGGGGAAGAAAGGCTACGAGGAGTTCCGGGAGCGGCTGGAGCGGGAGCACCGCACGGAGCTCCAGGAGCTCGACCGGTTCCTCGGGGCGGTCGTGAAGGCGAACGAGCCGACCGTGCTTCCCGCCGGCAGCTTCGAGGAGCTCACGGCGCTCGCCCGTCAGACGTACGAGGACTTCGAGGGGACCACGCAGCGCTTCCTCACCCAAGACGAAGTGCGGTTCCTCACCATCCGCAAGGGCAGCCTCGACGACGGAGAGCGGCTGGAGATCGAGAGTCACGTGACGCACACCTGGAACTTCCTGAACCAGATTCCCTGGACGCGCGAGCTCCAGCAGGTGCCCCTGATCGCCTACGGGCACCACGAGAAGATGGACGGGCGCGGCTATCCCCGGAAAATCACGGGGGAGGCGATCCCGGTGCAGACGCGCATGATGACGATCTCGGACATCTACGACGCCCTCACGGCGCAGGACCGGCCGTACAAGCGGGCCGTGCCGCTCGAGAAGGCGTTCGACATCATGGCCGAAGAGGTGAAGGAGGGGCAGCTCGATCCGGAGCTGTTCAAGCTGTTCGTGAACGGGAAGGTGTACGAGAAGGCCGCGACGTAGCGCTCACGACAGGAGCAGCTTCGCGGAGACGAGCAGCAGGAACCCGCCAAACGCCCGCCGCAACATCACGTCGGACATGGACCCGGCGAGCTTGGCCCCCACCAGCGCGCCGATCAGCAGGCCGACCGCGATCACCGCCGCGTAGGGAATGTGCACCTGGCCGCGCCGGTAGTACTCCAGTGCGCCGAGCAGGCCGACGGGCAAAAGTAGCGCCGCGAGGGAGGTGCCGTTGGCGGTGTGCTGCGGCAGTTTCGCCAGCAACACGAGCCCGGGGATGATCACAACCGCCCCCCCCACGCCGAACAGCCCCGAAATGACGCCCGCCACCAGACCGAGCAGAGCCACGAGTATCCAGGTCATTGTTTGCCTTTCCGTTCGGGTTTGCCCCGCCCCCAGCCACCGCCCCCGGGAGTCTCGATGCGCAGCACCTCGCCCCGCGCGACCCGGGTGACGATCTTGGCCGGCAGGGCTCGCCGCTGCAAGAGATTGCGTCCGACGGCCCCCTCTCCGCCACCCGCGGCGCCCCGCGGGGCGTGCCGCCGCCGCTCGGTCAGGAGACTGGCCTCCATCGGCGCGAGCGCCTCGAACTCACGAATAACGCCTTCCCCGCCCTTCCACGTCCCTACCCCGCCGCTGCCGCGCCGCAGCGCGTAGGTGCGCACGCGCACGGGGTATTCCATCTCCAGCACCTCGATCGGCGTATTGCGGGTGTTGGACATCCCGACGTGGACCCCCGAAGGTCCATCGGCCCCGTAGCTCGCCCCCTGCCCACCCCCGATGGTCTCGTAGTACGTCCAGCCGGTCCCGGTTCCCCGCTCCCCGCTCCCTCCCAGCGTCACGTTATTCATCGTTCCCTGGCCTTGCGCCGGCACGCGAATCCCGCCGGCCGCCAGGGCCAAGAACAAGGTATCGGCGATCCGGTTGGACGTCTCGACGTTCCCGGCCGCCACCGCCGACGGGTGCCGCGCGTTGACGAGACAACCCTCCGGCGCCGTGATCCGGACGGCGCGACTCACGCCCCCGTTCGTGGGCACGTCGGCCGGCAGGAGGGTGCGGACGACGAACAAAACGGCGGAGCGCGTGACGGCGAGCGGGCAGTTCACGTTCCCCGTCGCCGCGGGCGCCGTGCCGGTGAAATCGGCGTGCAGCACCCCGTCCTCGAGCGCGACGCGCACGCGGATCTCGAGGTCCCGGTCCTCGACGCCATCCCCTTCGAGCGTATCGACCGCCACGCACGGTCGCCTTCGGGAGGGGAGCTGCGCCAGCGTTACCTTGGTGCGGCGTTCGGCGTAGGCGAGCAGATCCCGCGCCGCGGCGCGCACCTCGTCCCACCCGTAGCGCGTCACGAGCGCCCGCAGGCCATCGCCTCCCCGCTGGACCGCCGCCCGCTGGGCCGCGAGATCTCCGCGCCGGATCCCCGGGGTGCGCACGTTGGCGAGCAGCACCCGCTCTACCTCGTCCGTGAAGCGGACCGGCGGCAGGATCAGCCCCTCGGCGAACACCTCGCGGGCGCCGGCGGGCATGCTCCCGGGCTGCACCCCGCCGATGTCGGAGTGATGCGCGCGCACGACGCTGTAGCCGCCCAGGCGCCCTTCGACGTCGATCGCTCCGACGAGCGTGAGGTCGGGCAGGTGCGTGCCGCCGGTATAGGGGTCGTTGAGAATGAACAGCTCGCCCGGCGTGGGCGCTGGGTGTTGGGCGCGGACCGCCGCCACCGCTTCGGCCATCGCGCCGAGGTGCACCGGGATGTGCGCCGCCTGGGCGATCATTTCACCGTCGGCGTCGAACAGCGCGGCGGAGGCATCGCGCCGCTCGCGGATGTTGGGCGACAGCGCGGTGTGTACCAGCACGAGTCCCATTTCCTCCGCGATGGAGGCGAAGGCGTGCCCCATTACCTCGAGCCCGACGGCGTCAAGGGTCACCGCCGCCGCTCCACGATGACCGCGCCGGAGGCGTGGACCCGGCCGCGCCACCCGGGCTCGATCAGGGCGGTCGCGTCGGGACCCGCCAGAATCGCCGGCCCGGGCAGGTCGAGCCCCTCGGGCAGCTCGCCCAGGGGCCAGACGTCGGCGGGCACCGTGGCACTCGCGCCCCGAACCGTGATCTTGCGTCGCAGCGGCGTCGGCCGGCCCACACCGACCCGCCCGCCGAACCGCGGGACGGCCACCGCCCGTTCAGCGACGACGTGAAGATTCACCACTTCGACCGGCTGATCCGGCACGGCGTGCCCGTAGCGGGCCTCATGCGCGGTCCGGAACGCCTGCTCGATCTCCGCGGGCGCGGCGGGCGTCTCCTCGGCGACCGACACCGTGACTTCGTACCCCTGTCCCGCGAACCGGCAGTCGGCGCGCCGGGTCAGCGTGGCGCCTGGGAGCTCGCGCGCTCCCGCCTGGAGCAGGGACTGGAACGCGTGGCGTAGCTCCCCGGCGTCCAGCCGAGCGAGCGGGCGATGGAACGACGCCAGGAGATCCACCCGCTCGGCGGCGGCCGCGAGCCCCAACGCGCTGAGCACACCCGGATGCGGCGGGATGACCAGGGTCGCGATGCCCAGCGCGTCGGCGAGCGCGCAGCCGAACAGGGGGCCGGCGCCGCCGAAGGGGAGCAGTGCCATCCGCCGGGGATCGATGCCCTGCGCGACGCTCACGCGCTTCAGCGCCCGCGCCATAACAGCGGTGGCCACGTCCACGATCCCCGCGGCCACCCCGCAGGCGTCCCGGCCCGTGGCGGCGCCGAGCGGCGCCAGCGCCCGCTCGGCCGCGGCGGGATCGAGCCGCACCTCATCGGCGAGCGGTTGAGCCGGATCGAGCCAGCCGAGCACGAGGCAGGCGTCGGTGACCGTGGGCGCGGTCCCACCGCGGCCGTAGCACGCCGGGCCGGGCACCGCGCCGGCGCTCTCCGGCCCCACCCGCAGGGCGCCGCCCTCGTCGACCCACGCGAGGCTGCCGCCGCCGGCGCTCACCGTTTCGATCAACACCGCCGGGAGCGCGAGCGGCACGCCGCCGACCGCCCCGAGGCCCTCGCTCAATGTCGCCCCGTCCAGCACGAGACTGGCGTCGGCGCTGGTTCCCCCCATGTCGAGCGTGAGCAAGTCACCCCGCCCCACCGCCTCCCCCACCAGCCGAGCGCCCACGACGCCCCCCGCGGGTCCCGAGAGCGCGAGGGCGGCGCTCCGCGCGGCCGCCGCACCCGGCTCCAGCGTCCCGCCGCTCGACGCCATGATGCGCAGGGACCCGACGGCGCGCCGCCGGACTTCTGCGCCGGCCCGCGCGAGGTAGGCGGAGACCTTGGGCCGCAGATACGCCTCGGCGACCGTCGTGCTGGTGCGCTCGTACTCGCGGAAGACGGGGAGGACCTCGTGGCTCGCCGCAACCGGCACGCCCGGCAACGCCTGGCGCAGCGCCCGCGCGAGGACGCGCTCGTGCGCGGGGTGCCGGAACGCGAACAAGAGCGAGACCGCCACGGCCTCCGGGCGCAGCCGCCGCACTGCGGCGACGACTCGCGTCACTTCGGCTCGCGTGAGCCGCCGCACGACGCCCTCAGGCCCCATCCGTTCGGCGACGCCGACCACCGCGCGCCGCTCCACGAGCGGCGGCGGGTGATCCCGCGCGAGGTCGTACAGCGCGGGGCGGTCCTGCCGCCGGAGCCACAGCAGGTCCTCGAACCCCGCGGTGGTCACGAGCGCCACGCGCGCGCCGCGGCGCTCGAGCAGCGCATTGGTCGCGACGGTAGTGCCGTGAATCAAGGCGTCGATTGGTGTCCGGAGCAGGTCCACCGCCCGAAACAACCCGATCGCGGGGTCCTGCGGCGTGCTGACGACTTTGTGGACGAGGAGGCATCCGTCGTCGGCGAGCGCCACGAGGTCGGTGAACGTCCCGCCGACGTCGACGCCGACTCTCACCATTCCCCCACCGTCAGGTTCTCCGTTTCCAGTCCTGGATCGCCACCGCGCCGGCGAACCCCAGGGTCGCGATCACGACGAACATTCCCACCCAGTCACCCCAGCGAACGTACAGTGGTACCACGTCGCTCGTGCGCAGCCGGCCCGCCACTACGGTGCGGGTCTCGAGCTCGGTGGCGTCGTGGACGCGGCCCAATGGGTCGTAGAACGCGCTGATCCCGGAGTTCGCCGCGCGCGCCACCCCCATGCGCGTCTCGATGGCCCGCAGCACCAGGTGGGAGGCGTGCTGGAAGGGCCCGGCGGTGCGGCCGTACCACTTGTCGTTCGTGACGTTCACCAGGAAGTCGGCGCCCAGCCGGCGATAGCTCCGGGGCAGTTCCTCGAACGCCGATTCATAACAGATCGCGATCCCGAACCGTCCGATACCCACCGCGTAGACCGGCAACGCGCGGCCGCGGCTGAACCCGCCGAAGAACCGGAGGCTCCCGAACCACCGCGGCGGCACGAAGGGTACGCGCTCGACGATGGGCACGAGGTACCGCTTGGCGTAGACGGGGTTGCGGCGCCACTCCCCTGTCGAGTCGTAGACGAAGGCGGCGTTGAAGTTGTCGTACTCGCGGCGGTCGCGGAACTCGGCGTAGAGCCCGCCCGCGACGACCGGAGTGTGGGTCTCGCTCGTGAACGCGGCGACGGCGCGGTCCCACTCCGCTTGCGACTGCACGTATCCCGGGATCGCCGCTTCGGGCCAGATGATCAGATCCGGGCGAGCGAGGGCGCGGACGCCGCGCGAGAGGTCGAGCAGGGTCCGCACAATGCTGTCCGCCTGCGCCGGGTCCCACTTTTCCCGCGATCCCTCGTTGGGCTGGATCAATCCCACGACGCCGACGTCCCGGGTGGGCAGCGTGCGCATGCGCCAGGCGCCGTACCCCAGCGCGAGCATCAAGGTTGCCGCGACCGGCGCAACCCCACGACCCACCGCCCACACCCCACGCCGTTCAACCACAGCGTCCACGAGCATCACGTTGCACCACGCGACCCACAACGTCACGCCGCGCGCGCCGGCGAAGTCCGCCCATTGGATGAGGATCGGAGCGTCGGCGAGGGACGTGCCCAGGCCGAGCCAGGGGAAGCGAACGTCCCCGAGGTGGCCAACGAGCCATTCGAGCGCGGTCCAGCCCAGGGGAAAGACGAGCCACAGCGGGACCGCCGGGAAGCGCAGGCGAACGCGCATCGCGTAAGCGAACAGGAGGCCGGTGAGAAGCCCGAGGATCAGCACCGTGGCCAGGTAGCCGAGCCCGGACAGCGGCGTGAAGTGCCATAGGGCGACCACGAGCCAGTAGAGCACCAGACCGTTGCTCGCGAGGCCG
Source organism: Gemmatimonadales bacterium (assembly GCA_050732995.1). Taxonomy (GTDB): domain Bacteria; phylum Gemmatimonadota; class Gemmatimonadetes; order Gemmatimonadales; family GWC2-71-9; genus JBOHSA01. Next base: position 6,402 of record JBOHSA010000236.1, on the reverse strand, counting down.
TACCAGAAGCCCCACCGGAAGGCGCGGCGGGGATCCCGGTCGGCGACGGCCTGCCGCACCAGCAGCGTCGCGGGAGCGAGGGCGACGAAGCTGAGGGGCGGGAACACGAACGGCGGATAGCTCGCGGCCAGCCCGAGCGCGCCCAGCGCGACGAGCAGCCACGCCCGGCGGTCGCTCACAGCGTCACGTCGCGCCCTTCGGCGGCGGAGCGATACACGGCCTCGAGCACCCGCTGGAGCGCGAGCTGGTCCTTGGGCGGGGGCGCGTTCACTTCACCCCTGATCACCGCGAGGAAATAGGTCCACTCCGCCCGGTAGGACTGCGTGAACATCGTCTCGCGCCCGCTGGCCCCGGTCGGCGTCACGTCGGCGGGCGTCCCGTGCAGCTCCTTGAAGACCCGCAGCGGCGCGATGCCGGCCGATCCCTTCTGCCCGACCAGGTCGAACCAGAACCGCTCGCCCTCCCCCATGTGGCGCCAGGTGACATCGATGGACAACGACATCCCGTTGTCGCATACGATGAGCGCCGAGCCCATGTCCTCGATTCCTTCGGTGCCGTGGGACAGCAGGTGCGCCGACACCCGCTTGACCACGGGCCAGCCGGCGAGCCAGAGCCCCAGATCGAGCAGCGGGAGGCCGAGGTCGAGCAGCGCGCCGCCCCCGGCCTCCGGGCGGCGCAGGCGCCAGCCGAGCATCTGGCGGCTCGGCTGGAACGTGTACCAGCCGGCGCGAATGGCGTCAATGGCGCCCAGCTCGCCGCCCGCCAGAAAGCTGCGGACCGCCTGCACGTCGGAGCGGAACCGGTGATTCATCCCCACCATGACGCGCCGGCCGTACTTCTCCCCGGCCTGCAACACCCGCTCGACCCCCGCGACGGTCAGCGCCAGCGGGCGCTCCACCAGCACATGGAGCCCGGCGGCGAGGGCGGCGACGACGTGGATCTCGTGGAGGTGATTCGGCGTGCACACGACCGCGGCGTCGGCGCGCGCGTACTGGAGAACCTCTTCGATGTCGTCGTAGCTCTCCGGCACCTCGTAGCGGGCCGCCAGCGCCTGCGCCTTGGAGAGATCGTTGTCACAGATCGCCGCGATCTCGACGCCCGGAATCCGGCGGAGCACGGGCAGGTGCGCCACTTGCGAGATTCCCCCGGCGCCGACCACGGCGATCCGGATCGGGGCCGTCACCGCGTCTTCCCTCCTCCCCCCCCGCCGAATCGGTACATCACCCCGCCCCGCAGGGATATGGTCGAGAGGTCGCTCGAGATCACGCCGCGGCCGTCGAGCGTGAAGCGCCAGGACGGCGTGAAAGTGAGCTCGACGCCGATCGTGGTGTTGAGCGCCGCGGAAATGCCATCCAGCGCGTCCTCGATGAACGTGCCCTCGATCGCCCCGCCGCCGCCGTCCCGAAGGTGGACGCCGAAGCCCAGGCCGAGGTACGTCGTGAGACCGGACCCCTGGGGCAGCACGTATTGCAGGTCGAGGTCGGCGGTGAGATCGCTCCACCGGATGCGGCCGACGCGAATCGTGTCGTCGCCCGTGGGATCGATGACGAAGGCGCGGATCCGCTGCTCGAAGCGGGCCCGCGCCTTCCCATCGAAGTCCGCGGAGAAGTACGACAGCCCCAACAGTACCCGCACCCGCGGAGCGATCTGGCCGTAATCCAGGCGCAGCCCGCCGACGAGAGCGCCCCGCAGCTCGTCCGAGCCGAGCATGCCGAGGTCGAGCTGCACTCCCGAGAGCCGCAGGTTGTCGTAGGAGAACTGCTCGAACACGGCCTGGGCGGAGAGCCGCTCGGGCGGGCGGGCGGTCAAGAGCGCCGCAGCCAGGACCGCTGCCAGGACCGCCTGACCGCCTGTCCGCCCGACTGCGCTAGTAGAGCCGATCAATGGTCGTTCCGGGGAAGTAGGTGGTGAGGATTTTCTCGTAGCTCTGACCCGCGCGTGCGCGCCCCACGGCGCCCCACTGACACAGCCCCACGCCGTGCCCCCACCCGGCGCCTGCCGCCACCACCCGCGCCACTTGGCCTTCCTGCGTCGTCACGTGCAGCTGAAACGCGCCGCTGCCGAGCCAGCGTTCGGGCTCCGGGCGTAACACTTGGCGCACGTCCGTTCCAGCCACCCGCACCTCGCCCCGCGCGAATGCGATCCGGAGCTCCCCGACGCGCCCCGACGCCGTGGTGCGGCTGACCTCGATGCCGGTGATCCGCTGGAGTCCGTCGCCGCTCACGCGCGTCACGGTCGGCAGAGTCCGCGTCAAGATAGCGCGCAGCTGGGACGCATCCCACTCTTCGCGCCAACGGAACCGCGGCGAGATGTCGCAGTAAAACCTGCCACCTCCACCTCCGCCGCGCGCGTCCGACACGGGCCGGAGATACAGCCGCCGGGTCCCGCCGCGGAACGCCTCCTCGACGCCGGCGGTGCTGAAGCCGCAGGTCGAGTGGAAGAAGGCATCGATCACCTGGCCCTGGTAGCGCAGCACCCGGCCCGCCGTGCGGCGCACGGCGTCCCACACGGCCGGCGTCTCGGTGCTGACCCCGCCGTATACCTGATCGCGGATGTCGCCGTAGAGATCGAAACCGAGCGACTCCCAGCGGCCGCGGTTCTTGAACGCCACGGTGCGCGACACCACTGCCTGCGCCAGCATCGCCTGAGCCTCGTTCTCCCGCCGCCGGCCCATCTCGCCGCCGATCACGCCGGCCACGTAGTTCTCGAGGGAAACACGGTTGACCAACGTGAGCCCCTCCCCGGTCCAGACCACCTGGAGGCGGCCGCGATAGCGGCGGCCGTTGGCAGTCGCGAACCGTTGCTCGGTGACGTTGACGGCGGCAATCCCCCGGCGGCGACGCGCGTCGCTCGTGCCGTCGGGTCGCTCGAGCCGAAGGCCGGTTCCCCCCGAGTCGGGCCGGACGGTCCAGCTCGCGCCGGCGGGGATCGAGCCCAGCGGCTCGCCCGTGGCGACGTCGGTGACGATCAGCTCGCCCCCGCTGTCGCCGCCCAGCGTGACCGTCGCGAGCCCGACGCCCAGCCCGACCCGGATCTCCGGCTCGGCGCTCGGCGGGAGGGGGCCCAGGGCCGACGGCTGGGGGGAGGGGGGGGGGCACGCCGCGGCGACCGCCGCGACGAGGGGCAGGAGGAGCCTAGTCGGGGGTGACGTCGGCAAGCGCGGCGTCCAGCTGGGCGATCGTGAATTCGATGTCGGCATCCGTGTGGGCGTCGGAGACGAAAGCGGCCTCGAAGGCGGAGGGCGGGAGGAACACCCCGCGGTCGAGCGACGCGCGATGCCACCGGGCGAAGCGAGCGGCGTCCGCCCGCTTCGCGTCGCCGTAGTTGTGCACGGGGCCGGGGGTGAAGTACACACCCCACATCGACCCGGCGTGCCCGACCGTGACGGCGATCCCCCGTCGCCCAGCGGCGTCCCCTATACCCGCTACCAGCCGGGCGGTTCGCCGCTCCAAGGTCTCGTAGAACCCTCGGCGCGCCGTCTCGAGCAGCGTCACCCGGCCGGCGACCATGGCGAGCGGATTCCCCGCAAGCGTGCCCGCCTGGTAGACCGGCCCTTCCGGCGCCACGAGCCGCATGAGGTCGGCCCGCCCGCCGTACGCGCCCACCGGCAGCCCCCCGCCCACGATTTTGCCGAGGGTCGTGAGGTCGGGACGGACGCCGAGGCGCTCCTGGGCCCCTCCCGGCGCCACGCGGAACCCGGTCATCACCTCGTCGAAGATCAGCAGGGCGCCATGGCGATCGCACACGGCGCGCACGGCAGGATGAAAGTCCGGCTCCGGAGCGATGAACCCGACGTTACCGACGAACGGCTCGACGATCACCGCCGCGATCTTGGCCCCGTGGGACCGGAAGATCTCCCGCACCGCGGCCACATCGTTGAACGGCGCCGTCAGCGTGAGGCGGGCGAGATCGGCCGGCACGCCCGGGCTGTCCGGGAGGCCGAGCGTGGCGACGCCTGAGCCGGCTTTGACCAGGAATCCGTCGGCGTGCCCGTGGTAGCAGCCCTCGAACTTCAGGATGAGATCCCGCCGGGTGGCCGCGCGCGCGACGCGGACCGCGGCCATCGTGGCCTCGGTGCCGCTGTTGACGAACCGTACGCGCTCGAGGGAGGGCATCCGCGCCCGCACCAGCTCGGCGAGCTCGACCTCCGCCTCGCAGGGCGCGCCGTACGTCCAGCCCCGCGCCGTGGCGGCGTGGAGGGCCTCGAGCACCTTCGCCGGGGCGTGCCCCAGGATGAGCGGGCCCCAGGAGCAGACGTAGTCGAGATAGGACCGGCCGTCGGCGTCGGTCAGGCGGGGGCCCTGGGCCTGCGCCACGAAGAAGGGCGTGCCGCCCACCGCCCGGAACGCCCGGACCGGCGAATTCACCCCGCCGGGAAGCACACGCAGCGCCCGGTCGAACAGCTCGGCCGAGCGCGTCACGCCAACGCTACCGCCCGGAAATCGTAGTCCTCGCTGTCGCTCAGCCGCGCGCGGACGAAGCTGCCCACGACGGCCCAGCCCCCATCCGAGAGGTAGGTGACCCCGTCGACGTCGTCGGCCTGCCAGGGCACCCGACCGACGTGGGTGGCGCCGCCCATCGCGGCGTCGAGCGGATCGGCCACGCGGTCCACCAACACGGGCACCTCGCGGCCGACGAAGCGGGCCAGCCGCTCGGCCGAGATGGCCCGCTGCACTTCGAGCAGCTCCTCCAGCCGGTCCCGCTTCACCTCGTCGGGCACGTCGTCGGGGTACTGGGACCCCCGTGTCCCCTCCTGGGGTGAGTAGGCGAAGGCGCCCAGCCGATCGAACTGCGCCTCCTCGAGGAAGGCGACGAGCTCGCGGAAATCGGCGTCGGTTTCGCCCGGGAAGCCGACGAGGCACGTGGTGCGTAGCGCGAGATCAGGCACGGCGCCGCGCAGCCAGGCGAGCTTCTCGCGCAGGGTGCGCTGCCGCTCCGGCCGCCGCATCCGCTCGAGCATTCGGTCGCTCGCGTGCTGGATCGGCATGTCGAGGTAGCTCACGATCCGGGGCTCACGCGCGATCAGCTCGACGAGGCGCTCGCTCAGCCCCGCCGAATAGACGTACAGCATCCGGTACCAGGGCACCGCCGTCTCGCGGAGCAGCGCCTCGAGCAGGTCGGGGAGCTTGGGGCCCCGCGGGCCCAGGTCGCGGCCGAAGTGGCCGAGGTCCTGTGCCACGAGGTTGATCTCCCGCGCGCCCTGCGCCTCGAGCGCTTGCGCTTCCCGGATCAGCCGCTCGAGCGGCTCGGAGCGGTGCCGCCCGCGCATCAGCGGGATGGCGCAGAACGCACAGGTGTGGTCGCAGCCTTCGGAGATCTTGAGGTAGCGGACGTGGGGAGCGTCCCCCAGGAATTGACGCACGCCCGGATGGGCCGCCACGGGATCGGCGATGAGCCCGCGTTCGGCCAGCGCCGGGACCAGGTGGTGCAGGTCCGAGAACCCCAGGAACAGGTCCACCTCGGGGATCTCCGCCTGCAGCTCCCGCTTGTAGCGCTGCACGAGACAGCCGACGGCCACGACCGCCTTGACCGTTCCGTCCGCCTTGAGCTTCGCCGCGTCGAGGATGGCGTCGATCGATTCCTGCTTGGCGGCGTCGATGAAGCCGCAGGTGTTCACGAGGATGACGTCGGCGCGCGGTAGATCGGCTGTCACGACGGCGCCGTGGCCCACGAGCTCGCCCACCAGCCGCTCGGAGTCCACCGTGGCCTTGTCGCAACCCAGGGAGACGACGCCCAGCCTCATCCGCGGTAATTCCCGAACCGGAGCTCGATCCCCCAGTCCTGCCCGCGGAGGAAGGCGATCACCTCCTGCAGCTCGTCTTTGGAGGGTGCCTGCACGCGGATTTCAGCGCCTTGAACGGCCGCCTGGGCTTTCTTGAATTTCCGGTCCTTGATCGCTTTGACGATGGTTTTCGCCTTTTCCTGGGCGATGCCCTGCGTGAGCTTGATCTCGCGCCGCACCGTGTCGTTGGCGGCGGGGGTGACGGGACCGAGCTCCAGGTTCTTCACGGGGACGCCGCGTTTGATGAGCTTGGCCTGCAGGACGTCGAGCAGCGCTTTCATCTTGAAGTCGTCGTCGGCCACGAGGGTGAGCACGGCCTTGGCCCGGTCGAAGGCGATGGAAGCTTTGGAGCCCTTGAAGTCGTAGCGCTGCACGACCTCCTTCGTCGCCTGGTTGACGGCGTTGTCGACTTCCTGGAGGTCCGCTCCAGTGGACACGTCGAAGGAGGCGAGGGTGGCCATGGGATGGAGAATATAAGAGGAGGGAGCGGGGAGCGGGGAGCGGTACGCTCCGGCGCGCCGGAGCATACCGCTCCCCGCTCCCGGCTCCCTCCTCTTATATTCTCCATCCCATGGCCACCCTCGCCTCCTTCGACGTGTCCACTGGAGCGGACCTCCAGG
>JBOHSA010000235.1:0-18126 GCA_050732995.1 Gemmatimonadales bacterium | reverse complement strand
CCTCCGCGCTGCCGGCGCCACACCTGTCGCGGCCCGACCGCCGGGTCCGGCGTCGGCGCCCACGGCGGCCCCGCCGGCTGCGGCACCCGGGAAGCGGGTCACTGGGCCGCTGCGCCCGATCAACCCGTTCCTGGTCCAGGACCCCAAGCAGAAGGCGCGTCGCCTCGCCCGCGCCCTCATCTCCGACATGCTGGTGTACCATCCGGAGAAGCGCCAGCAAGGGATTCGGGATGGCACGCTGCCCCAGCTGTTCAAGGACGAGATCGAGAAGAGCCGGCTGGAGTACGTCGAGCAGGTGGGCCAGGAGATGGCCAGTGGCACGCCGTTCTGGACCGAGGCGCTGAACGAGATCCTAGCCGGAGGCAACAAGCTCTTCTAACCATGGCTCTGTCCGACCGATTCGCCGAATTCGACCGCCGCCTGGCCGAGCTCCGGGGCTTCCTTTGACGTGGAGGGGAAGGTCCGGCGCCTGGGGGAGCTGGAGCACGCTATGGTCGAGGGCAGCCTCTGGGCGGATGCGGAGCGGGCGCGCAAGACGGTCGAGGAGGTCAAGGCGCTCAAGCGGCAGCTCGACCCCTACCATGCCCTGCGGCGGCGGGTCGACGAGGCCCGCGAGCTGACCGAGCTGCTCGAGGCCGAGCCGAAAGAGGACCTGGCGCTGGCCCGGCAGCTCGAAGGCGACGCGGACCGGATCGGCGCGCAGCTGGAGGCGCTCGAGCTCCAGAACATGCTGCGGGGCCCCGACGACGCGCGCGACGCGCTCCTGACGATCCATCCCGGCGCCGGCGGCACTGAGTCCCAGGATTGGGCCGAGATGCTGGTGCGCATGTACACGCGCTGGGCGGAGCGCCACGGCTTCACGGTCGAGATCCTCGATCTCCTCGAGGGGGAGGAGGCGGGGGTCAAGTCGGCCGATATCGAGATTCGCGGCCAGTACGCTTACGGGCTGCTCAAGGCGGAAAAGGGCGTGCACCGTCTGGTGCGGATTTCCCCGTTCGACTCGCAGTCGCGGCGGCATACCTCGTTCGCGTCGGTGTTCGTGTACCCGATCGTCGACGAGGAAATCGAGATCGAGATCAAGGACGACGACCTCCGCATCGACACGTTCCGCGCCTCCGGGAAGGGGGGCCAGCACGTCAACAAGACGTCGTCCGCCGTGCGCATCACCCACTTGCCGACGGGGATCGTCGTCTCGTGCCAGCAGGAGCGGAGCCAGGGGAAGAACAAGGCGACGGCGATGAAGATGCTCAAGGCGCGGCTGTACGAGCGGGCGGTGGCGGAGCGCGAGGCCAAGAAGGCGGAGGTGGACAAGCAGAAAACCGACATCGCCTGGGGCAATCAGATCCGCTCGTACGTGTTCCAGCCCTACACCATGGTGAACGACCACCGCACCGAGCTGAAGGTGGGCGACGTGCAGCGCGTCATGGATGGCGACCTCGATCCCTTCATCGAGGCCTATCTCAAGCAATTCGGGGGAGGGGGGGGGAGTCGGGCGGCATGACGAGCTTCGTCGAAGTCGCGCGGCGCGAAAAGCTCCAGGAGCTGGTGAAGCGCGGCGTTGCGCCGTTCGCCTACGGCTTCGAGCGCACGGGGACCGTGCGGGCCGCCGTCGATGGGTTCCGCGAGGGCGCCGAGCCGGCGCTCCGGCTCGCCGGGCGGCTGATCCTGCTCCGTCCGCACGGCAAGACGACCTTCGCGCACCTCGAGGACCAGACGGGCAAGATCCAGCTCTATTTCAAGATCGACCTGCTGGGCCCGGCGCTGTACGAGGTCGTGAAGCTGCTCGACCTCGGCGATTTCGTCGGCGTGGAGGGACCGCTGTTCCGCACCAAGACGGGAGAGATCACGGTGCGCGTGGAGCGCTTCACGCTGCTCACCAAGGCGCTGCGGCCGCTGCCGCTGGGGAAGGAGGACGCCCAGGGCGTGCGGCACGGCGAGCTGACGGATCCGGAGCAGCGCGCGCGACAGCGCTACGCGGACCTGGCCGTGCACCCGGAGGTGCGGGAGCGGTTCCGGCTACGCGCGGGCGTCGTGAGCTACTGCCGGCGCTTTCTCGACGCCCGCGGCTACCTCGAGGTGGAGACGCCCGTGCTGCAGCCCGTGTACGGCGGGGCGACGGCGAAGCCGTTCGTGACCCGGTACGAGGCGCTGGATGCGACGTTCTATCTCCGGATCGCCGACGAGCTGTACTTGAAGCGCTGCATCGTGGGCGGGCTCGAGAAAGTGTACGAGATCGGCCACGATTTCCGGAACGAGGGGCTGTCGCGGATCCACAACCCCGAGTTCACCATGGCCGAGTGGTACGAGGCGTACGCCGATTACGAGCGCATGCGCGAGCTGACCGAGGAGCTCGTGGCCGGGCTGGTGGGTGAGCTGTTCGGCTCCCCGACGCTCGAGCGTCACGGCGCGACCCTGTCGTTCGCGCGCCCGTTCGCCCGCGCCGACTACGCCAGCCTGGTGCGCGACCTCGCGGGCGTGGACCTCGCCCGGGCGACGGATACGGAGCTGCGCCAGGCCCTGGGGCGCCGCGATGTGCCCGCGTCCGAGACGGACCGGCTCCAGGGCCCGAAGCTCGTGGACGAGGTCTTCAAGACCTACGTGGAGCCCACGCTGATCCAGCCGACGTTCGTGTTCGACTACCCGGTTGCACTCTCGCCGCTCGCGAAGGCCAAGCGGGGCGATCCGACGAAAGTGGAGCGCTGGGAGCTGTTCATCCAGCGGCGCGAGATCGCCAACGCCTTCAGCGAGCTGAACGATCCCGAGGAGCAGCGCCGCCGCTTCGAGGAGCAGGCTCGGCAGCGCGCCGCCGGCGACGAGGAGGCCCAGCAGCTGGACGAGGACTTCCTGCGCGCGCTCGAGTACGGGATGCCTCCCACCGGCGGCGTCGGGCTCGGCCTTGACCGGCTCCTGATGATCCTCGCCGACCAGGGGAACATCCGCGACGTGATCCTGTTTCCCATGCTGCGGCCCGAATGATCTCCCGCCTCGAGTTCCGGATCGCGCTGCGCTACCTGCGCAGCCGCCGCTCCTCGCGGCTGCTGTCGCTCATCACCGTCATCGCCGTGGGTGGCGTGACGGTGGGGGTGATGGCGCTGGTCGTGGTGCTGGGGGTGATGAACGGCCTGCAGGAGGACCTGCGCAACAAGATCCTCGTGGCGAATCCCCACCTGCGCGTGCTCACCTACGGCGAGGGTCTCCGGCTGGACGACTGGCGGCGCGTGCTCGACACGGTGCGGCGCGGGGACGGCGTGGAGGCCGCGGCGCCCTTCGTGCTGACCCAGGCGGTCATTTCGGCCGGGCACGATTACACCGAGGGCGTCGTGGTGCTCGGCGTCGAGGCGGACACCGGCACCCGCGCCGTGACGACGCTCGCCCGGCACTTTGTGCGGGGGGACTTCGCCTTCCGCCCCACGCGCGACGACAGCGAGGGCGGCGTCGCGCTCGGCGCGCGCCTCGCGGCCAAACTGTCCGTGCACCCGGGCGACATCGTCACTCTGGTGACCGCCGCCGGCACGCGCTTCAACCCGGGCCTGGGCGCGTTCCTGCCCAGCTTCCACCGCTACGAAGTGACCGGCGTGTTCGAGACGGGCATGTACGAATACGACAACAATTACGTCGCCCTGCGGCGCGAGGTCGCGCAGCGCTTCACCGGACTGGACACCGCCGTCACCGGCATCGAAGTCCGGCTGCGGGATCCGTGGGACGCCAAGGGGGTCGGCCTCGCCCTCGAGACGCGGCTCGGCTATCCGTACCGGGCGCTCGACTGGCAGAGCCAGAACGCCTCGCTCTTCTCGGCGCTCAAGCTCGAGAAACTCGCCATGGCCTTCGTGGTGTTCTTGATTTGTGTGGTTGCGGCGTTCAACGTCGTCGGCACGCTCACCATGGTGGTGCGCGACAAGACGCGGGAGATCGGCATCCTGCTCGCGATGGGTCTGCAGCGGGGCGCCGTGCGCCGCGTGTTCCTGGCGCAGGGCGTGCTGATCGGGCTCGCCGGCACCCTGCTCGGCGCGGTGGTCGGCCTCGTGGTCGGCGCTCTGGTCGACAGCGGGCAGTGGATCCGGATCGATCCGTCGGTCTATTTCATCGACCACCTGCCGGTGCGCATTCACGCGCTCGACGCGCTGCTCGTGGTCGGTGCGAGCCTCCTGATCGCCGCGCTCGCGCCCCTCTACCCGGCGATCCAGGCGAGCCGGCTCGAACCGGTCCCCGCCATCCGCTACGAATGAACGCGTTGCTCGAGGCCCGGGGCATCCGGAAAGTGTTCGCCGGCGGTGACGGCCAGCCGCTGGACGTGCTGCGCGGTGTGGATCTCGCGGTGCACCGGGGCGAGTTCAGCGCCGTCGTCGGCGCGTCGGGGGCGGGGAAGAGCACCCTGCTGCACCTGCTCGGCGCGCTCGATCGCCCCACCGGCGGGGATGTCTGGCTGGACGGCTCGCGCTACGCCGACCTGGACCCGGTCGGTCTGGCCCAGCTCCGGAACCGGAAACTGGGGTTCGTCTTTCAGTTCCACCATCTCCTGCGCGAGTTCACCGCGCTCGAGAACGTGATGATGCCCCTCTTGATCGCCGGCGCGCCGGCGCGCGCAGCCCGCTCCCGGGCGGAAGAAGCGCTGTCGGAAGTGGGCCTCGCGGGCCGGATGTCTCACCGGCCGGCGGAGCTGTCGGGGGGAGAGCAGCAGCGCTGCGCCGTAGCGCGCGCCCTGGTGCACGACCCGGCGGTGGTCCTGGCCGACGAGCCCTCGGGGAACCTGGACCACGCGAACAGCGAACGGCTGCACGAGCTGTTCTTCCGGCTGGCCCGCGAGTACGAAACCGCCGTGGTCATCGTCACGCACAACCGTCAGCTCGCCGCCTGCGCCGACCGCATTCTGTGGCTGGAAGAGGGACGGCTCACGACGGTGGCGTCGGTGGATGCGATACCCTGATGCTGTGCGACAACTGCAAGGAACGCGACGCGGTCATCAACCTGACGCAGGTCGAGCACGACTCCAAGGTCACGCTCCACCTCTGCGAGCAGTGCGCGCAGCAGAAAGGGGTCGAAACGGGCGTGGCGGTCCTCAAGTCTCCACTCGGCGGCTTCCTCGCGTCCCTGGGCCAGGGCAAGACTACCGTCGTGCCGTCGCCCCAGGACGGGCTGCGGTGCGCCGCGTGCGGCGGAACGCTCAAAGACTTTCGCGAATCGGGCCGCCTGGGGTGCGCCCAGTGCTACGGCGCGTTCGACTTCCACCTGCGCGACCTGCTGCGGCGGCTCCACGGCTCGAGCCACCACGTGGGCGAGCGCTACGCGCCGCCGGGGTCGGCCGAGGCCGATCCCCGCCGCCAACTGCTCGAGCTCAAGGACCAGCTGCGCCGGGCCGTGGAGAACGAGAACTTCGAGCTTGCGGCCGAGCTGCGAGACCGGATCCGGGTGCTGGAGTGATCGACTTCTCGCTCTTGCCCGACGGCGGGCTGTCCTGGCTCGATGCCTCCGGGCCCACGGGGCACATCGTGCTCTCCACACGGATCCGGCTGGCGCGCAACCTGGACGGCTACACCTTCAGCCAGCGGGCGCGGGACGCCGACCGCATGAGCGTCCTCACCCGCGTGCAGGAGGCGGTGGACGCGAGCGAGCGCCTCACGGGTAGGGTGCTCTTCCGGCTGGACGAGCTCGAGCGGGCCGACCGCCAGCTGCTGCACGAGCGGCACCTGGTCAGCAAAGAGCTGGCCGGGCTCGACCGGGAGGCGCGCCCCCGGGCGGGCGCCGCCCTGCTGGTCCAGTCCGCCGTGGGGGTCATGGTAAACGAGGAGGATCATCTCCGGCTCTGCGGTATGTGGTCGGGGTTCGCGCTCGAAGAGGCGTATGCCCAACTGGAAGCGGTAGATGCTGAGCTGGGCCGGCTGCTGCCCTTCGCGTTTCATCCGGAATTTGGCTATCTTACCTCCTGCCCGACGAATGCGGGGACGGGGCTCAGGGCGAGCGTGCTTATCCACTTGCCGGGCCTCGTTTTGACCAAGGAAATCGGCAAAGTCCTGCAGGGGCTGTCGCAGGTGGGGCTCACCTTTCGGGGATTGTACGGGGAGGGGAGCGAAGTCGTCGGCAACTTCTTCCAGCTGTCCAACCAGACGACGCTGGGGAAGTCCGAGGAGGAACTACTCGATCATCTGGGGAAGATCGTGCGGCAGGTGATCGAATACGAGGCGCAGGCGCGCGAGGTGCTGGTGCGGGACGCGCCCACGATCATCGCGGACAAAGTGTGGCGCGCGTACGGGTTGCTGCGCTATGCGCGCAGCCTGACGTTCGAAGAGACGATGAACCTCTTGAGCGGTGTACGGCTGGGGGTCGGCCTGAATCTGATCTCCGGCTTGAGTGTATACACGCTGAACAAGCTGTTGATTTTCACTCAGCCCGCGCACCTCGCGGCGCTCGAGGGCCGCCCCAGCGGCGACCCGGAGTTGCCGACGGTGCGCGCCAGCTACGTCCGGAACCTTCTGGATGCCGAGGGCTGCTGAGGTGGGGGGGAGATGAACGGCTACAACTTCACGGATCGCGTGCGCAAGGTCCTGCAGATGGCGCGGGAGGAAGCCGCCCGGCTGCACCACGAGTACGTCGGCACCGAGCATATCCTGCTCGGCCTGATCCGCGAGGGCGAGGGGGTGGCCGCCGCCGTGCTCACCAACCTCAATGTGGACCTCGAGGAAATCCAGCAGAAAATCGAGGAGACGGTCAAGAAGGGGAAGGCGGCCGCGGCCGCCGGACCCGACCTGCCGTACACGTCGCGGGCCAAGAAGGTGCTCGAGCTGGCGATGAGCGAGGCCCGCGAGCTGAACCACTCGTACGTGGGCACCGAGCATCTGCTGCTCGGGCTGCTGCGCGAGGAGAAGGGCATCGCGGCCCAGGTGCTCACCGACGCCGGGGTGAATCTGGAGCAGGCCCGGGCGGAGACACTGCGGCTGCTCGGCAGCGAGATGCCGTCTACCCCCGCGCCGGGCGGCAGCGCGCCGCAGCCGTCCTCACCCAAGAGCGAGAAGAAATCCAAGACCCCCGCGTTGGACCATTTCTGCCGCGATCTGACGCAGCTCGCCGCGGAAGGGGCGCTCGATCCGACCATCGGCCGCCAGAAGGAAATCGAGCGCGTGATGGAAATCCTCTCGCGCCGCAAGAAGAACAACCCGGTGCTCATCGGTGAGCCCGGCGTGGGGAAGACCGCCATCGTGGAAGGACTCGCCCAGCTGATCGCGAGCGGCCAGTGCCCCGACGCGCTCAAGGATCACCGAGTGCTGTCGCTCGACATGGCCGCCGTCATCGCGGGGACCAAGTACCGCGGCCAGTTCGAGGAGCGGCTCAAGGCGGTGATCAACGAGATCGCCCAGAACAAGAACATCATCCTGTTCATCGACGAGCTGCACACGCTCGTCGGGGCCGGGGCGGCGGAGGGCGCGGTCGACGCGTCCAACATGCTCAAGCCCGCGCTCGCCCGCGGGGAGCTGCAGTGTGTGGGCGCCTCGACGCTCAACGAGTACCGCAAGTACATCGAAAAGGACGGCGCGCTGGAGCGGCGGTTCCAGACGGTGATCGTCGACCCGCCGACGGTCGAAGAGACCATCGCCATCCTCAAGGGGCTCCGCAAGCGCTACGAGGACCACCACCGCGTGGTGATTCCCGACGAAACCCTCGAGTCGGCGGTGAAGCTGTCGGAGCGCTACATCACGGACCGGTTCCTGCCCGACAAGGCGATCGACGTGATCGACGAGGCGGGGGCGCGGGCGCGGCTCGCGGCCCAAGTACCGCCCCCCGAGGTCGCCGAGCTGAAGGAAAAGCTCGAGCACATCAACGGGGAGAAGGAAGGCGCGGTCCGCGACCAGAACTTCGAGCGCGCGGCGGCGTTGCGCGACCAGGAGCGGGAGCTCCAGGCCGACATCCGGCGCAAGCAGGAAGACTGGGAGAAAGAGCGCCAAACCCGGCGGCCCACGATCAACGAAGACGGCGTGGCGTTCATCGTTTCGCGCTGGACCGGCATTCCGGTGACCCGGCTCCAGGAGGCCGAGACGGCGCGTCTGCTGCGCATGGAAGAAGAGGTGCACGTGTACGTGGTCGGCCAGGACGAGGCGATCGCGGTCATCTCCCGTGCCATCCGGCGCAGCCGGGCCGGGCTGAAGGATCCCAAGCGGCCGATCGGCTCCTTCGTGTTCTCCGGCCCGACGGGCGTCGGGAAGACGGAGCTGGCCCGGGCGCTCGCGCGCTTCCTGTTCGCCGATCCGAACGCCCTGATTCGCGTCGACATGTCGGAGTACATGGAGAAGTTCTCGGTGAGCCGGCTGATCGGCGCGCCGCCGGGCTACGTGGGCTACGAGGACTCGGGCACCCTCACCAAGGCGGTGCGGCGCAAGCCGTACTCGGTCGTGCTGCTGGACGAGATCGAAAAAGCGCACCCGGACGTGTTCAACATCCTGCTGCAGGTGCTCGACGAGGGGCACCTGACGGACAACTACGGCCGGGTGATCGACTTCAAGAACACCGTGGTCATCATGACGTCGAACGTGGGCGCCCGCGACATGGTGAAGGGCAAATCGCTGGGCTTCGCCCAACCCGACACACGGGCAAGCTTCGAGCGGATGTCCGAAAAGGTGAAGGAAGAGATCAACAAGGTGTTCAACCCCGAGTTCCTGAACCGCCTGGACGACGTCATCGTCTTCCACCCGCTGACGCGCGAGCACATCGCGCAGATCGTCGTGGTCCTCCTGCGGGACGTGCAGCAGCGTCTGGGGGACGAGGAGCTCACGCTCCGCCTCACCCCGGCCGCGAGCGACTTCCTCGTGAACCACGGGTACGACGAGCACTTCGGCGCGCGGCCGCTGAAGCGCGCCATCCAGAAGTACGTCGAGGATCCGCTGTCGGAGAAGATCCTCGTCGGGGAGTTCGCGCGGGGTGAGGAAATCGAGGTCGACACGGCGCCCGACAAGGAGCGCCTGGTGTTCCGCGCGCTCTCCGGCTCGAAGGCGTGATCGGCCGGCTCTCCCTCCTCTTCGCCGTCGCCTCCGTCGTGCTCGCGCCGCGCGCCGCGCGGGCGCAGGGCGCGCCGCCGACTCCCCCCGTGCCCCCCACTCCCGACTCGATCGCCGTGGAGGGCGCCTACCGGGTCGCGCGCGCCACCGTGGTGCAGGCGAGCGGCCTCACCACCGGCCACCCCCTCACGTACCGGGACCTGCAGCGGGCGATTCAGACGCTGTACGCCACGGGCCAGTACGACGACGTCGCCATCGCGGCCGCCCAGGCCGCCGGTCGCCAGGTGCTCGTGATCCGCCTCCGCGAGCGGCCCGTGGTCCTCTCGTGGACCGTGCGTGGCGTCACGCGCCTGGGCGAAGGCGCCGTCAAGGATAAGACCCAGGTGATCGAGGGCCGCCCGATCGACCCGGCCGCGGTCGAGCGCTCCCGCGCCCGGGTGGATTCGTTGTACCGCGCCAAGGGATACTCGCTCGCCCGCGTGGTCGCGCGGCGCGTCTATGAGGCGGACTCGACGCTCGTCCGGGTGATCTTCGACGTCGACGAAGGGCGGCGCGTGGCCATCGGACGCGTCGAGATCGAAGGCAATCGCTATTTCCCCGACGACGTGCTCGTCGCCCACATGCAGTCCAAGCCGGAAGGGTTCTGGTGGTTCCGCGCCGGCGATTTCAACGACGACAAGCTCCAGGCGGACCTCCAGGAGCGCTTCCCCGCCTACTACGGAGAGCGTGGCTTCGTCGATTTCCAGGTGCTCGGCGACACGCTCCTGGTCAACGATTCGACCGGCAAGGCCACCCTCGTGGTCCGGGTCAGCGAGGGCGAGCCCTACCGCGTCGGCAGCTTCGAGATCGTGGGGAACCGGCGCTTTTCCACCGAAGAGCTCGAGGGGCTGTATCCGTTCCGCGAGTCGGGGCGGCAGGGTCTGCTGGGCCTGGGCGGCACGCGCAAAGGGCCGGCCGGGTTCAACCAGCGCCGCTGGGACGAGGCGACCAACCAAGTCCGCACCGCCTATTCCAACAACGGCTACATCTACGCCCAGGTGCGGGGCGAGGTGCTGCGACGCACCGGCCCCGACGGCAAGCCGGTGGTGGACCTGCGCTGGTCCATCCAGGAGGGGCAGCCCGCCATCGTGAACAAGGTGGAGATCGCCGGGAACGACGTCACGCGGGAGCGGGTCATCCGCGAAGCGATCGTGCTGCTCCCGGGCGACGTGTTCCGCCAGGACGCGTTGCTGCGCTCCTACCAGAACATCTCGAACCTGGGGTTCTTTACCCAGCCGCTGCCGTTCCCCGACGTCCGGCCGGCCAACGACCAGGGGGACGTGGACGTCGTGTTCCGCGTCAGCGAGAAGCACACCGGCAACGTGAACTTCGGGGCGTCGGTGGGCCAGGGGACCGGCATCGGCGGGTTCCTGGGCCTCGACGAGCCCAACTTGTTCGGCCAGGGGAAGCGCGGGCGCTTTCAATGGCAGTTCGGCCGCAACATCAACGACTTCGAGCTCACCTTCTCGGACCCGGCGATCCGCGAGTCACGCATCTCGGGAACGGTGAGCCTGCACAACACCCGGCTGCGCTACTCCATCGCCGAGCTGGGGCGGCTGCGCCGCCGCGGGGCCAGCCTCCAGTTCGGCTTCCCGCTGCTCGGCGACCGCTACACTCGCCTGTTCGTGTCCTACGGGATCGACGAGCAGACGTTCACGGGGTCCACCCGGAATCTGTCGTTCAGCAGCCGCTTCAGCTGCTCGGCGTGTGTGCGCTCCACGTTCGGCCTGTCGGTGATGCGCGATACCCGCATCGGGCTGCCGTTCGCCACCGCGGGCACGATGCACCAGCTCGGGTTCTCCCAGAGCGGCGGCCCGCTCGGGGGCCGGGGCAACTTCCAGAAGATCGATCTCGAGGGCCGGTGGTACGCGCCCCTGGGGCAGAGCGGCGGCTCCGCGACGTCCTCCCCCATCCAGTTCGTGCTCGGTTTCTCGACGCGATCGGGGTTCGTCTTCGGCGAGTCGCCGTTCTTCGAGCAGCTGTTCACCCTGGGCGGGACGCAATTCGGCATCCCGCTGCGCGGCTACGACGAGTTCTCGATCACCCCACGAGGATTCGACCCCAACGCCAGCGGCGGCCAGGCGAGCCCCAACGCGTTCGGGAACGCGTTCTTCACGATGACGGGCGAACTCGGCATGCGGCTGTCGCAGATGTTCTACGTCAACACCTTCTTCGACGCCGGCAACGTGTGGTCGCGGGCCGCCCAGTTCAATCCGACGCGCCTGTTCCGGGGAGCCGGCGTCGGCCTCGCGGTGATCTCTCCCCTCGGGCCCATCGGCATCGACTACGCCTACGGGTTCGACCGCACCGACACCCAGGGACGGCCCAAGCCCGGGTGGAAGCTGCATTTCAAGCTTGGCAACTTCTTCTGATGCTCACCTCACGGAGACGAGTATGATGCGGGCAGGACTGGTTCTCTTGGCGCTGGCGGGAGGGACGGCGGCGACGGCCGCCCAGGCACCGACGCAAACGACGTCGCCGCAGCCTTCGCTCAAGATCGGGTTCGTCAACGCGCGCGAGATCCTGACGCGCACGCCCGGCTACGCCGCCGCGGAATCCACCTGGACCCGGGAGCTGAAGGGGTTCCAGGACGAGATCCGCAAGCTGCAGCAGCAGCTCGATTCCGCGGTCCAGGCGTTCGACCAGCAGTCGATCGCCCTGTCTCCGACGGCCAAGCAGAGCAAGCAGAAGGAGCTCCAGGGCCTCCAACAGCGTCTCGAGCAGCGAACCAACGAGCTGCAGGAGCGCGCCGCCGCGCGGGAGCGGGAGCTGCTCGAGCCAATCCAGGCGCGGGTGAACTCGATCATCCAGGGCATCCGGGCCGAGGGGAATTACGCGCTGATCTTCAATGCGGACGCGCCCGGCAACTTCATCGTCGCCGCGGATCCGGCACTGAACCTTACGGCCAGGGTGCTGCAGCGCCTTCAGCAGTCCCAGTAACGGGCGCCGCCCGGTGAGCGCCGAGGCTGGGCGGCAGATCGCCGCGCGCGAGATCGCCGCGCTCACGGGCGGGCGCCTGATCGGGTCGGGAGACGTCACGGTCGGCGGGTTCGCGCCCCTCGATCGGGCCGGCCCCGGCGATCTGTCGTTTCTTGCCAGCCATCGCTATCTCCCGTACTTTCAACAGACTAGGGCGTCGGTCGTGCTGCTGGCGGCGGCCCACGAGGGAGCGCCGGGCGGACCGGCCACGCGGGTCGTGGTTCCCGACCCCCATGCGGCGCTGCTCAGCCTCCTGCCGGTCCTGTACCCGCAGCCCGTCTGGGAGCCGGGCGTCCACGCCACCGCCATGATCGGCGGGGACGCGCGCTGGGAGGACCCGGTCGCCGTCGGCGCCCGCGCGGTGCTCGGCGCCGGCGTGCGGCTCGGCAAGAACGCCCGGATCGGGCCCGGGTGCGTGTTGGGGGACGGGGTGACGCTGGGCGACGACGCGCTGCTCTACCCCGGCGTCGTGTGCTATCCCGGCGTCACGATCGGGCACCGCGTCATCCTGCACGCCGGCGTGGTGCTCGGCAGCGACGGGTTTGGCTACGTGCCCGGTCGGGAAGGCGCCGGCCATCGCAAGATCCCGCACGTGGGCGGGTGCCTGCTGGGCGACGACGTCGAAATCGGCGCCAACAGCACCGTGGACCGCGGCAGCGTCGACGACACGGTGATCGGTGACGGGACCAAGATCGACAACCTCGTGCAGGTGGGCCACAACGTGCGGATCGGGGCGCGCTGCCTGATCATGGCGCAGGTGGGGATCGCCGGGAGCACCCGCATCGAGGACGACGTCGTCCTGGCGGGCCAGGCGGGCGTGGCCGATCACCTCACGATCGGCCGGCAGGCGCGGCTCGCCGCGCAGGCCGGCGTCATCCGGGACGTGCCCGCCGGGGCCACCGTTTCCGGTTTCCCGGCGCGGGACCACCGGGAATACCTGCGGGCGCAGGCCGCGCTGTATCGCCTGGCCCGGATCGTGGACGAGCTGGAGGCCCTGGTGCGGCGGTCCGATGACTCCACCGAGTAGACGGTCCATCAAGGATCGGGCGTCCGTGTCGGGTACCGGGTTGCACACCGGCGCCCGGACCGAGGCGACCTTCCTCCCGGCCCCCGCGGGGCGGGGCATTGTGTTCCGGCGGGTCGACTTGCCGGGCCAGCCCGAGGTGCCGGCGCGGCTGACCGAGGTCGAGGCGGTGGAGCGCCGCACCGCCATCGGCCGCGGCGCCGCGACGATCCATACGGTGGAGCACCTGCTCGCCGCCGTGGCCGCCCACGAGATCGACGACGTCACGGTCGAGCTCACGGGGCCCGAGCCGCCGATCCTGGACGGCAGTGTGCAGCCGTATTTCGAGGCGCTGGAGCGCGCGGGGCCGGTGGCGGTCGGCGGGGAGCCGGTGGTGCTCACCGTGGCGGCGCCCTTTACCGTCACCGAGGGCGACGCCACCTACGTCGTGGCGCCGGCGAAATCGTTCCGGCTCACCGTCGCGATCGAGTGGCCCCACCCCCTGATCGGCTGCCAGGCGGGGAGTTACGAGGTCACGCCGCCCGTGTTCGCGCGCGAGCTCGCCTCGGCGCGCACCTTCGGATTCACCACCGAGGTGGAGGGGCTGAAGGCCAAGGGGCTCATCAAGGGCGCCTCGGCGAGCAACACTATCGTGCTGGACGAGCGGGGCATCGCCGACGGCGGGAAGCTGCGGTGGCCCGACGAGTTCGTGCGCCACAAAGCGGCCGACATCGTGGGCGATCTGGCGCTCACGGGCGCGCGCATCCGCGGCCACGTCATCGCCACCCGGCCGAGCCACGGCGGCAACGTGGCGCTGGCGCGGGCCTTGGCCCGCGCCGCCCAGCGCACCGGCGCCCCCAAGATCGACATCGGGCGCATCATGGACGTCCTGCCGCACCGCTACCCGTTCCTGCTGGTCGACCGGATCCTCGAGATCGAGGGCGAGAAGCGGATCGTGGGGATCAAGAACGTCACGATCAACGAGCCCTTCTTCCAGGGCCACTTTCCGGGCCATCCGATCATGCCCGGCGTGCTGATCATCGAAGCGATGGCGCAGGTGGGCGGGATGCTTCTGATGAGCCATTTCGAGAGCCAGAACGTCGAAGACAAGGTGGTCTACTTCATGTCGCTGGACAACGTGAAGTTCCGCCGGCCCGTGCTGCCCGGGGACCAGATTCGCTTCGAGCTCGAGATGCTCCAGTTCCGTGGCAAGACGTGCAAGATGAAGGGGGTGGGCTACGTGGACGGCCAGGTCGTGGCCGAGGCCGAGATGATGGCCATCGTGACCGACAAATGATCCACCGCACGGCCCTGATCGATCCGACGGCCCAGCTGGGAGCGGACGTGGCGATCGGGCCCTACGCCATCGTCGGACCCCGGGTAACGGTGGGGGAGCGCTGCGCCCTCGGGGCGCACTCGGTCCTCGAGCGCAACGTGAAGCTCGGCGCGGGGGTGAAGGTCGGGGCGGGCACGATCCTCGGCGGCGATCCGCAGGACCTGAAGTTCAAGGGCGAGGAGACCTGGGTCGAGGTCGGAGACGGGACGATCATCCGCGAGTACTGCACCGTGAACCGGGGCACGACGGCCACGGGCAAGACGGGCATCGGGCAGCGCTGCTTCATCATGACCTACGTGCACATCGCCCACGACTGCGTGATCGGCAACGACGTCATCCTCGCCAACGGCATCCAGATGGCCGGCCACGTGACGGTGGACGACCGCGCCATCATCAGCGGGCTCACGCCGATCCATCAGTTCGTGCGCATCGGCATGTTCGCCTTCGTCGGCGGCGGGTCGCGGGTGAACCAGGACGTCCCGCCGTTCACCAAGGCGGTCGGGAATCCCGTGCACCTCTACGGCCTCAATTCAGTCGGTCTGCAGCGCGCCGGCTACGCGCCCGAGGTGAAGCTCGCGCTCAAGCGGGCCTACCGGCTGCTCTTCAATTCCGATCTGACGGTGAGCCAGGGGATCGCGCGCGCGCGCACCGAGCTCCCGGCGGTGCCGGAAGTCGAGACCTTCCTGCGGTTCGTCGAGGAGTCGCAGCGCGGGGTGCTGGTGTGACGCGGCTGCGCGTCGGGGTGATCGGAACCGGCGCGCTGGGCTACCACCACGCGCGGCTGCTCCAGCAGCTTGCGGAGGCCGAGCTGGTGGGGATCTACGACATCAATCCGGCCCGGGCGGCGCAGGTCGCCGGGGAGCTACGGACGGTCGCCCACCCTTCGCTCGAGGCCCTGCTGGACCGGGTCGAAGCGGTCACGGTCGTGGTGCCGACGTCGGCGCACACCGAGGTCGGGCTCGCGGTCCTGGGGCGGGGCATCCCGGCGTTGATCGAGAAGCCGCTCGCCGACGCCGTCGCCGGCGCCGAAGCATTGGTGCGCGCGGCGGCGGCCCAGGAGGTCGTGCTGCAGGTGGGACACGTCGAGCGGTTCAATCGCGCCATCCGGGCCGCGGCGCCCCTGCTGGACGAGCCCCGCTTCCTCCAGACCGATCGGCTGGCGCCGTTCCAGCCGCGCGGCACCGACGTGGCGGTCATCCTCGACCTGATGATCCACGACCTCGACCTGGTGCTGGAGTTGGTCCGCTCCGAGGTGACCGACGTGCGAGCCACCGGGGTCGCGGTGCTCACCCCGCACGTGGACATCGCCAACGCGCGGGTCGAGTTCGCCAACGGCGCCGTCGCGAACATCACCGCCAGCCGCATTTCCCGCGACCGCACGCGCAAGCTCCGCATCTTCCAGCCGACCGGATACTTCTCGCTCGATCTCGCACAAGGCGACGGGCACTTCTACCGGCTGAAGCCGGGCTGGCAAGGGCTCGGGGCGAAGAAGATGGAAGAGATCGTCGAGCACGTGCGTCTCACGGCGCCCGAGGCGGAGCCGCTCAAGCTCGAGCTCGAGAGCTTCATCCGCGCGGTGCGGGGGGACGGGGAGGTGGTGGTGTCGGGCGCCGCGGGCTGCCAGGCGCTCGCGCTCGCTTACCGCGTCGCCGACGCCGTCCAGGCCTCGCCGCTCGCCGCCGCGCGGCCGTGAGCCGTCCGCCCCGGATCTACATCTCGGCGGGCGAGCCGTCGGGCGATGCGCACGCCGCGCCGGTGGTGGCAGCGCTCCAGCGCCGCCTGCCGGGGGTCGCCATCGAAGCGTTCGGCGGGCCGCTGATGGCGCAGGCGGGCGCCGTCGTGCTCGACCGGATGGAAGCGTTCTCGGTCGTCGGCTTCGTGGAAGCGCTCGCGAAGATCCCCGCGCATTACCGCCTGCTGGGCCGGGTGCGCGCGGCGTTTCGCGCCGGCCGCTACGACCTCGTCGTCCTGGTGGATTACCCGGGCTATCACCTGCGCGCGGCCGCCGCGGCGGCGGCGGCCGGGCTCCCGGTGCTCTACTACATCGCACCCCAGATGTGGGCGTGGGGCGCCGATCGGGTGCGGCGACTGGCCGCCGCCGTCCGCCGGCTGGCCGTAATCCTCCCTTTCGAAGAGCAGTTCTTTCGCGACCGGGGCGTGCCGGCGTCGTTCGTGGGCCATCCGCTGCTCGACCGCGGCCCGGTGCCTCCGCGGGTCGAAGCCCGGCACGCCCTGGGCCTCGATCCGCGGCGCCCCACGCTCGGCCTGTTTCCCGGCAGCCGCCCCCTGGAAGTGCGGCGCCTGTGGCCGGCGTTTCGCGATGCGGCCGTGGCCGTGCGCGTGGCCCGGCCCGACCTGCAGGTGATCGTGGCCGGCGCCCCGGGCGGGTCGTATCCGGCCCCGGGCGTGGCCACGGTGCACGGCGGCGATCCGGCGGTCGTGTTCGCGGCGGCGGACGCCGCCTTGTGCAAGTCGGGGACGACAACGCTCGAAGCCGCGATCGCTGACGCCCCGATGGTCATCGCCTACCGGCTCAACCCGCTGTCCGGGCTCATCGCCCGGCGGGTGCTCCAGGTGCCGTGGGTGGGGCTCGTGAATCTCGTGGCCGACCGGGCCGTGGCGCCCGAGTTCCTGCAGCGGGACGTGCGACCCGCGGCGCTCGCCCAGGCCGTCCTGCCGCTGCTCGACCCGACGAGTGCCGAAGCGCGGCGGCAGCGCGAGGGCCTCGCGCAGGTCCGCCAGCGGTTGGGCGGGCCCGGCGCGGCCGGCCGAGTGGCCGAGCTGGCGGTGGAGCTGCTCGGGTGAAGCTGCGCTGGGCGGAGCCAGTGCTCGCGGTGGTGGGCGCGGCGCTCATCGAGCTGCTCGCCGCCACCTGGCGGGTGCGCGTGCGCGGCGCCGAGCACCTGCGCGACCTGCGGGCGGCGCGCCAGCCGTTCGTCTTCGTCCTGTGGCACAGCCGTATCCTGCCGCTGCTGTATCAGCACCGCCGGGAAGGCATCGTGCTGCTCATCAGCCGGCACCGCGACGGGGGCTATCTCGCCGCGCTCGCGCGGCGCTGGGGCTATCGGTTCGTACGCGGGTCGAGCCGGCGGGGCGGGGACGTCGGGCTGCTGGGCATCGTGCGCAGCCTGCAGGGCGGGGCGGAAGTCGCCGTGACCCCCGACGGCCCGCGCGGACCGGCGGAGCGCGTCAAGCCGGGGGCGGTGGCCGCGGCGCAGCATGCCGCCGTGCCCCTGCTGCCCATCGGCGCGCGCGCTTCGGCGGCGTGGTGGCTGCGCTCCTGGGACCGGTTCTGCGTGCCCAAGCCGTTCGCCAGGATCGACGTCGTCTACGGCCCGGCGCTCGTGATCCGGGACGGCAAGGACGAGCTCCGGCGCGGCATCGCCGAGGTGGAGCGGTCGCTCCAGACGGTGACCGCGTGAGCCTCCCCGCCTGGTGGCTCCCGCACCGGCTGATCCACCGGTTGTGGTGGAGCCACCACGCGCTCGCGCGGCTGGCGCGGGGGCTGCTCCTGCCGGCGGCGCTGGCGTACCGCGCCGGCATGGTCGCCCGCGCGGCCGCGTACCGCCGGGGTTGGCGCGCGGTGCGTCGCCTGCCACGGCCCACGGTGGCCGTCGGCAACCTCGCCGTCGGTGGGTCCGGCAAGACGCCGCTCGCCGCGTGGATCGCGGCGTCCTGCGCGGAGCGGGGCCGGCGGCCGGCGATCCTGCTGCGTGGCTACGGCGGCGACGAGCAGTTCGTGCACGAGCGGCTGGTGCCGGGCGCGGTCGTGGTGCCCGACCCCGACC
>JBOHSA010000234.1:0-10679 GCA_050732995.1 Gemmatimonadales bacterium | reverse complement strand
GCGCACTGGATGGCCCAGCACGGCCTCGGCGACGCGCCGGTCGCCGTGCTCGCCCCGGGCGCCGCCCACGCGACCAAACGCTGGCCCGTGGCGCACTGGATCGGGCTCGCCGACCGGCTGCGGGCCGCGGGCTACCGGCTGGTCGTGGTGGGCGGGCCGGCCGACCGCGGCGTGGCCCAGCAGCTGGCGGACGACGACCGCGCCGCGAGTGCGGCCGGCGAGTTCTCGCTTCAAGAAACCGGCGCCGTGATCGCCCGGGCCCGCGTCCTGGTCTCGGGCGACACGGGCGTGATGCACATGGCCACCGGCGTCGGCACGCCGGTGGTGGCGCTGTTCGGGCCCACGGTCGAGCAGTTCGGGTTCTTCCCCTACCGCGCGCGCGCGGTGGCGCTCGAGCGCCCGCTCGATTGCCGCCCCTGCTCCGCCCTGGGCTCGGCCCGCTGCCCCCTCGGCCACCATCGGTGTCTCGTGGACATCACCCCGGCCGCTGTCGCCCTGGCGGTGGAGCGGCTGACCGCGTGAGTCTCGCCCAGGCTACCTCGCCCTGCGAGGAGCGGCTGATCACGCTCGTCGCCGCCGCCCCCCGGGGCCCGCGGCGCGACGGGCTGTACGCGCTCTGGCTCACCGTGCGCGCCGCGGAGGCGGTGCTGCCGCCGCGCCCCGTCAGCGCCAAGAACCACCGGCGGCGGCTGCAAGCCCTGGAGACCCGCCTGGCGAGCCTCGCCCTGCCGTCGCCGCTCAAGCGCGCCCTGACGGCGGCCCGGCACCACCTCCAGCCGGCCACCGCCGGGGCCGCCGCGCTGACCCTGGGTCAACTCGTCGCTCCCGCCCGGGAGGTCCTCGGGGCGGAGGCGGGCGACGCGGTCGCCGTTGCCGCCCGCGCGGCCCGCATACATTTATAGATGCAGCCATGAGCACGCGCCCCCGCCCGATCCGCCCTCTCGCCAAGCGTCCGTCGCTCGAATCGCTGGTCCAGCGGGTGGACGAGCAGCGCCCCGGCGAGGTCACGGGCGACACGATTCCCACCGGGTTCGCCTCCGTAGACCGGCTGCTGGGCGGCGGCCTGCGACGCCGCGATCTGATCGTGCTCGGCGGGGACATCGGCGCCGGCAAGTCAGCGCTCGCGCTGGGCGTCGCCCTGCGCGTGGCGCAACAGGCCGGCGGGATCGGGGTCGCGTACTTTTCGGGCGAAATGGACGAAGAGCGGCTCATGGAGCGCGCGCTGGCGATCGAAGGCCGCGTGTCGGTCGACGAGCTGCGCGCCGCCCGGATGAACGACCACGCCCGCGCTGGGATCGGGGCCGCGGCCGTCCGGCTCCGGGGCCTGCCGCTGAGCATCCTGCTGCTCGCCGCGCCCGACTTCGAGGCGCTGGCCGAGCGGCTCGATCCCCTGCGCCAGCTCGGTCTCGTGGTCGTGGACTACCTCCAGCTGGTGCCTCCGCCCGGCCACTCGGACCGCCCCACGCAGGATGAGGACACGGCGCTGGTGCTGCGACACCTCAAGGCGCTGGCGCTCGAGCGTCAGGTCGCGGTGCTGGTGACGGCGCAGCTGCCGCGGTTCGACGCGGGACGCGAAGACCCTCGCCCCACGCTCGACGACTACGGGCACCTCGGGGCCGTCAAGCAGCACGCCGACGTCGTGCTGTCGCTCTTCCGCGAAGAGATGTACAACCCCGGCGGGGGCGTGGACGGCGCGACGGAGCTCCTCGTCTCGAAGAACCGCAACGGCCCGACCGGCTTCGTGGATCTGTACTTCTACCGCCGGTGGATGCGGTTCGAGGATATGCTCGATCCGGATCGGTGAATCTTGTAAGTTGGACGAGGATCTATGGCCGGTCACAGCAAGTGGAAGCAGATCAAGCGGAAGAAGGCCGTCACCGACGCGCGGCGCGGTGCGGCCTTCACCAAGGTGATCCGCGAGATCACGATCGCCGCCAAACAGGGCGGCGGCGACCCGGCCGGCAACCCGCGGCTGCGCACCGCCATCGACGCCGCCAAGGCCGAGAACATGCCGTGGGACAACATCGACCGCGCCATCAAGAAGGGCACCGGCGAGCTCGAAGGCGTCCAGTACGAGGAAGTCATGTACGAAGGCTACGGCCCCGGTGGCGCCGCCATCCTGATCCAGGTCACGACCGACAACGCCAATCGGACCGTCGCCGAGATCCGGAACGTGTTTACCCGCCACGGGGGCAACCTCAGCGCCGCGAACTCGGTGGCCTGGATGTTCGACCGCCGGGGCCAAGTCACGGTGGACGCCGCCGGAGGCGAGAGCGAGGAAGACGCCGTCCTCGAGGCCGTGCTCGACGCCGGCGCGGACGACGTGACCCGGGACGGCGACGTCTTTCTCGTCACCACCCCGGTGAACCGACTCCACACCGTCCAGGAAGCGCTCCGGGCCAAGGGCATCCCGGTGCTGAGCGCGGAGATCGCGATGATTCCCAAGAGCACGGTGAAGGTGGAGGGCGGCGACGCGAAGAAACTGCTGCAGCTCATCGAGGCGCTGGAGGAACTGGACGACGTGGCCCGGGTCTTCTCGAATTTCGACATCGACGCCGAGGCCATGGCCGCGGTGACGGGGTGACGTGAGAGTCCTGGGCGTCGACCCGGGAACAGCGGTCACCGGCTACGGGGTGATCGAAGCGGGCAACGGCACGCCGGGAATGGGCCGGCTCATCGAGTGCGGCGTCATCACCTTCCGCCGGCGCAGCTCCCTCCCCCGCCGCCTCGCCGAGCTGCACGAGGGCATCGCCGAGCTGATCGTGCGCCACCGTCCCACCGCCCTCGCCCTCGAGCACGCCTTCTATCATAAGAACGTCCGCACCACCCTCGTGCTCGGGCACGCCTGGGGGGTGGTGCTGCTGGCCGCGGCGCAGGCGGGGTTGGAGATCACGGAGTATGCCCCGGCGACGGTGAAGAAGACCGTCGCGGGGGCGGGGGACGCCACCAAAGCACAGGTCGCCGCGATGGTCGCGCGCCTGTTGCGGCTCCGCCGGGCGCCCAAGCCCGCCGACGCGGCCGATGGCGTGGCCGTCGCCCTGACCCACATCCTGCGCACGTGATCGCCTACGTGACCGGCCGCCTCGCGGCCAAGACCGCGGACCGGGTGGTGGTGCACACCGGCGGCGGAGTCGGCTACGAGGTCGTCGTTCCGCTGGGAGTCATGGAGAAGCTGCCGGCGGTGGGAGAGGCGGTGACCCTCGCCACCGAGCTGGTGGTGCGGGAGGACGGCTGGGCGCTCTACGGCTTCGCGGACGAGACCGGCCGAAGGTTCTTTCAGCGCCTGATCAGCGTGACCGGCGTCGGGCCCAAGCTGGCCCTCGCGCTCATCTCGGCGCTCGGGGTGGAACGCGGCGCGAAGGCGGTCGCGGAGCGGAACGTCGCCCTGCTCTCATCGGTGAGCGGCATCGGCCGGAAGACCGCGGAGCGGGTGGCGCTTGAATTGAGCGACAAGGTCCACGAGTTTGTGAACGCGCCGGCAGCCTCCCCCCCCGTCTCGGGAGCGGCGGAGGCGGCGCTACGGGCCCTGGAGCGGCTGGGCTACGGCGCGA
This sequence comes from Gemmatimonadales bacterium, assembly GCA_050732995.1. Classification (GTDB taxonomy): domain Bacteria; phylum Gemmatimonadota; class Gemmatimonadetes; order Gemmatimonadales; family GWC2-71-9; genus JBOHSA01. The sequence continues at coordinate 7,128 of JBOHSA010000234.1, read as the reverse complement.
TGGAAGCGGAGCGCGCGATCCGGCAGGCGCTCGCCGGAGCGGGCAACGGCGGAGGGGCCGGGGACGGCATCGCGGACACCGAGGCGCTGGTGCGCCGGGCCCTCCACCTTCTCACCCAAGGATGACGATGGCGCAGACGGCGGAGTGGATCTGCACGCGATGCGGCTCGACCAACCGCAAGCTGGTGGCGGACGACGCCGCGCGCGCGGTGGACGAGTGCGTCACCTGCCACGCGAAGCACGCGCTCGAGCCCGACGCCCGGCCGGTGCGCTGGCGAGCCCGGCCCAAGGGCAAGCCGGCGCGATGAGGCGGCCATGACGCGCGGGCGAACCCAGATCACCACCCCGGAAGCGCTGCCCGAAGAGCGGTCCGCCGACGCGGCACTCCGCCCCTCCCGGCTGGACGAATTCGTCGGACAGGCCAAGGTCAAGGAATCGCTCCAGATCGCGATCGACGCGGCCAAGCAGCGCGGCGAGCCGCTCGACCACGCACTGTTCTTCGGCCCCCCGGGGCTCGGCAAGACGACGCTCGCCCTGCTGATGGCCCGGGAGCTCGGGGTCGGGATCCGGACCACGTCCGGGCCGGTGCTGGAGCGCCCGGGCGACCTGGTGGGGCTTTTGACCTCGCTCAAAGCGGGTGACATCCTGTTCATCGACGAAGTCCATCGCTTGCGGCCGGCGCTCGAGGAGTTCCTGTATCCGGCGATGGAGGAGTATCGCGTGGACGTGCGCATCGCCGACGGCCCGCACGCCCAGACGATCCCGATGCAGCTGGAGCGATTCACGCTGATCGGCGCCACGACCCGGTTCGGGCTGCTCACGCCGCCCATGCGCGCGCGCTTCGGGCTGGTCGAGCGCCTGCACTACTACCCCCCCGACGACCTGGCCCAGATCGTGAGCCGGTCGGCGCGGATTCTCGCCGTGCCCACCGACCCCGCCGGCGTCACCGAGATCGCCCGGCGCAGTCGCGGCACGCCCCGCGTCGCCAACCGCCTGCTCAAGCGAGTGCGCGATTACGCCCAGGTCCGCGCCGACGGCAAGATCACGGCCCCCGTCGCGGCGGAAGCCCTCAAGCGGCTGGACGTGGACGAGTTCGGGCTCGACGACATGGATGCCCGGATCCTCAAGGCCATCATCGAGCAATTCGACGGCGGCCCGGTCGGCCTGACCACCGTCGCCGCGGCGGTGGAGGAGGACCCCGGCACGCTGGAGGAAGTGTACGAGCCGTTCCTGATGCAGCAGGGGTTCCTCGCCCGCACACCGCGCGGCCGGACGGCGACACCCGCCGCGTATCGGCACTTCGGGTTTACGCCACCCAAGACCGCCGAGCAGCCATCGATGCTCTAGCGCGGAACGCGCAGTCGGAACCCGGAACTGACAGGAGTCGCAGGGTTCCGTGTTCCGCCTTCCGACTTCCGCGTTCCCTCATGCACGCTTCAGACTTCGAGTACGATCTCCCCCCGAGCCTCATTGCCCAGCACCCGCTCCCGGATCGGGCCGCGAGCCGGCTGCTCGTCCTCGAGCGTTCGGCCGGGGCCATTCGGCATGGCGGCTTTCGCGACCTCGTCGAGCTGGTCGCGCCCACGGACGTGCTCGTGCTGAACGCTTCCCGCGTCATCCCCGCTCGATTGCGCGGCAAACGCACAACGGGATCCGATGCCGAGCTGCTCCTGGTGCGTGAGCTCGAGGATGGCATCTGGCTGGCCATGGGCCATCCGGGCGGCAAGCTCAAGCCGGGGCGCCGCGTGACGTTCGGCGCCGACAGCTCGGTGGAGATCCTGGAGGCCCTGGGCGGTGGGCTCCGGCGCGTGCGCTTCGTGGGGCAGCTGGACGCGCGGGGCACCATCGCCCGATACGGCGAGGTCCCGCTGCCCCCCTACATCCGCCGGCCCCCGACGCCGGTGGACCGGGAGCGCTACCAGACCGTGTACGCGGCGCACGACGGCAGCGTCGCGGCCCCGACGGCCGGCCTGCATTTCACGCCCGCGATCCTGGAGGCGCTGCGGGCCAACGGCGTCGCCCTCGTGACCCTGGACCTGCACATCGGCCCCGGCACGTTCAAGCCCGTCGAGACGGACGACCTCGCGGCCCACCCGATGCACGCCGAGCCGTACGTGATACCGGAACAGACGGCACAGATCATCAACGAGCGGAAAGGCATGGGGGGCGGGGTGTGGGCGGTGGGAACGACGGTCGTCCGGGCGCTCGAGAGCGTGGCGGACGAACGCGGGCGGATCCGCCCAGGCACGGGCGAGACCAGGCTCTTCGTCTATCCGCCCTATAAGTTCCGCGCGGTGGACAGGCTGCTCACGAACTTCCACCTTCCCCGCTCCACGTTGCTCATGCTGGTCTGCGCGTTCGGGGGGTTCGAGGCGGTGATGGCGGCATACCGCGAGGCCGTGCGCGAGGCATATCGCTTCTACAGCTACGGCGATGCGATGGCCATCGTGTGATGTTCGAGTTCACCCTCGCCGCCACGTCCGGCGCGGCGCGCGCCGGCACCCTCACGCTCCCGCACGGCGTCGTGGAGACACCGTGCTTCATGCCGGTGGGCACGCAGGGCACAGTCCGCGCGCTGAGTCCGGCCGACCTCACAGCCGTCGGGGCCGAGATGGTGCTCGCCAACACCTACCACCTCCACGTGCGTCCGGGCGAGGGCGTCGTGGCGACCCTCGGCGGCTTGCACCGCTTCATGGCGTGGGACGGCCCCCTGCTGACTGATTCGGGGGGCTTCCAGGTCTTCTCGCTCGCAGGCTTTCGCCGCGTGGAGGAGGACGGCGTGGAGTTCACCAGCCACGTGGACGGCGGGCGGCGCCGGCTCACCCCCGAGCGGGCCATCGAGATCCAGTGGACACTCGGCGCCGACATCGTCATGGCGTTCGATCACGTCGTGGCGGGCGGGGCGGACGAAGCGACCGCGCGCGACGCCATGGAGCGAACGGTCCGATGGTTGGACCGGTGCGCCCGGCGGCATCGGGAGCTGGCGGACGGTCGGTCAGGCGGTCCGGCGGTCACGGGCGCCGACCGACCGGCCGCCCGACCGCCTGACCGTCAGACGTTATGGCCCATCCTCCAGGGCGGTACCAACCGGGCGCTGCGGCTCGAGGCCCTGGACCGGACGCTGGCGCTGGGGGCGTGGACCGGACTCGCCCTGGGCGGCCTCTCCGTCGGCGAGTCCAAGCCCGCGCTGTATGAGATCATCGAAGCGCTCGAGCCCCGGCTGTCCCCGGAGCTCCCCCGTTATCTTATGGGCGTGGGGTTTCCGGAGGATCTGGTGGCGGCCGTGGAGCGCGGTATGGATCTGTTCGATTGCGTCGCGCCGACGCGCAACGGCCGCAACGGCTCCGCGTTCACGCCCGACGGCCCGCTGAACATCCGCAACGCCGCGTTCCGCGAGGACGACCGGCCGCTCGACCCCGCCTGCGACTGCGAGACCTGCACGACGTTCTCGCGCGGCTACCTGCGGCACCTGTTCCTGGCCGAGGAGCTGCTCGGGCTCCGGCTCCTGTCGCTGCACAACGTCCGGTTCCTCATCCGGCTCGCCCGAGCGCTGCGGGAGGCGATTCGCCGGAACGAGTTGACCCGCTGGGCCGCCGACTGGCGGCACCGCTACACCAACCCGGGAGCCGCATGACCACGCACGGCCTGCACGCGCTTACGCTCTTCGCCTCCGGCCAGCAGGGCGGCCCGGGGCTCCTCGTCTTTCTCCTCCAGATCGGCCTGTTCGTCGGCATCTTCTACTTCCTCCTGATCCGGCCGCAACGCCGGCAGCAGGCGCAACACAAGCAGCTGCTCGCCTCGCTGCAAAAGGGCGACCAGGTGGTCACCTCCGGCGGGATCGTGGGCGAGGTGATCCACTTGAAGGACGACCAGGTCACGGTGCGGAGCGGAGAGTCCCGGCTCGTGGTGCTGCGGAGCGGCATCGCCAATATCACGAACCGCAGCGCGCCGACGGACATGAAGGTGGAGGTCAAGACCAAGTGACGGTGCGCAAGCTCCACCTGCTCGGCTCGCCGCTGCTGCGCCAGCGGGCGGCTCCGGTCGCGGGCGTGGACGAGGCGGTGCGGGAGCTGGTGGACGACCTGTTTGAGACCATGCACGCCGCGCGGGGTGTCGGCCTCGCCGCCAACCAGGTCGGCGTGGCCCGCCGCGTCGCCGTCGTCGACGTGGGCGACGACTCCCCGCTGCTCGTGCTGATCAATCCCACGATCGTGGCGCGCGGGGCGGAGATCGAAACGGCCGAGGAGGGGTGCCTCTCCATCCCCGACCTCTTCGGCGACGTCGCCCGCCCCCGGACGGTGACGCTCGAGGCCCTGGACCGCGACGGCCGGCCGTATCGCGTCGCCGCCTCGGGGTACAAGGCGCGCGCCATTCAACACGAAATCGACCACCTCGACGGCGTGCTCTTTCTGGACCACGTCAGCGCCGTGAAGCGCGGGCTGCTCCTCGCCAAATGGAAGAAGGCCCGCAAGGGCAAATCCGGCTATCTCAAGGAGGTGACGCCGGAGCTGGCGGGCGAGTTGTAGTGCGCGTCGTCTTCTTCGGCACGCCCGAGTTCGCCGTCCCCTCGCTGCGCGCCCTGCTGGGCGAGGGATTCGACGTCAGCGCGGTCGTCACACGACCCGACCGGCCACAGGGCCGGTCCCGCTCCACCACCGTTCCCCCGCCCGTGAAAACCGTGGCCGTGGCCGAGGGCATTCCCGTGCTCCAGCCCGAACGCCCGACCGGCGAGGAGTTTCTCCGGACGCTCAAGAGCTACGCTCCGGACGTGGGGGTCGTCGTGGCCTATGGCCACCTGCTCCGGCCCGAACTGCTCGCCTTGCCGGCCCGCGGCCTGGTGAACGTGCACCCGTCGCTCTTGCCGGCCCTGCGCGGCGCCGCGCCGGTCGAATGGGCCATCCTGCACGGCCTCGAGACGACCGGCGTCACCATCCTCCAGCTGGACGAGGGGCTCGATTCCGGACCCGTCCTGCTCCAGCTCGCGGAGCCCATCGCCCCCGACGAAACGGGGGGGGAGTTGTCCGCCCGGCTGGCGGAGCTCGGAGCCCAGGCCCTGGTGGAGGCGCTGGCCTTGTGGGAGCAGGGCGCGGTGACTCCCCGGCCCCAGGATGCCGCGCAGGCGACCTACGCGCCCAAGCTCACGCGCGAGCTCGCCCGCCTCCACTGGACCGAGGCGCCCGACGTCGTCGCGCGTGCGATCCGCGGGCTCGATCCGAAACCCGGCGCCTGGACCGAGCTCGACGGGAAGGAAGTCAAGCTGTTCGGCGCCCGGGTGCGGCCCGGACGAGGAGGCCCCGGCGAAGTGCTGATGGCCAACGGCCAATTGCTCATCGCGGCAGGGTCGGATGCCGTTGAGGTCGACGAAGTCCAACCGGCGGGCGGCTCACGCATGCCCACGGCCGACTGGGTCCGCGGTCGGGGAGTCCGGGTCGGTCAGCGCTTCACGTGAGGCCGCTGCTCCCCCGCCTGCACGCCATCACCGACGAGCGCATCGCCCGCCGCGCCGATCTCGACGCGGTCGCCGCCGAGCTGGCTCGGGGTGGCGGGGAGCAGCTGGCCTTCCACGCGAGGGGGCGTGCCCTTTCCGGACTCGAACACTGCGAGTTGGCCCTCCGCCTGGCCGCCTGGCCGCCCGCCCGTCTCTTCGTCAACGACCGCCTCGACATCGCCCTCGCGACCGGGGCGATCGGCGTCCAGCTGGCCGCGTCCAGTCTGTCCGTGGGAGACGCCCGCCGGCTCGGCCCCCGGTGGTGGATCGGCAAGTCGGTGCACGACTTGGCCGAAGCCGCCGCCGCACGGACCGCGGGAGCCGACTATCTTTTGGTGGGGCCCGTGTTCGCGACCGCCTCGCATCCCGACCGCGAACCGCTCGGCCTCGAGCGGCTCGGCGAGATCACCGGATTGGGACTGCCCGTCGTGGCGATCGGCGGAGTGACCCCCGAGCGGACGCGCGATGTACGGGCGGCCGGTGCGTTCGGCGTCGCGGCGATCCGCGCCCTGTGGGACGCGGCCGAGCCGGCCGCGGCCGCGCGCGCGATGTTGACGGAGCTGAGTCATGACGGAAACCATTGACGTCACAGTCAACGGACAACGGAGAACGCTGTCACCGGGAGCGACGCTGCTCGATCTGCTCGCCACCTTCCGGCTCGATCCGCGGGCCGTGGTCGTCGAGCACAACCGCGCGATCGTGCGCCGACCGGCGCTGGGCGACGTGCGGGTCGCTCCCGGCGACACGATCGAGCTCGTGCACTTCGTCGGAGGCGGGTGAGCGCATGACTGCCGCCGTGGACGTCGCGCGGGACATCCCCCTCGTCATCGGGGGCCGGACGTTCCAGTCCCGCCTCCTGGTGGGAACGGGCAAGTATCCCGATCATGAGAGCATGCTCCGGGCGCTCGAGGCGTCGGGCGCCGAGGTCGTCACCGTCGCCGTCCGCCGCGTGGAGCTCGACCGCTCGCGCGAGACGAGCATCCTGCACCATCTCGACCCGAAGCGGTTCTTCCTGCTCGGCAACACCGCCGGCTGCTTTACGGCCGAAGACGCCATCCGCTACGCCCGTCTGGGCCGCGCGGCCGGTTTCAATGACTTCGTCAAGCTCGAGGTGATCGGCGACCAGGAAACCCTGCTCCCCGACGTCCAGGGCCTGCTCGAGGCGACGCGGGTCCTCGTGAAGGACGGGTTCAAGGTGCTTGCGTACACCAACGAGGACCTGGTCACCGCGCTCCGGCTGGAGGACGCGGGCGCCGCGGCCGTGATGCCGCTCGCGTCGCCGATCGGCAGCGGGCTCGGCCTGCTCAACCCGTTCGGCGTCCGGACGATCAAGCGCCGGCTCCGAGTGCCGGTCGTGGTGGACGCGGGGGTGGGCACCGCGTCCGACGCGTGCATCACTATGGAGCAGGGCGTGGACGGCATCCTGATGAACACGGCGATCGCCGCGGCGCGCGACCCGGTCGCGATGGGCCACGCCATGCGCCTGGCGGTCGAAGCGGGGCGGGCCGCGTTTCTCGCGGGCCGCATGGCCAAGCGCGAGGTGGCCATGCCGTCCTCGCCCACTGAAGGGATGCTGGATTAGGGCGGGAGACGCGACCGCCGCGCGGCGGGCGGCGCTGCGGCTGCTCGAGGCCGTGCGCG
>JBOHSA010000233.1:0-17752 GCA_050732995.1 Gemmatimonadales bacterium | reverse complement strand
CCGCCGCGCCGCCACCGCGCGCGCCAGAACCGCCGCCCGGAGCTCCGGACGCGGCACCCGCGGGTGCGCGCTCATGCCCAGCCAGTCGCTCATGTCATCCAGTCTTTCACGTGCTGCAACGCCTCCGCCAGCTTCGCCTGCGCTGTCCGCAGGCGCGTCTTCACCGTGCCGAGCGGCTGGCCTGTGCGCCGCGCGATCTCCGAGTGCGTCAGCCCCTCGAAGTAGGCAAGCAGCACCACGCGCCGCTGGTCCACCGGCAGGCCGGCCAGCGCCGCATGGATCTCGCGGTGCACCGGCCACCCTGGCACCGCCGCCTCCGCCGGGTCGGGGGCCGGCAGGACGCCACCGTCCTGGGCGGCGCGTGCCTGCTCCCAGCGCTCCGCCTTGCGCCACCACCGCCGGCGCCGTCGCAACGCGTCGAGCGCCCGGTTGCGCGCAATCGCCAGGACCCACGGCACGAGCGGCCCCCGCCCCGCGTCGTGCTGGTTGCTGTGCCCCCACACCTGCACGAATACGTCGCTCAACACCTCCTCGGCCTCCCCCTGGTCCTGCAGAATGCGGTAGGCGAGGCCGAGCACCCAGGGAGCGAGCGTATCGTATAGCTCCCGCAAGGCGCGCTCGTCGCGCGCTTGCAGGCGCCGGATCAGGGAGCGCTGCTCCTCTTGACTAAGACGTTTTGGCTGTGTCACTTAGATTGCAAACTAGCGGTACTGCGAACAACGCTCCAGACACGGGTTCCGTTCCCAGAGGGTGTAGCCATGCATGCGTCCCGCTTCCCGCTTCCCGTAGCGCTCGTCGCCGGGCTGGCCCTGGCCGCCATTCCTCGGTCCCTCGGCGCTCAGGCCGACCCCGACAAAGCGGTCGCGGGGGGCGGCAGCCTGCCCGAGGGCTGGCGCGCCCGGACTGAGCGCAACGCGCCGCTCGCGAACGTGAAGTTCGTCACGATGGGCGACGGCCTGCACGCCACGCTGGGCCCCGCGGCCATCTTCTGGCGCGACCGGGACACCGTCTCCGGCGCCTACCACGTCGTGGCGAGCATCACGCAGATGAAGAACCCCGAGCACCCCGAGGCGTACGGCATCTTCATCGGCGGCCGGAACCTCGCCGACTCGACCCAGGCGTACACGTACTTCATCATCCGCGCGATCGACGGGAAGTACATGATCCGGCGGCGTGCCGGCTTCGCGGCGCGGCCCACGAACGTGGTCGACTGGACCGACCACCCGGCCGTCGTCAAGGCGGATGGCACCGGCAAGGCAACCAACGAGCTCAGCATCCTGGTCGCCGGCGGCAAGGTCAGCTTCATGGTGAACGGTAAGGAAGTCTATGCCGGCGACGCTGCCGACCTCGACACGAGCGGGATCGTCGGCTACCGGGTAAACCACAACCTCGACGTGCACCTGGGGCCCCTTGGCATCCACAAGCAGTAACACCCCCGGCGCCGGGCTCAGCCCCGCGCCGGAGGACGAGCGCTTCTCGTTCGAGCCGTTCACGCGGCACCCTCTGTTCACGCACGTGAACCGGTGGATCGTGGAGCGGGTGATCTGTCCGGGGCGGAAGGTGATCGTGGATCTGGGCTGCGGCCCCGGAGCCGTGACCAAGCTCATTCTCGAGCGGACCGGGGAAGCGCGGGATGTCCGCGTCATCGGCATCGATCCGTCGCCCTCGGCGCTCGCCAAGGCGCGCGCCACGATCTCCTCCAAGGTGACGGAGTTCCTCGAGGGCAGCGCCGAGTGGCTGTCCCGCCTCGTCGCGTCGGCGGACGCCGTCGTCTTCCTCAACGCGATTCACCTGGTAGCCGACAAGGCGCGGGTCATCGCGGAGGTGCGCAAGGTCCTGCGCCCGGGCGGCGCCTTCGCGTTCAACTCGACGTTCTTCGCCGGGGCCTACGTGGAGGGGACGAGCGGATTCTGGCGGCGCTGGATCGTCCGCTCGGTGCAGGTGCTCAAGGAGCGCGGCATCGTCGTGCAGCACCAGCACGAGGACAAGGCCGCCGCGATGCGCTGGCTCTCGCCCGAGGAGTACGCGGGCCTGTGCACGGCCGCGGGATTCGCCACCCCCACCGTCGAGCTCGTACGCGTAGAGATGACCAAGGAGAGCCTGGAGGACATCGGCCGGTTCTCGCTGTTCATCGAGGGCGCTCTGCCGGGCGTGCCCCTCGAGCTGGGCGCCGAGGCGCTGCGCGTGGGATTGGCCCGCACGATGGACGAGCTCCAGGTGACGAGTGTACCGCGCAACTGGCTCGAGTGCGTGGCCACCGCCGCCTAGTCGAGCACGATGTCCAGGCGGCCGTGCGCCGCCCGCAGCGCGGCCTCCACCGCCGCCGGTGAAGGCCCGCGCGCGAAGATGAACCCGAGATAGCGGGACCCTTCCGGCAACGGCACGAGCCGCTGCCCCGGCGGGACGGTGACCGCCACGTCTTCGATGAGGGGCACCGCGCGCGCCGCCGGCTGGCCCCGCACTTCCCGCAGCACCCCCGCGCGCGGCGTCGGGATCATCAGGACACCCGCCGCGAGCTCCTCCCGTTCCAGCGAGGCGATCGGCCAGCCGAGCGCGTGCCGGATCAGGATCTCTTCGAGCGACACCAGGCCGGCTGGGTCGGGAGCGTCCCGCTCCCCGCTCCCCGCTCCCCGGAAGCGCAGCACCGCGCTGCACCGTCCCCCGATCGGCCGCGCCGCGACCTCGATTACCCAGACACCGCGCTCGTTCACGCGCAGCTCGGCGTGGACCGGCCCCTCGCGCAGGCCGAGCGCCCGCGCCGCCGCCTGCGCCGCCTGCCGGACCGCGCCTTGGGCCGGGGCGGGGAGCCGGGACGGAGTGACGTAGATCGTCTCCTCAAAGAACGGCCCTTCGAGCGGGTCGGGTTTGTCGAACACCGCGAGGACGTGGAGCCGCCCGCCCACGAGCAGGCCTTCGAGCGCGACCTCGACGCCGGGGACGTAGTCCTCCACCAGGAACTGTCGCGCCGGCTCGCCGCAGGCCGCCACGTCGGGTTCGGCCAGGATCCCCGCAAGCCGCCGGGCCGCGCCCACGAAGCCGGTGAGGTCATCCGCCCGGATCACGCCGCGCGACGCCGACAGGCGGAGCGGCTTGAGGACGCAGGGGTAGCGGACCCCGCGGCCCACCGCCTCGGGATCCTCGTCGATCTGGTGCAGGGTGAAGGCGGGGACCGGGACGCCCGCCGCCGCCAGCACCACGCGCTGGCGGTGCTTGTCGCGCGCCGCCACGGCCGCCGCCGGGGCGTTGCCCGGCAGGCCGAGGGCCTCGGCGATCACGGCGGCGAGCACCGCGGTGTCGTCGTCCACGCCGACCACCCCGGTGAGGGGCGTGGCGCTCGTGAACGCCCGCGCCTGCTCCGCGGCGCGCTCGGGATTCCGGAAGTCGAGGGTGACGAGTCCCGCCGGGACCGCGGGCTCCAGCGTGCTCGGCAGCTCGGAGGCGACCGTCAAGGCCACGCCGAGCCGGCGGGCGGCCTCGACGAACGCGGCGGTGCGGTAGGTGTGAGTCGGAAGAAGAAGGAGGAGCCGGGTTATTTCTTCGCGGCCTGGAAGTAGGGGTTCGAACCCGACGCGTGGTCGGTGATGTCCACGATGCCCCGCACTTCCGGCACATGCTGCTGTAGCAGCCCCTCGATCCCCTGGCGCAGCGTGACGTCCGCCATGCCGCACCCCTGGCAGCCGCCCATCATCCGGAGCATCACCACCGCGTCCTGCACATCGATCAGCTCGACGCGGCCGCCGTGCCGGGCGACCATGGGATTCACGTCGTGGTCGAACAGCTCCGACACCCGCTCGTACAGGGCGTCGTCGGTCGGACTACCCGCCACGGCGGTCCGCGCGGCCTCCTTGGCCGCGATGGGCGGCGCGCCGGAGCCAAGCGCGGCGCGGATCGCCTGCCCCACCGCTTTGCCGACCGCGGGCCAGGGGCTCGGGCTGTCCTTCACTAGGGTGACAAGGTTGCCGGACACGATGAGCTCGCGGATTCCCGCCCCGGGGATGGCGAAGATCGCCTCGGCGAGGGGGGAGCCCCGCGCGTCGTCCGGCGACGTGAACCGCCGCACCCCGGCCCCGTGCACCGGCACGCCGACCACGAACTTGCAGCGGTCGGCGTCGATCGGCTCAGCGGTGATGCGGATCTCGGGGGTCATACGCCCTACTATAGCCGGGAAGGCGGAAAGGGGAAGCGGGTGGCGGACCGGCGGCTACGTGTGCCGCTTCCTGCCACCGGTGGAGAGCCCTTTCGGGGTTCCCGCTTTCCGCTTTCCGGGCTTCGCCTTACGCGTCCCGGACCCCGCGTCCCGTTTCCCGCCTCCCGCCTCCCGCAGCTCTCGCGCCGCGGCGACCATGTTGCGCAGGGCGGCCAGGGTTTCCTCCCAGCCGCGCGTCTTGAGGCCGCAGTCGGGGTTGACCCAGATCTGCCGGTCGTCGAGCACCTGCTTCATGCCGCGCAGCGCGCCAACAATCTCGGCGGTGGCGGGCACGCGGGGCGAGTGGATGTCGTAGACGCCCGGGCCGATCTCGTTGGGATACTTGTATTGCTCGAACCCCTGCAGCAGCTCCGAGCCCGAGCGCGCGTTCTCGATCGAGATCACGTCCGCGTCCATCCGCTCGATCACGCGGATCACGTCGTTAAACTCGCTGTAGCACATATGGGTGTGGATCTGGGTCGCGTCGCTCACGCCGGCGGTGGCCAGCCGGAACGCGCCCACCGCCCACTCGAGGTAGGCGTTCCAGTCGGCGCGCCGCAGCGGCAGGCCTTCGCGCAGCGCGGGCTCGTCGATCTGGATCACCTTGATTCCCCCGGCCTCGAGATCCGCCACTTCGTCGCGGATCGCCAGGGCGAGCTGCCTGGCGGTCTCCGACCGCGGCTGGTCGTCGCGCACGAACGACCACTGCAGGATCGTGACGGGCCCCGTGAGCATGCCCTTCACCGGCCGGGCGGTGCGCGACTGCGCGTACGTGCTCCACCGCACCGTCATCGGGCGCGGGCGCGCCACGTCCCCGAAAAGGATCGGCGGCTTCACGTACCGCGACCCGTACGACTGGACCCAGCCGTGCTCGGTGAACGCGAACCCCGACAGCTGCTCGCCGAAGTACTCCACCATGTCGTTGCGCTCGAACTCCCCGTGTACCAGCACGTCCAGGCCGATCTCCTCCTGGAGCGCGAGCGTCCGGTCGATCTGGTCCCGGATGAACGCGTCGTACTCGGCTTGCGTCATCTTGCCGTCGTGCAGCTTGCGCCGCGCGGCCCGCACCTCGGCCGTCTGCGGGAACGACCCGATCGTGGTCGTGGGAAACAGCGGCAGCGCCAGCTGCTGCTTGCGCCGCACCGGGTGCAGCGACGCGCGCTTCAAGTCGCGGTCGGTCACCGCCGCGGCCCGGGTCTTCACGGCGGCGCTGTGAATGCGCGCCGACCCCCGCCGCCCCGCGGCATGGAACGCGCTCGCCTCGAGCTCGGTCGCGACGCTCGCCCAGCCGTCCCGCAGCCCGCGGCCCAGCGTCGCCACGTCCTGGAGCTTCTGCTTCGCGAACGCGAGCCAACCTTTCAGCTCGGCGTTGAGCTGGGTCTCGAGGTCGAGGTCGATCGGTACGTGCAGCAGCGAGCAGGACGGCGCGACCCACAACCGGTCGCCCCCGATCTTCGCGCTCGCCCGATCGAGCACCGGGACGAGGGTCTCGAGGTTCGCCCGCCAGATGTTCCGCCCGTTGATCACGCCGAGCGACAGGACCCGACCCGCCGGCCACTGGGAGAGCACCGGGTCCAGCTGTCCCGGCGCCCGCACGAGATCCACATGCAGGCCGTGCGTCGGCAGGGTCAGCGCCGTGGCGAGATTGTCATCCAGCCCGGCGAAATACGTCGCGAGCAGTAGTTTCGCCTCCGGCACGCGCTGTGCCAGGTAGCCGTAGGCGGTCCGGTAGGCCTCGCGCTCGGCCGGCGTCCGGTCGAGCGCGAGACATGGCTCGTCCACCTGGATCCACCCCGCTCCGGCGGCCGCGAGCCGCCGCACGACTTCGGCGTAGACCGGCAGCAGGCGCTCGAGCAGCGCCAGCCGGTCGAATCGCGCCCCCCGGCTCTTGCCCAGCAACAGGAGCGTGACGGGACCGATCAACACCGGCTTGGTCGTGAGCCCGAGCGCCCGTGCCTCGGCGAACTCGTCGAACGGCTTCGTCGACCCGAGCCGGAACTGCTGCTCCGGCTCGAATTCCGGCACGATGTAGTGGTAGTTGGTGTCGAACCACTTCGTCATTTCCATCGCCGTGACGTCGCGGCCTTTCCCCTGGCTCCCCCGCGCCATCGCGAAGTAGGTGTCGAGATCCACTTCGGCGCCCGACCAGCCGTAGCGCGGCGGCACGGCGCCCACCAGCGCGCACGTGTCGAGCATCCGGTCGTACAGCGAGAAGTCGTTGGACGGGATCAGGTCGACGCCCAGCTCGCGCTGCAGCGCCCAGTGGCGCCTGCGGAGTTGGGCAGCGGTGGCGAGCAGCTCGGTCCGGGAAGCTTTGCCGCTCCAGTAGCCCTCGGTGGCGCGCTTCAGCTCGCGCGCGGCGCCGAGGGGGGGGAAGCCGAGGTTGTGGGCGATGGACATAGGGTGGGGAATCTAACGCCAATTCCATGCCACCAACCCGCCAAGTGGCCGTTGCGCCACAACCTACGCCGGCGGGTCGCAGGCCCGGGAGCGCGGGCGCGTGACCGGGAGCACACCGCAACCCGCTCCGACAACATAAGTTAGAGGCCCCTCACGGCCGGAGTTTCCCGCGCCCCCGCGCACGTGAGGGTGCCGAAGGTCCGTTGGAGCGACAGGAGCCCCAGGGCACGAGCATGGCAACACCTGCCTCAGCCGTCCGCGGGACACGGCTGCCCGTCCGCACCCGACACCTGGGGACGGGCGTGCTGCTCTTGGGCCTTCCCCTCCTGCTGGCCACGTGCCGCGCCGATCAGCTCTTCAAAGCCTCGTCCACCATTCTCGAATTGCAGGGCGACACGGTGGCCGTGGCGGATTCCGTGCGGCTGACGGCGGAGGTTCACGTCGATGGCGTGGTGCAATCCGGCCTCCCGCTCGTCTGGAGCTCGAGCGACCCTGGGATCGCGACGGTGGACAGCCTGGGCCGGGTGCGCGGGATAGCTCGTGGGCGGGCCGTGATCAGCGTCCGGCTCCGGGGCGCGGCGACGCCCGGCGACGCAGCGCCGGCGGCCGACACGGCATGGGTCGTCGTCCCTACGGTGCTCGTCGCTCCCGCCGACACGACGGTCGCGAGCGTGAGCGACACAGTGTGTCTGCGGGCGGCCGCGCTCGACACCGGCGGCGACACGATCCCGGGATTGATTCCGTCGTTCAGCGTCACCGTCGATCCGGACTCGACCGTCGCGCTCGTGCCCGCCGGCCCCGGCTGCGTGGGCACACGCGTCCGCGCGCGCCGCGGCGGGGCGCGGGCGACGATTACGGCCCGCCTGGACACCGCCACGGCGAGCGCGGGAATCACCGTCCAGATTCGGGCGGCCGGATTGGTCGTATCGCCCGACTCGTTCCGCCTGGCCAGCCTGGGGGCTACGCGCCAGCTGCGCGATTCGGCGTTCGACGCGCGCGGCAACCCGATCGGCACGCCGGGCACGACGTGGACCAGCGCCGACACCACGATCGCCCGGGTGGATGCGGCAGGCCTCGTGACGGCGCGGGCCAACGGCGCCACCTGGATCCGGGCGCGCGCCGACACGGCGCGCGACAGCGCGCGCGTCGTCGTCCAACAGCTCGCCCGCCAGCTCCTCGTCACGCCGGCCGCCGACTCGCTGCGCACCGTCGGCGCGCGGCGCACGCTCCGCGCGGTGGTCCGGGACTCGCTCGGCGTCGCCATCGCCAACGCGCCCCTCCTGTGGACCAACGGAGCCCCGGACACGGCGACGATCGTGGCCGCCGCCGGCGATTCCGCGGTCGTCGAGGCGGTCCGCGAGGGCCGCGCCTCCCTCCAGGCGAGCAGCTCGGCCGGCGGCGGCGCCGCAGCCGACACCGCGGAGCTCACCGTGCAGTACGAGCTCCGCGCCCTCACCGTGTCGCCCAAGCAGCCCAAGTTCTCCCGCCTGGGCGACACACTGCGCTTCACCGCCGCCGCCGAAGACATCAACGGGACGCCGATCACGGATCCGCGGGTTCACTGGACCTCGAGCATTTCCAGCCGGATGACGATCGACTCCGTCACCGGGCTCGCGACCGCCCGCGATTCGGGCACCACGCTGGTGCGGGCCGAGCAGAGCGGCCTCAGCGACACCACGACCGCTCAGGTGCTGCCGCCCGTGCTCACGGCTGATGTCTCGCTGTTCTCCGATTCGGCGCTGCACGGCACGAGCACCACCCGCTCGACGACCCGCGCCGTGTCCAACACCGGGACCGTCGGCACGGGGGTCCGGGCGCGTCTGGCCCGCGGGTCGTCCTGGCTCAGCGTCACCTCCGATACCTTCGATCTTCCCCCGGCCGGCGGCGCCTCGATTCTGCTCACCGCGTCCGCCGCCGGGCTCGCCGAGGGGGTCCACGTCGACACGGTGATTCTGACAGCCACGGGCGCCGTGGGCTCGCCGCGCCGGATTCCCGTGGTGTTCCGCGTGATCTGCCCCGTGACCGCGATCGCGCCCGACACGGTCGTCGCCGCTACGCTCGCGTCCAGCGACTGCCGCTCGCCCCGGCGGCCGGGCGGCCAGAGCTTCGCCGACCTGTACGCGTTCACCGGCGGCACCGGGGACACGGTGCGCGTGAGCCTCGCGACCGGCGCGCAGACCGATCTCGACACGTACCTCTACCTCCTCGACAGCGTGGGGGGGGTGGTGGCGTTCAACGACGACTGCCTCGGGGCCGGCCGGAATTCCTGCCTGGCGGGCGTCGCGCTTCCGGCCCCCGGGCGCTACACGATCGAGGCGACGAGCTTCGGCCCCGCGGTGGCGTTTTCCTATAGCCTGACCCTTACCCGGCCGGTCGCGCCGGGCGCCGCGAGCGGGCTGGGCCAGTTCCGGCCGGGCGGGCCGGCGATTCCGGCCACCGGTACGACCCCCAACACGACGACCGAGTTCCGCGCCACCGGCACCGATGCCAACGCACGCGACACTCTCCGCCTCCAGGTGGAAGTGCGGCCGTTCGGCACCGCCTTCACGAACACGCCGACCCAGGTCGGCGCGGCGGTGCCGAACGCCGGGGGCGGCGTGTTGCTGAGCGTCTCGGCACCGCTCAGCGACGGCGTGTCGTATCGCTGGCAGGCGCGGGTGGTCGATCAGACGGGCCGGGCGGGCCCGTGGACGGCCTTCGGCAGCGGCGCGAGCGCCGACTTCACCGTGACCACCACCGGGCCGGTGCTCACCGTGACGCCCACCGCCGTGCTCGACTCGGCCTTGCAGGGCGCGGCGGGCGTGCGCACGGTGACCCTCCAGATCGCCAACACGGGAACTGGGGTCCTGGGCTGGACCGCCGCAGAACAGGCTGACAGCGCCTGGTTGACCAGCAGTCCGGCGAGCGGGACCGCGCCGTCGACCCTGACCGTCGAGCTCGCGACCGCGGGCCGCCCGGCCGGGACTTACCGGGATACCATCGTGGTGGATGTCCCCGGCGGGGCGACCGGCGCGCCGGCGAAGATCCCGGTGACGTTCGTGATCCAGCGACCGGTGCTGGCGGTCACGCCGACCGCTGTGAGCCGAGCTACGAACGCCGGCAGCGGAGCAACCTTCCGCGACACGCTCCGGGTTGGCAACGCCGGCTCGGGCACTCTCGGATGGACGGCCGCGCTCGCGCGAAGCTCGACGTGGCTGACACTGGGCAAGACCGCCGGCGGCGCGCCGGACGACATTCCGCTCACGATCGCGAGCGCGGGCCTGACGCCGCAGACCTACGACGACACGGTCATCGTGACGGCGAACGCCCCCGGCGCCGACGGCAGTCCGGCCCGCATCCCGATCCGCTTGACGGTGCACCAGCCCGTGCTCGCCGTCGCCCCGCTCGCCGTGAGCGATTCAGCGAACTTCGGCGCGACCACGCCGCGCACCGCCGTCTTGCGTATCACCAACGCGGACGGGGGAACGCTTGCTTGGAACGCGACGCACAACTCGGCGAAGACGTGGCTCGGGCTCTCCAAGTCCGCCGGCGGCGCGCCGCCCGCCGACAGCATCATCCTGAGCCTCAACCCCACAGGCCTCGCGGAAGGGGTGTATCGGGATACCGTCGAGTTCACCTCCCCGGAGGCGAACAACGATCCCCTGCGGGTGCCTGTGGAATTCGATATCCTGGAGCACAATCCGAGCGTCCCGGCGTCGCCCGCTCAGCTCCGCAGCAACGGCACGACGCCGATCGGCCTCGGCGCGACCATCGATGAGAAGGCGGTAGTGTTCAAAGCCACACTCACCGATGCCGATCCGGGCGACACCCTGCAGCTCCAGATCGAGCTGCGGCCGGTAGGGACCCCCCTCAGCAACGTGCCGACCGCGACGAGCGGTTTCGTGGCGAACGGGGCACCCCCCACCGCCATCAGTCTCGCCGGGCTGTCCGACGACGTGGCCTACCGCTGGCAGGCCCGGACGGTTGACGGCACCGGCCGAGCCAGCGCTTGGGTGGGTTTCGGCGGCAATCACCCCGACACGGCCGACTTCCGGGTCGCCGTGCCGCAGGACCCTGCCGCGACCGACTCGGGGCAGTTCCGGAGTGATGGCTCAACAGCCATCGGACTCGGCGCGGTTACTGGCGAGGCGACGGTAGTGTTGAAGGCAAAGGTGACCGATCCCGATCCGGGCGACGTCTTGCGCCTCCAGGTGGAAGTGCGGAAACTGGGCGAGCCCTTCATCGTCCCCACGGATTCGAGTGCGTCAGTGGTGACCGGCGCCACCCCGACCGTCACGATCTCCGGGCTCGCCGACGATACGGCCTATCATTGGCGTTACCGGGCCGTGGACCAGACGGGCCGGGCTGGCCCCTGGACGGCGTTCGGCGCCAATGCCGAGAGCGTGGCCGACTTCCGCGTGGCCGTGCCGCAAGATCCCGCCGCGACCGACTCGGCCCAGTTCCGGAGCGACGGGTTCACGACCATCGTGACCGGCGCCACGATCGATCAAGCCACCGTCGTCCTCAAGGCGCGCCTCACCGATCCCGACCCGGGCGACTCGCTGCGGCTGCAGGTCGAGGTCCGGAGGTTGGGAGAGACCTTCACCGCTCCCACCGACTCCGGCGCACGGGTGGCGAGCGGCGCGACGGGGGCGGTCACCGTCGCCGGGCTGGCCGACGACACGGCCTACCACTGGCGCTACCGGGCCGTGGACCAGACCGGTCGGGCTGGCACGTGGATGGCCTTCGGCGGTAATGTCGAAAGTGCGGCAGATTTCCGGTTGTTCGTGCCCCAGGATCCGAGCACCTCCACGGTGCCGGGGCAGTTCCGGAGCAACGGGTCGACCTCGATCGGGGTCGGCGCGACGACCGACGAGTCCACAGTGGTTCTGAAGGCGACGGTGAACGACCCGGATCCGGGCGACGTGCTCCGCCTGCAGGTGGAGGTGCGCAGGCTCGCGGTAAGCTTGACCGGCTCTCCGACGGACTCGAGCGCCCAGGTGGCCCGCGGGGCCGTCGCGAGCGTTACGATCACCGGACTCGCCGACGACTCGGCCTATCACTGGGCGTCCCGCGCGTGCGATCAGACCGGCCGCTGCAGCGGCTGGTTAAGTTTCGGGATGAACGCCGAATCCGCCGCGGACTTCTTCGCGAACCCGGTCCCCGAGACCCCGGCCGCGCCGACGGTGCTCAACCAGTTCCAGGCGAACGGCACGACCGTGATCGCCGTGGGCGGGACGACGAGCGCCGATCCGGGTACCGTGGTCCTCCAGGGATTGGTTACCGACCCCGACCCTGGCGACCTGATCTCGCTCGAGGTGGAGGTTAAGGACGTGAACACGGCATTCGACGGAACGGGGTTGACGCGAGGGACGGGCGTTACCACGGGCAACCCCGCCCGCATCACAGTCACGGGCCTCGCGGGCGGGCTGCTGGGTACCGGGTACTTCTGGCGCGCCCGCGCGTGCGATCAGACGAACCAGTGCGGCGCGTGGGTCTCGTTCGGCGGGAACTCCGATACGGTCGTCCCTCTGCTCAACCCTGCCGATACTGACTTCCGGGTCCCCTGAGGAGATGATCTGCCCGCGCTGCTCGCTCGACGACGTCCCGGCGACGGCTGAGGCCTGCCCGCGCTGCGGATTCACCCTTCTGGGCGCCGAGCCGGCGCCCAAGGCCGTCTCGGAGGAGCTCGAGCGCGCGCTGCGCCGCGATCTCGGCGGCCAGTACGAGATCGCGGAGCTGCTCGGGCGCGGCGGCATGTCGCTCGTGTACCTCGCCTACGAGATCGAGCTGTCCCGGCCCGTCGCCCTCAAGATCCTGCCGCTCCAGTTCATCCACGACCCCGACACCGCCCGGCGGTTCGAGCGCGAGGCCAAGATCGCCGCGGCGCTCGACCACCCGCACATCGTCCCGATCTTCCGGGTCGGCGCCACGGGCACGTTCCTGTGGTACGCCATGAAGTACATCAAGGGCCGCTCGCTCGCCGAGGTCATCGAGCACGCGGGCCCTGTGCCGTTGGAGGACTGCCTCAAGATCGTGGAGCAGGTCGCGAGCGCCCTGCACTACGCGCACCGCCACGGCGTCGTGCACCGCGACATCAAACCCGCCAACGTCATGATGGACGACAGCGGGTGGGCGCTGGTGTGCGACTTCGGCGTCGCGCGCGCCTTCGGCAGCGTCGCCCTCACCCGCACCGGCGGCTCGCTCGGCACCCCGCGCTACATGTCCCCCGAGCAGTTCGAGGGCCAGCAGGCGGACGGCCGCTCCGACCAGTACTCGCTCGCGATCCTGACCTACGAGGCACTGGCCGGCACCGTCCCCTTCAGTGGCGATTCCCTCGGCGAGCTAATCCGCAAGCACCTGCTCGAGCCGGCCCCGCGCCTGGCCGACGTCAAGCCGGACGTTCCCGTCCCCGTCTCCGACGCTCTGGTGCGGGCGATGAGCAAGAAGCCGGGGGACCGGTTCGCCGACATCGCCGAGTTCGTGCAGGCGCTGGGAGGCCGGGCCGTTCCCCGCGCGCCGGCCGCGTTCCGGACCTCCCCGACCCCTGCAACGCGGGCACTCGGCGAGCGGCTGGACGATTCCGACCCCAGCGTCCCCGTCGCTCCCGCCCGCGCCCGCCGGGCGCGCGCTTGGCTCGCGGCCGGCGGGGGAGGGGCGCTCCTGGCCGCGGGAGCCGTCTGGGCGGTGCTGCAGTCGGGCAATGCCGGCGTCGCCGGCCCACCCGTCAACCCCCCGACGCGGGACACGAGCGCTACCCACGCGACCTCCTCCGATTCGACCACCACCAGGAAGCCCACCCAGGGGGGGGGGGCGGCTATTCGCCCCACCGGCGAAGCGGCTCGGGTTCCGCCGCCGCGGCGGGAGCCAGTCGCACCGCCGGTCACTCCCGGTACCTTGGGGGTCAGTACCGAAGCCGAAGGTCCGTGGGGCGAGGTGTTCGTCGACGGCCGGTCGATCGGCAACACGCCCAGGACGAACGTGCCGCTCGCGCCCGGCCGGCGGCGCATCCGCGTCGCGCGGGACGGCTACGTCCCCTTCGACACGACCGTGATCGTCGCTCCGGGGCAGGCCATCAAGCTCCTCAGGATCCGGCTCCGGGAGGTGCGGCCGTGAGGTGGCCCCCCTCCGTGCTGCTGGCGCTCACACTCGGCGCCCCCGCCACCAGCCACGCGCAGGCCGCCGCCGAGCTGCTCGACCAGGCGGTCCGGGCCTACCAGAGTCTGGAGTTCGAGGTGGCGGCGGGCTATCTCCGCCGCGCGCTCGCGTTCTCGGGAGCGGCCGGTCTGCCGCGCCCCGAGCGGGCGCGGGCCTTGATTCATCTCGCGGCGACCGAGCTGATTCGCGAGCGGCCCGACTCGGCACGGTCCGCCGCGCGCCAGCTCGTCCTGCTCGATCCGCGCTACCGCCCCGACGAGCTCGTCTTCCCACCCGAGGTCCTGAACCTGTTCGAAGAGATGCGGCGCGCCACGAAGGCGGTCTTCACTCGGCCCCCCCTCTCCCCCCTGGCCGTCGCCGAGTTCCGTCCGGGAGAGCAGGGGTTCGTCATCCGGCTGTTCGCCAGCTCGTTCCACGAGATCACCGCGGCGGTCACGCTCGAGGACGGCCGACCCTTCCGGGCGCTGTACACCGGCCCCATCGGCGACAGCCTCGACCTCCGGTGGGACGGGCTCGACACCGCCGGTGCCCTCGTCCCCGCCGGCCGCTACACGTTCACCGTGACCTCACGCGACGGGCCCACCGTGGTCCGGATGCTCCATGTGCCGCTGGAGGTCACCGTGGTGACGAGCGACACGCTGCCGCTGCCGCTCCCGCCCGCGGACTCGCAGCTCCTCGCCGAGCGGCGTCCCGTTGGTCCCGCTCTGAAAGCGCTGGCGCCCGGCGCCGTCGTGGGTGCGGCGATCGTCCTGTTGCCGAGCCTGGTGGCCGGCGGCGAAGACGCCGCCGGAGGCCGAGTGGTGGTGGGCGGCGCGGTGACGCTGGGCGGCGTGATCGGGTTCTTCGCGCAGCGCCCCCGCGCCGCCATAAGAGAGAACGTCGAGCGCAACCGCGCCGTGCGCGACCGGTGGCGCGACGCGCGCGCCGCGGCCGCAGCGGAGAACGTGCGCCGGCGCCGCGACCGCCGACTCCAGATCCGCGCGGGCGAGCCCGTGATGCTCACGCCATGACCGGCCGCGCCGTCGCGGTCCTGCTCGCCTGCGCGTCGGGCGCCATGGCGCAGGCCCCCAGCACCACCCCCCAACTGCACGCGACCGTCGGACTCGCGGCCGGTACGCACACGGTGCGGAGTCGCACCGCTGACGGGCGCGAGCTGCTGACCGGTTTCACGCTGGCCGGCGAAGGTGTGGTCGAGCGCGGCGCGCTGCGGCTCCGAATCCGCTATGGCCAGGGCCACCTCACGCCCGACACGGCGCGAGCCACCATCCTCGAACGGCGGTTCACCGAGGGCGAGGCGCTCCTCGGGTACCGGGCCCGGCCCTGGCTGACCGTGTGGGTGGGCCCCCACGCGCGCACCTACGCCACGCACCTGGGCAAGCAGCGCTGGCTGTTCTGGGAGGTTCGAGGCCAGGCGCACGTCACGGTGCTGGCGGATCGGATGACCAGTTTTCTCGAGATCTGGGCCGCCCCCGCGGGCGACGTCGATGTCCGTGAGTCGTTCGGGAGCGGCCGGGGGGCGGAGGGCGGCATCCAGGTGCTGGTCGCCGGCCCGGACGTTTGGGCGCGGCTGGCCTATCGCATCGAGCAGGCCCGGATGGGCGGCGGCACGCGGCGGGAGACGGTGGATGCGGTGCTCCTCGGCGTGGCGGTGCCGGTGCGCGAGTAGGGTCAGGGCAGGTCCATCCTCGGCCGAGCGTGATCGGCCGCGCCTTTGCCGAGTTTCTTCAACAACGCACTTGCCGTCCCCAGCTCGCGCCGCGAGAGGCTGTCCACCGCGTTGCGCATCACCTGGGCGTGGGCCGGAAAGATCCGCGCGATCAGCTGCCGACCCGCCGGCGTGAGCGAGAGCAGGGTCACGCGCCGGTCGTCCGTGCTCGGGGTCCGTCGCACCAGCCGCCGGGCGACGAGCTTGTCCACGACGTACGTCGTGCTGCCGCTCTCCACGAGGATGCGCCGCTGCACCTCGGACACGGGCAGCCGTCCTTTGTGATACAGCACTTCCAGCACGCCGAATTCGGTGGTGCCCAGGCCGTGCCGGGCGATGCTGGCGCGCGAATGCCGCTCGACGGCGTCGAACGCCCGGGCCAGCACCACCCAGAGCGACAGCGCCGGGTCCTTCCGTTCCGCCATGGGCCGGGAACCTCCTGCCGCCGCCGGGTGTTGGGAATATAGCTCGATGTGAAGTATCTCGATATCAAGATAATTGTCAAGGGGGAACCGAATGCTGACGGATCTGGGATTGCTGATGCTGCGGCTGGTGCTGGGATTCGTATTCCTGGCCCATGGCGCCCAAAAGGGCTTCGGGGCGTTCGGCGGGCCGGGGTTCGACGGCACCAAGGGCTATGTCGCGAGCCTCGGGTTCACCCCTGCCCCGGTGTGGGCGACCGCCGCGGTCGCCGGCGAACTCGTGGCCGGGCTCCTGCTGATCCTCGGGCTCTACCTCCCGATCGCCGCGCTGCTCGTGCTCGCGACCATGGCGGTGGCCATCGCCAAGGTCCACGGCCCCAAGGGCTTCTTCATTCAAAATGGCGGCTTCGAGTACAACCTGGTGCTCATCGCCGCCGCCCTCACCCTGGCCGTGACGGGACCCGGGGCGTATTCGCTCGAGCGCCTGCTCTAGCGGGCAACAGGGCCGCGCGCGGCGGTAAGCGCGCGCGCCAGGGTGAGCGCTTCCGCCGCCGCGGCGTCCACCAGTGCCAGGAGCTTCGGGTCCACCGCGCCGTCCTTGAACTGGGCGTCGGCGCCGTAGACCCCGGTCGGCACCGTGGCGGCACCGACGCTGGCGAACAACGGACGCAGGGCGTGGTCCACCACGAGCGAGTGGGCCGGCCCGCCGCCCGTGGCGATCGGGACCCCCACCTTGCCCTGGAGCAAGTCCTGGGGCATCAGGTCGAAGAACGCCTTCAGCAGGCCGGTGTACGCCGCCCGGTACACCGGCGTCGCGGCCGCGACGATGTGCGCGGCCCCCACTGCGGCGAGCGCCGCGTCGAGCTCGGGCGCCCGGGCGCGCCCCAGGAGCGCATCGGCGGGCAGCGTGGCGAGATCGAACGACGTCACCGCCGCCCCCCCCGAGCGCAGCACGGCGAGCGCACGCTCGAGCAGCGTCCGAGATTTCGACTGGGACGCCGGGCTGCCCGAGAGGCCTACCGCCCGCAGCTGGATGGTCGCCCCACTCATGCCGGATGCCCCCCCCCTGAAAACGGAGTCGGCCACGACGCCCAAGGGAGTCGCAGCCGACCTGCCGGGTCAACCTATCGTCGCCCGGGAGCGGGGGCAAGCGTGGGCTACTGTACGGTGCCCTTCAGCAACGGGGTGAACAGCACGTCCCGCAGCGCATCGGGCGCGCCCTGGAACGTGAAGTTCAGCGTCACGTCGAAGTCCACCACGATGTCCGCGCCTGCCGGGTCGACGTGCACTTTTCCGGGAAACGAGACTTTGATCCCCGACTGCATGCCGCTCGGAACCTTGAGGGTGCGGGCGCTCGAGCCGTCCGCGAACGTCGCGCCGTCCACGAGGCTGATCTTGGCGGAGTCGACGACGAGCCGGAGCTGGGCGTAGTCTCCGACGGGAATGAGAGCGTTGCCGAGCAGCGCGGTCACCCCGTTTTGCAGCTGGAGCAGGTCGTACTCCTGCGGGTCGTCGGTGATGGTGAAGCCCGGCCCGTCAGTGTCGTCGCTTCCGGGAACGAGGTAGGCTCGGGAGATCCAGACCCGGGCGCTGGCGATCTGGTCCGAGGGCGCATCGGTCAGATACAGGCTCACCGGGGCGAGCTGCGGCCCCGTCCCGTCGCAGGCGGCCAGTCCACTAAGGACGGCCGCGGCCACGGAGAGAACGAGGCGACTAGGGCGAGACATCGGGCGCATCCTTTGACCTAGGGTTTCGGAGGATTCGGGCGCGCGGGCCTGGGTTTGTTTTGTCCCGGCGCGGTGGCGCGCGCGGCGGCGGCGCGGGCGAGGGCTCCAACGTGAACGTGCCGCTCCCGCCCGGCTCGGGCGAAGGCGCCTATCTCGCCGTGATCGACCGCGTGGT
>JBOHSA010000232.1:0-10316 GCA_050732995.1 Gemmatimonadales bacterium | reverse complement strand
TGGCGATCTGCACCCAGTACGCCCAGAAGGGGATGTTCAACATCTTCCTCACCGTCTTCTTCGCGACGCTCGCCTTCGCGTTCGTCGAGCCGTACTACTTCATCGGGTACCTGGTCTCGATCGCGCTGTTCGGCCTGTTCCAGGCGATCTTCATGGCCAACGCCGGCGGCGCGTGGGACAACGCGAAGAAGATCGTGGAGACCGAGCTGAAGCAGAAAGGCACCGAGCTGCACGCCGCGACGGTGGTGGGCGACACGGTGGGCGATCCGTTCAAGGACACCTCCTCGGTCGCCATGAACCCGATCATCAAGTTCACCACCCTGTTCGGGCTCCTCGCCGTCGAGCTGGCGGTGTCGCTGACGCACGAGGAGGGCGCCGGCCTCGCCCGGAGCCTCGCGGCCGCGTTCTTCGCGATCTCGGTCGTGTTCGTGTGGCGCTCGTTCTACGCCATGCGGATCGAGGGGTCGCGCCGCGAGGTGCGCTAGCCCGGGATGAGCGTCGCCCAGATCGTCGTCACCGGGCTCGGTGCCGCCGCGATCGCGTGGATCCTGTGGTATTTCCTCCTGTCGCGTGGGCGGGGCGTCGCGGCGCGCGCCGCCGACGGCGTCCAGGAAGTGCACGTCACGGTCAAAGGCGGGTATTCCCCCGATACCATCGTCGTACGGGCCGGCCAGCCGGTCCGGATCCAGTTCTACCGCGACGAGACGGCCGACTGCTCCGAACGCGTCGTGTTCGAGGCGTTCGGCATCGACGCGCAGCTGCCCGCGTTTCAGACGACGCCGGTGGAGTTCACGCCCACGGCGCCCGGCGAGTTCCCCTTTCGCTGCGGCATGAGCATGCTCAAGGGCCTCCTCGTCGTCGAGCCGGCCGACACGAGCCGCCGCCCCGCCTCGTCGCCGCACAAGTTCCATGAGTAAGACGCGCATCCTCCTGCCGATCGAGGGGATGAGCTGCGCATCCTGTGCTGCGACGGTCCAGGAGGCGCTGGCCGGCGCGGCGGGCGTGACGGCGGCCGCCGTGAACTACGCCACCGCCAAGGCGTCGGTCGAATACGACGACGGCCAGACCAACGTCGCGCGCCTGATCCAGACCGTGCGCGAGTCGGGGTACGGCTGCGGCAAGGCGAGCGTCACGTTCACCGTGGCCGAGCTGCACTACGCGCCCAGCGTGGCGCCGCTGGAGCGCGCGCTGGGGCGTATCCCCGGCGTGCTCCGCGTGGCCGCGAACCAGGCGACCGAAACCGTCACCGTGGACTACGTCCCCGGCACGACGACCGCCGAGGAGCTCGAACGGGCGGTGCGCTCGGCGGGGTTCCGCGTGGCCGCCCCCATCGCTGCCGAGGACCCGGTCGAGCGCGAGCGCATCGCGCGCCGGCAGGAGATCCGCGCCCTGAGCCGCAAGTTCGCCTTCGCCGCCGTCGTCACCGTGGTCGCGATGGTCGGCGCGATGCTGCTCATGGCGGATCGCCCCATGGGCGCGCTGGGCACCTTCAAACGGCTCGACCTCCTGGGCCGCCTGCTCATGCCCGCGGCCGTCGCCCTGCGCGACACGCTCGAAGCCCAGGGGCGGGTCGTACCCCTCGAGTGGGTGAAGCGCGGGCTGGCGCTGCTCACCCTCCCCGTACTCGTGTGGGCGGGCCGGCAATTCTTCCACGGGGCCTGGAGCGCCTTTCGCCACCGCACGGCCGACATGAACACGCTGATCGCCGTGGGAACGGGCGCCGCCTACCTCTACTCCGTCGTCGCGACCGTGGCGCCCGGGACCTTCACACGGGCGGGCCTCCCGGCCGACGTCTACTACGAGGCCGTGGCCGCCATCATCGCGCTGATCCTGCTCGGCCGCCTGCTCGAAGCCCGTGCCAAGGGCCGGACGATCGAGGCGATCAAGCGCCTCGCCGCGCTCAAACCCGCCGTCGCCCACGTCGTCCGCGACGGCAAGCCCGTGGACATCGCCGTCGAGGCCGTGGTGCCGGGCGACGTGGTGATGGTAAAGCCGGGCGAAAAGATCCCCGTGGACGGCATCGTCGCCGGCGGCGCCTCGGCGGTGGACGAATCCATGCTGACGGGCGAGCCGCTCCCCGTGGCCAAGAAGGTCGGCGACGAGGTCGCCGCCGGCACGATCAACACCACCGGCAGTATCACGTTCCGCGCCACCCGGGTGGGCAAGGACACGGCCCTGGGTCAGATGGTCCAGCTCGTCGAGGACGCCCAGGCTACCAAGGCGCCGATCCAGCATCTGGCGGACCGCGTGGCCGGCGTGTTCGTGCCGATCGTGCTCGCGCTCGCCATCGCCGCGTTCGTCGCCTGGTTCGACTTCGGGCCCGCGCCCGCCGTGCTCTTCGCGACGGTCGCCCTGGTGACGGTCCTGATCATCGCCTGCCCCTGCGCGCTCGGCCTCGCCACCCCGACCGCCATCCTGGTCGCGACCGGGAAGGCGGCGGAGCACGGCATTCTGATCCGCGGCGGGGAAGCCCTGGAGCGGCTCTCGAAGGTCCGCACCGTGCTGCTCGACAAGACCGGCACGATCACCGAGGGCAAGCCCAGCGTCACCCACATCGTGACGGCCAAGCGGCCCGACGGCACCCCCATCCCGCCGGCCGAGGTCCTGCGGTGGGCCGCCTCCGTGGAAGCGCGCTCGGAGCACCCGCTGGCGTACGCGGTCATCAAGGCGGCGAACGACAAACAGGTGCCGCTCCTCCCGGTCGAGAAGTTCGCCGCGATGGAAGGGCGGGGGGTGCGTGGCACGGTGGATCGCCGCATCATCGAGGTGATCTCCCTGCGCCACGCGCGCGAGCGCAGTCTGGAGCTCGGCACGCTCGGCCACGACGCCGACCGGCTCGCCGCGCAGGGACGCTCGCCCGTGATCGTGGTCGTGAACAACACGGTGCACGCCGTGATCGCCATCAGCGACCCCATCAAGCCGACCTCCAAGGACGCCGTGACCCATCTCAAGAAGCTCGGCCTCGCCGTGATCATGGTCTCCGGCGACTCCCGGAAGGGTGCCGAAGCCGTGGCCAAGGAGGTCGGCATCGACGACGTGATCCCGGAGGTGCTCCCCTCGCAGAAGGCGGATCTCGTCAAGAAGCTGCAGAAGCAGGGGCAGCGGGTCGCGATGGTCGGTGACGGTATCAACGACGCGCCCGCGCTGGCCCAGGCGGACGTGGGGATCGCCATCGGCACGGGCACCGACATCGCGATGGAGGCGTCCGACGTGACGCTGATCCGCGGCGATCTGCGCGGGGTCGTGACGGCCGTCGAGCTGTCACGCCGGACGCTGCGGACGATCCGGGCGAACCTGTTTTGGGCCTTCATCTACAACGTGCTGGGGATCCCCGTCGCGGCTGGCGCGCTCTATCCTTTCATCGGGCTCCTGCTCTCGCCGGTGGTGGCGAGCGCCGCCATGGCGTGGTCCTCCCTCAGCGTCGTCCTCAACAGCCTCACGCTGCGGCGGTTCAAGCCGGCGTGGGCCCGCTGACCGAGCCATGCGATACTTCCATCGGACGGCCTTGGCACCCGATCAGGTCCTGGAGCACGCGCAGACGTTTTTCGGGGCGCGCCTCGCCCCCGCGGAAGAAGCGCCGCGCCGGCGCAGCTACAGCGGGGCCATCGGACGGGTCACGATCAGTGCCCGCCCCGAGGGCGGGCACTACACGTTCGTCGAACTGACGACCGAGCAGGTGGGGGAGTCGGAGATCGACCGACTCGCCAAACGGTTTCTCGCGGAGGTGCACCGGCGCGTCGAGCCGACGCACGAGGTGCGCGGGGCGTACTAACCCGCCAGCTTCGCCCCGTAGCCCGCCCGCTCGATCGCCGCCACGAGCTGCTGCGCCGTGAGCTGGTCGTCGTCGAAGTCGATCTCGGCTTCGCCGTCCTGCAGATCCACGATCGCCGAGTAGACGCCGGGCACGCCCTTCAGCGCCTGCTCGACCTTCATCCGGCAGTGGCCGCAGGTCATGCCGCTGACCCGGAGCTTCGCGCTGGCCATGTCGTCTCCTCCGTTCCCCGCTTGATTCCCCGTCCCCCCCCAGCCAACTTTCACGCCCACTATAATTTACGTCATGGGACCCCGCGCCGCCCCCGCCCAGTCGACCGCCCCGCCCATTCCGGCGGGGCTCGCGGGCGACCAGCTCCTGGACATCTACCGCTACCTGCGGCTCACCCGGACGCTGGAAGAGCGGCTCACCGCGCTGTATCGCCAGTCCAAGGTCATCGGCGGCCTGTTCCGCTCGCTCGGGCAGGAAGGCGAATCGGTCGGCTCGGCCTACGCCCTCGAGCGGGGACGCCACCAGGACTTCCTCTCTCCGCTCATCCGCAACCTGGGCGCCCTGCTCGTCATGGGCGCCGAGCCGCTGCAGATCCTGCGACAGTACATGGCCAAGGCCGAGAGCCCGACCCGGGGCCGCGAGCTGAATGTGCATTTCGGCGACCTGGAGCGCGGCTACCTCGGCCAGATCTCCCACCTGGGCGACATGATCCCCGTGATGGCCGGGATCACCCTGACGTTCAAGCTCCGGGGCGAGAAGCGCGTGGGCCTGGTGTACATCGGCGACGGGGGCACCTCGACCGGCACGTTCCACGAGGGACTCAACTTCGCCGCGGTGCAGCGCTGCCCGCTGGTCGTGATCGGCGAGTACAATCACTGGGCGTACTCCACGCCGCCCGAGAAGCAGTTCGCCGTGAAAGATCTCGCCGAGAAGGCCAAGGGCTACGGCATTCCGGCGGTCACGGTGGACGGCAACGACGTGCTCGCGGTGTACGAGGCGACCAAGCTGGCCGCGACGCGGGCGCGGCAGGGCAAGGGTGTGCACTTCATCGAGGTCAAGACCTACCGGCGCAAGGGCCACGCCGAGCACGACGACCAGCACTATGTGCCCAAGGCCGAGCTCGAGCGCTGGGCGAAGGAAAACGACCCGGTCGACCGCTACGTGCGGCGGCTGCTCGCGAGCGAGTGGGCCGAGGAGCAGGACCTGAAGGACATCGACGACCGCGTGCGCGACGAGATCGACCAGGCGACCGATGCGTGCGTGAACGAGCCGCTGCCCGAGCCCGAGTCGGCGCTGCCGGGAGTGTACGTGACCCCGCCGGCGGCGGAGCGGCACTGGTACCGGAGCCTGTGATGCCTGAAGTCACCTACCTCGAAGCCCTGCGCCAAGGCCTGTGGGAAGAGATGGAGCGCGACGAGCGCGTCTTCATCCTCGGTGAGGACGTCGGCGTCTACGGCGGCGCGTTCAAGGTGACCGAGGGGTTCGTCAAACGGTTCGGCGAGGCGCGCGTCATCGACACGCCGATCTCGGAGGCGGCGATCGTGGGCGCGGCGGCGGGCGCGGCGCACATGGGCATGCGCCCCGTGGCGGAGATGCAGTTCATCGACTTCATCTCCTGCGCCTACGACATGCTGACGAACTACGTCGCCACGGCGCGCTACCGCGCCGGTATTCCGACCCCGATGGTCGTGCGCGGCCCGTGCGGGGGCTACGTGCGCGGCGGCCCGTTCCACTCGCAGAACCCGGAAGCGGCGTTCCTGCACACCCCCGGCCTGAAGATCGTCTATCCCGCCACCGCGCGGGACGCGAAGGGGCTGATCAAGAGCTCGATCCGCGACGACGACCCCGTCATCTACCTCGAGCACAAATGGCTCTACCGGCGCATCAAGGAGCAGCTGCCCGAGGGCGAGGACGTGCTCACGCCCATCGGCGAAGCGCGGCTCGCGCGCGAAGGGAAGGACCTGTCGATCGTTACCTACGGGGCCACCGTGTGGAAGTCGCTCGAAGCGGCGGAGCGGCTGGAGAAAGACGACGGGCTGTCGGTCGAGATCCTGGACCTGCGGACCCTGCTGCCGATGGACGACGCGGCCATCATGCGCACCGTGAAGAAGACGAACAAGATCCTCATCGTCCACGAGGACACCCGCACCGGCGGCGTGGCGGGCGAGATCGCGGCGCGGATCAACGAGCAGGCGTTCGAATGGCTCGACGGCCCGATCATGCGCGTCACGGCGCACGACGTACCGCTGCCGTACGCCCCGACGCTGGAAGACTTCGTGTTGCCGCAGACCGAGGACATCGTGAAGGCGGCCCGGTGGTTGGCCGCCTACTAAGACCGCCGCAGGTGGAGATGCTATGGCCCGCATTGACGTCCTGATGCCCCAAATGGGCGAATCGATCGCCGAAGGCACACTGAGCAAGTGGCTCAAGAAGGTCGGGGACGAGGTGAAGCGCGACGAGCCGCTGTTCGAGATCTCGACCGACAAGGTGGACGCCGAGATCCCGGCGCCGGCCGCGGGCGTGCTGGCCGAGATCAAGGTGCAGGAAGGCCAGACGGTGCCGGTCCAGACGCTCGTCGCGGTGATCGAGACGGACAAAGCGGCGGTGGGGACGGCAGCGTCGGCGGCTTCGCCCGCGACGCCCCCCGTCGCAGCAGCCCAGCGGGCGCCCGCTGCTCCGGGGGGCGCCGCCGGCTCGCCGCCCAAGCCATCACCCGCCCCCGCTGCAACGCCGACCGCCCGACCGCCCGACCGCCCGACCGCCCCGGCGGTGCAGCGTGGTGACGGGGGCGTCGAAACGGCTGAGGACCGGTTGCGCAAGAAGTCCACGCCACTGGTCCGCAAGATCGCCGCGGAGCACCAGCTCGACATCTCCCGCATTCCGGGGACCGGCTTCGCGGGCCGCGTGACCAAGGGCGACATCTTGGGTTTCATCGAGCGCGGGGTCCCGGCCGGCGCGGCCCCCCCCCCCCCGACCCCTGGCACCCGTCCCCTGGCACCGGGCGGCGTCGAGCACCCGACGGCCGAGCCGTGGCCCGGCGACCGCGTCGAGCCGTGGTCCAAGATCCGCAAGATCACGGCCGATCACATGATCCTGTCGCGCCGCAGCTCGGCCCACGTGGCGAGCTTCTTCGAGGTGGATTTCACGCGCGTCGCCCAGCTGCGCGCCCAGGCCAAGCAGAGCTATGCCGAGCGCGGCGCGAATCTCACCGTCCTCGCGTTTATCGCCAAAGCCTGCGCCGAAAACCTGCGGAAGCATCCGGTGATCAACGCGGCGGTGTCGGGCGACGGCACGATCTACCGACGGGACATCAACATCGGGATCGCGGTGGCCCTGGACTGGGGGCTCATCGTCCCCGTCATCAAGCACGCCGACGAGCTGTCGCTCATGGGGATGGCGCGCGCCATCAACGACCTGGGTGAGCGCGCCCGGACCAAAAAGCTCGCCCCGGACGACATCCAGCGGGGGACGTTCACCATCACCAACCCGGGCGGGTTCGGCCCCTACGCCGGGATCCCGATCATCAATCAGCCGCAGGTCGCGATCCTCGGCGTCGGAGCGATCGAGAAGCGGCCGCGCGTGCTCACGCAGGCCGACGGTTCCGACACGCTCGCCGTCCGGACCATGGGCATGCTGACCATGTCGTACGATCATCGGGTCGTGGACGGCGCCGACGCCGACCGGTTCCTGGCGGACGTCAAGCGCATGCTCCAGGAATTCCCCGAGGGGGCGGTCTGATCATGCCGAAACACCTGACGGCGGCGCGCGTCCGGGTCCCGGCCAGCAACGAGGCCGAGTACCTGAGCACGCTCCGCGAGCTGTGCCAGTTCGCGGACGCCCGCGGGCAGCGGATCTGGCTGTTCCGCCACGCGAAGGATCCCCAGCTGTTCATCGAGTTCTCGGAGAGCGCCACCGAGATGTCGCACCGCGCGCAGGCCTCGCGCCTCCCCGAAGAGATCAAGCTGGAGAAGAAGCTGCAGGGGCTCGCGACCTACGCCCCGGACGCTTGGGACCTGTGGACCGAGCTGCCGCTGGCGGCGGCCACCAAAGCCTGAGGAGACGGCGCATGGCGCGGCGCACGATCGTGGTGAACGGGGAGACGTGGGAGGTCGTGCCCGCGGGCCGCACCTCGGTGTACGGGCAGGACCAGTTCGCCCTCCTGTTCCAGCAGGGGACCGGGCCGGAGCGCCGGCGGCGCGTCACCCGGTACGCGCCCCTGGGCACGCGCAGCCAGGAGGCAGCCCTGCGCGAGCTCTCCGCGCGGCAGCTGCTGCAGTTGTTCCACGAATCGCAACCCGCATGGACCGCGCCGGAGACCGCCTACGGCGCACGTTGACCTCCACTGTCACTCCACCGCGTCCGACGGGCAGCTCCCGCCCGCGGCCGTGGCGCAACGCGCCCGGGACGTCGAGCTCGCCGCCATCGCCCTGACGGACCACGATACGACCGACGGCGTGGCGGAGGCCGCGCGCGAGGGCGCCACGCTCGGGGTCCGCGTCATTGCGGGATGCGAGTTCAGCGTCCGGGCCCCCTGGGGGGAGCTGCATCTGCTGGCCTACTTCGTGCCCCCCGGGGATCCCCGGCTCGAGACCTTCCTGCTCGAGACCCGCGCGGCGCGCCGGCGCCGCGGCGAGCAGATGGTGGCACGGCTGCAAGCCCTCGGCGTCGATATCGACCTGGACGACGTGCTGCGCCTGGTCGACAACGGCCGGGAGGGCGCCGGGGGGGGGGGAGAGGGGTCAAAGCGCGGCATGGCCG
This sequence comes from Gemmatimonadales bacterium, assembly GCA_050732995.1. Lineage (GTDB taxonomy): Bacteria > Gemmatimonadota > Gemmatimonadetes > Gemmatimonadales > GWC2-71-9 > JBOHSA01. The sequence goes on along the minus strand of JBOHSA010000232.1, from coordinate 1,795 downwards.
GGGCGCTCGGCCGGCCTCATGTGGCCCGCGCGCTCGTCGCCGCGGGCGCGAGCACCGACATCAACGACGCGTTCGCCCGCTACCTCGGCCGCGGCCGGCCCGGCTATGTCGAGAAACCGCTGCCGACCCTCCGGCAGGTGACCGAGCTCGTGCACGCGGTCGGCGGCCTCACGGTCGCCGCCCACCTGGGGGACCGGGCCAGCGAGCCGCAGGTCCGGGAGTTCGTGAGCCAGGGGCTCGACGGACTCGAGGTCCGGCATCCCAGTCATGGGCCGGCCGTCGAGGCCCGGTTGATCCGCCTGGCCGAGCGGCTCGACCTCGCGGTGACCGGTGGCTCGGACTGGCACGGCGACACGGAGTTCGGAGAGTCGCACGCCCCGCTGGGAGGCTTGGACGTGCCGGCGGAGTGGCTTGATCGGCTGGAGGAGCGTCGAGAGAAGGCGTTGCGGAAACCCGTCGAGGAGAACCGTAACCGATGAGCGATCTGCTACCGGTGGGCAGCACCGCGCCGCCGTTCAAGGCCGAGGCGTCGGATGGCAAGACCTACGCGCTGGCCGACGCGCTCAGGACCTCGCACGTCGCGCTGATCTTCTACCCCGGCAACAACACGCCCGGCTGAAACCGCCAACTCTCCGCCGTGCGCGATGAGATCGAGCGGTTCCAGCAGGCCGGCATCCAGCCTTTCGGCGTGAATCCGGCGAGCGCGGACAGCCATTGGCAGTACGCCGAGAAGATGGGCTTCAACTTCCCGCTCCTGTCGGATCCCGACCGCGCCATCACGCGCGCCTACCACGCGTTGAAGGAGGACGATCGGGGCATCCAGCGCTCGGTGTACGTCGTCGCCCGCGACGGGACCATCGCGTTCGCGCAGCGCGGCGCGCCGCCGGTGGACGACATCGTGGCCGCGGTGGACGGGCGTGGGCGCTGACTTCCGCGACAAGGTCGCGCTCGTCACGGGCGTCGGCCGGGTGGGACAGATCGGCCACGCCGTCGCGCGGGCGCTCGGCACGGCGGGGGCGCGGCTCGTGATCGCGGATGTCAACGCCGCCGCAGTCGCCGAGCGGGTGCGGGAATTCCAGGGGGACGGCCTCGAGGTCCGGGGCGTCAGCGGGAACCTGACGCGGCCCGAAGATGCCCAGAGCGCCGTGGCCACCGCGCGGCGGGAATTCGGCGGGCTCGATGTCGTGGTAAACGTGGCGGGTGGCCTCGTCAGCTACGGCCCGTTTCTCAAGAGCGATCTGGGTGCCCTGGAACAGGAGCTGGCCATCAACGTCCAGACGACGTTCAACGTCTGCCGCGAGGCGATCCCGCTGCTGATCGACCGGGGGGGCGGCGCGATCGTGAACTTCTCGTCGATCGCCGTGGTGAAGCCCGCGACCCAGATGGCGGCCTATACGGCCGCCAAGGCCGCCGTGGCCGGCCTGACCCGGGCGCTGGCTCGCGAATTCCGCGCGCAGGGCGTCCGCGTCAATGCGGTGGCCCCCGTGGCGGTGCGCACCAAAGACAACCTCGCCCAGATGCCCGCCGCGGAGCAGGCCAAGCTGATCGAGCTCGACGACCTCGTGCATGCCGTGCTCTTTCTCGCGAGCGACGACGCCAAGGCGGTGAGCGGCGAGGTGCTGCCCGTGACGGGACGGAGCGCCTAAGCGTGGAGCTCGCCGGCCGAACGGCGCTCGTGACCGGCGCGGGGCGCCGGATCGGCCAGGCGATCGCGGTCGGTCTCGCGCAGGCCGGGTGCGACGTCGCCGTCCACTACCACGGCTCGCGCGAGGGCGCCACGGCCACGGCGCAGGGC
>JBOHSA010000231.1:0-5870 GCA_050732995.1 Gemmatimonadales bacterium | reverse complement strand
TCATGACGAACACCTGACGATGCCCGAGCACCCGGCGGTGGAACGCGAGCATTTTCCCGTCGGGCGACCATGAGGGGAAGCCGTCCTCCCCTGGGTTGACCGTCAATCTCACCGGGTTCGTGCCGTCCGCGTTCATCACGTAGATCTCCTGGTCGCCGTCGCGGTCGCTCACGAACGCGATCTTCCGGCCGTCGGGTGACCAGTCGGGATCTAAGCCCCACCCGGGACCTGGGTGCGACGCCGCGTTGAAGGTCAGCCGGACCGGCTCCGTGCCGTCCACGTTCATTACGTAGACGTCGCCGGTCCCGTCCCGATCGCTCACGAACGCGATCTTCCGGCCGTCCGGCGACCAATCGGGCAGTCCATCCCTCGCCGGGTGGTTCGTGAGGTTCGTCAGCCCGGTGCCGTCCTCGTTGATGACGAAAATGTCGGGCCGCACGAAGCTCTGGAACGCGATCCGCTTTCCGTCCAGAGACCACGTCGCGTGGAAAGCGTACAAGCGCATCTCGGTGAGATTCGTCAACCGGGCTGGTTGGGTACCGTCCGCGTCCATCAGGAAGATGTCACCCCCACCTCCCCGGCGGCTGCTGAACGCGATCCGCTTGCCGTCGGGGGACCAGGCGGGCAACTCGTCCATGGCGTCGTGGTTCGTTAGTCGCCTCTGGTCCGTACCGTCCGCGTTCATGACGTAGATCTCGTGATTGCCGAGGTGACCGACCGGGTCGGGGCCGTCCCGATCGCTCGTGAAGGCGATCTTCGAGTCGACGGCCGAGCGAGGCCCGACACCGGCCTTGGGAGGAATCACGTTCTGCAGCCCGAAGTCCCACGGTGCTGGCGGAGCCACCGCCAATCGCCGATAGAGCGCGAGCCCGTAGCGCAACAGAGAATCTGCGGCTGCCTTCTGACCCGTACCTTTGAGTGCCGCGCCCAGGTGCAACACGGTGCCCGCCACGTCGGGGTGCTCCTCGGGAAGTTTCGCGCGCAGGAGCGAGAGCGCCTGTCGGTAGAGCGACTCGGCCCCCGCGTAATCACCCCGGTCGAGGAGCGCGTCGGCCACACCTCTCAAGCTCTGCGCGACATCGACGCGGTTGTCGCCCGGCCGCGCCCGGTCGATGGCCAGGGCCTCACGCGAGACCGATTCGGCGTCGCGGGCGCGACCCTGGGCACGGAGCACCGCCGCCAGCCCGTTGAGGGTACGCGCCACGTCGCCATGTCGGCTGCCGAGGAGTCGCCGGCGCAACGCCAGCGCCTCGCGCCAGGTCCGCTCGGCGCGCTCTAGCTGCCCCTGCTCGAGCAGCACCGCGCCCAGGAGATCCAGGGTCGCGGCGACGTCGCGCGAGCCACTCGAAGAAAGGCTGCGCCGGAGCGCGAGCGACGCCTCGAGAAAGTGCTGCGCGCGCTCGGGGAGGCCGAGCGTGAGGTAGGCGCGGCCCATCTCGAACATCAGCCGGGCCCGCGTGTCCGGCTGCCGCGAGAGGTCGCCCTCGATGCGGGCGGCGGCGCTATCGAGGACTTCCCGCGTGGTCACGCCGCGACGTTCGCGGGGAGAGGGCGTTGACGTCTCGAACAGGTTCGCCAAATAGCGGGCGACCTCTTCCGCCCGGTCGCGCTCCAGGGCGATCCGCTCGGCCTGGGCGCGGATACGCGTCGACTGGACCGCGGTCACCAGGGCAAACCCCAAGACCAGCAGTGTCACCGCCGCCGTGGCGGCGACACCGATGCGGTGGCGTCGCAGGAACTTGCCAGCCTGATACAAGCGGCCCGCCGGCCGCGCGGCGACCGGCAAGCCCGCGAGGTGCCGCTGGACGTCGGCCTCGAGCTGCTCGGCGCTCCCGTAGCGGCGCGTCGGGTCCTTCTCCATCGCCTTGAGGACGATCGCGTCCAGGTCGCCGCGGAGCCGCCGCCCGAGCTTGGCCGGGGTGCTGCCGCGCGCCGTCGCGACCTGCTCCGGCGGCGCGCCCGACGCATCGCCGTGTGGCGCGCCGCTCCCGCGCAGGATGGCAACCGAGGGCCGCTCGGGCTCCTGCTCGAGCACCGCGCGCACGACCTCGTATTGCTGCCAGCTCGAGAGCCGGTAAGGGTAGCTGCCCGTCAGCACCACGTGGAGCAGCACGCCGAGCGCGTAGACGTCGGTGGCCGTGGAGACCGGGTCGCCGCGCACCTGCTCGGGGCTGGCGTAAAGGGGCGTGAGGAGTCGCTCGCCCGTCACGGTGAGCGAGACCGCTGCCGTCGCTGGATGGCTTCCAAGGAGCTTCGCGATCCCAAAGTCCAGCAGGCTCACGCGGCCGTCGGCTGTGACCAGGATGTTGGCGGGCTTCAAATCCCGGTGCACGACCAGGTTGCGGTGCGCGTACGCCACCGTCGCGCACACGCGGCAGAACAGTTCGAGGCGGCCCTCGATCGACAAGCGCAGCTCGTCGCAATAGCGGTCGATGGGCACGCCCTCGACGTACTGCATCGCGAACCAAGGCAGGCCGCCCGGGGTGACGCCCCCGTCGAGCAGCCGCGCGATGTCGGGATGGTCGAGCGCGGCGAGGATCTGGCGCTCCTCGAGGAACCGCTGCACTCGGCGCTCGTCCGCGCCGCTCCAGGACGGCAGCAGCTTGAGCGCCACGCGCGTCTGGTACTGGTCGTCGGACCGCTCGGCCAGGTAGACCGCGCCCATGCCCCCACGGCCGAGCTCACGCACGATCCGGTACGGACCGAACCTCGACTGCGAGTCGGCCGGGTCCGGGCCGGCCCCAAGCTCGTCCAGGATCGGTCCGGCAAACGCCGCCGCTGGGCTTTCGAGGATGGACGCGGCATCGGCCCCCGCAAGCAGCGCCTTTAGCTCGGCGCCGAGCCCGGGGTCGTCGGCGCAACATCGCTCGATGAACGCCACCCGCTCCTCAGGCGCCAGATCGAGGGCCTCATCGGCGGCGTCGAGCACCTGCCGCCACCGCGCGGCGGGAACCTTGTCCGTAGCGTCAACCTCCCGCGACTAGAACCCGGCGCGCACCCGAAGGACAGCGAGCCGGCCGAGTGCCGGCGCGCCGGCAAACTCCCGATGCGCGTTGTCGAACACGTTCTGCACGTCCGCGGACACGGTCACATTCCTGGTCGGCCCGAGACTGTAAGTTGCATTCAGGTCCACGACTTCGTATGCGGCAACGCCTGACTCACGGTACGTGGCTACGATGCCGGGACCGAGCGGAAACGACGCCACGGCGCGCGCCTGAATCCACGCCGAGACCCCCGCGTCGGCGTGGCGGTACGCCAACCTGATGAATCCCTTGCGTCGCGGAACACTCAGGACGACGGGAGCGCCGGGCAGGGCGCCGGCGAGCGAGTCGTAGCTCGCCCACGAATAGCTCCCCGACAGGGAGAACCGCGCGACGAGCGGCACCTCGGCAGCCAGATCCAACCCCCAGAGCGTGTATTTCTGACCCTGGCGGCTCACGAACAGCACGTCGAACGGATAGAGCGACTCCTGCGGCGAGACGGTGCCCACGGGGAGCGCCGCCGCCGCCGCCGCGGCCTGCGCGGCCTCGGTCGGGCTTAGATAACCCGCCAGATACTGTTCGAGGGAGGTGCGGTCGTAGAAGACGTTGGGCGTGATGGACGTCAGGCTGGGCGCGACTCGATCGCGCACCCGAGTCACCCAAGCGTCCGCCGCGAGCGTGAGGCGGCCACCGAACTCCGCCTTGTACCCGAGCTCCAGGACGTTCGTGATTTCTCTCCGCAGTGGCTCGACGTCGCGCACGTCTGACGGCGCTACCGCGTCGAACCTCCGTGTCCGCCGGTTCCGAGCGGCGAGGATCGTTCCCACGTCCGTTCCCGTCGGGGCCGGGATACCGGACAGATCGATCCCCTGTTGCTGCAGGATCGCCACGACGGCGGGCCAAAGGGCGGTGGCGTCGGCAGGGATGTAAAGGTCGGCCCCACCAGGGTTGAACGGCGAGCGCATGCACAGTCCGCCGCAGTCCCGGCGGAACGTGAACCCGTCCGGAGGGATCCCCTCGGACCGGATCCCGTACCCCCCTGGAAATGGGAGCGGACCTGTCCAGACATCCAGGAACAGATCGCTCGGCGGTGGCGAGTTGAACGCGCGGTTGTAGGTGAGCCGGAGCGCATGGGTGCGCCCCGGCTTGTAGACCACCCCAGCCCTCGGCGACCAAACAACATCGCCCAGGCGGCTATGGTAGTCCGCGCGCAGGGCCGCGACTAGCTGGAGCCGCGGGGCGAGCGACGCCGTGGCCTGGGTATAGGCGCCCGTCTCTTTGAGGCGGTCGTCGCCTTCGTACCGTCCGTGGATCGTGCCGCCGGTGCGGGGGTCGGTCCACCGCGCGTCCGCGCCGTAGGACAGGTCCACCCGCCCGAGCTGCCCGCCGTGCTGGATTTGCGCTCCCACGACTCGCGATTGGTCTACTACAGGGAGTCCGGTGCGGAGGTTATATGTCTCGCCCGCATCGCTCACGTTGTAGAGCGCGTTGGCGAACAGGCGGCCGTGCCGCAGCCACGCCTGCCCGTACGCGGAGCGCCAGTGGCGTACCTGCACCGCCCCGATGCCCGTCAAATCGATGTTGTTGATCGCTTCGGCGACTCCGCCCTTGGTCACGATCTCGGTGCTCGGCCCTGGTCGCCAGTCCAGGCGGGCCTCGCCACCTGCGCGCCGGATCGCGTAGTCCCGCCGGTTCACGGGCTCCAACGAATCGACCCAACGCCAGTCGTTGCCGCGGAAGTAGTCACCCGAGACGGCGACGGCGACCCGCGGGTGGACGACGGCCGCGTAGCGGAACGTTCCCTGGAATACCGAGCGCTCCCCACCACTGACCGACACGACCCCACCCCGCGATTCGAAGGGCGACCGCGTGACGATGTGCAGCACACCGCGCGGGGCGCCCGGCCCGTACAGCGCGGCCGCCGGTCCTCGCACCAGCTCGATACGGTCGATGTCCTCGCGCGTGGCGGGAACCAGATAGGGACTGTTCAGGCCCAGAGAGGGCAGCTCGGCGTAGCGATAGTCCGTGAGCATCAGCAGCGCACCCGACGACGCACCCCGCGGGCCCCGGACTTCGAAGGTTTGCTGGATGAGCCCCTTGGACGCGAGGTCCACGCCGGGCAGGGTGCGGATCTGCTCCAGCGGATTGAAGTGGCCGTCCTCCTGGATGTCCCTGCGTTCGATGACCGACACGGAGGCCGGCGCATCGAGGCGCGTTTGCTCGCTGCGGGCGGCGGAGACCACGACCGGATCCAAGGGAACGCCACGGACAGCCAGGGCGACGCGCAGCGTCACGCCGCCGTCCGTCAGCTCTATGCCGTCGAGCCGGAGCGGTGCGTAGCCAACACGGCTGAATGCGACGGTGAATCTCCCGAGAGGGAGCCCCGCGATCGCGAAGCGACCCGCGGCGTCGGTTCGGCCTGCAGCGCCGAAGCTCGAAGCCTCGGCGCTCCAGGTGACGTGGACACCGGCCAGCGGCGCGCCGGTCGCGCTGTCGGTCACGACTCCACGGACGTCGGCCGTTTGCGCAAGCACCAGGATGGGTGTCAAGGCGAGGCCGGCGAACAGGAACACGGCGGAGCGGCAGGTCATTCGAGCGCCCGGTGGAGCCAGCACTTGGCCTTGGTCCAATCGCGTCGGACGGTCCGTGCGGTGACGCCGAGCACCTCGGCGGTCTCCTCCTCGGTCAGGCCGCCGAAAAAGCGGCATTCCACCACGCGGCACAGACGCTTGTCCACGCCGGCCAGCTCCGTCAGGGCCTGGTCCAAGGCGACCAGGGTGTCCGCGCGTTCCTCGGCTACGAGCATGACGTCGGTCAGGCTCACACGCTTGGGCGCCCCCCCGCGTTTCTCCGCGCGTAGCCGCCGCGCGTAGTCCACGAGAACGCGGC
>JBOHSA010000230.1:0-1521 GCA_050732995.1 Gemmatimonadales bacterium | reverse complement strand
CGAGCGGCGCTAAAACCACAAGACCCGGCGGCGCAGGTCGAAGTCCGAGAGCAAGGCGCGCGCCGGCCCCTCGTGCGTCACGCTCCCGCGGTCGAGAACGTACACGCGGTCGGCCAGGGCCAGGGCGAGATCGAGGTTGTGCTCGACGAGGAGGATGGCCGTCTCGCCCCGCAACCCCTGGACGAGCGCGAAGACCTCGCGGACGACGGCCGGCGCCAGCCCTTCGAAGGGCTCGTCGAGCAGCAGCAGCTCGACGTTGCCCATCAGCGCGCGGGCGATGGCCAGCATCTGCTGCTCGCCCCCCGACAGCGTCTCGGCCCGGGCCCGCCAGCGCTCGCGCAGGCGCGGGAAGCGCTCCAGCACCCGGGCCTCGCCCCAGCGCCCGCTGCGGTGGCCGTCGCGGCCCATCCGGCCAACGGCCAGATTCTCGGCCACCGTGAGGTTCGGAAAGACCCGCCGCCCCTGGGGCGCCAGCCCGATCCCCAGGCGGGCGACGGCCTCCGGCGAGTGACCCGCGATCTCGCGGCCCTGGAATCGGATGCTCCCGTTGCGCGGTGGGCGGAGCCCCATGATCGTGTTGAGCGTGGACGTCTTGCCCGCGCCGTTGCGTCCGAGCAGCGCCACGATCTCCCCCGCGCGCACCTCGAGCGAGACCCCGTGGAGCACGTGGCTCTTGCCGTAGAAGGTGTTCACCCCGTCCACCGTCATGAGCAGCTCGGCGGCGGCCACGCGCGGCGGCGCCGCGACCGGGGGCGTCTCCCGCCCGCCGAGGTACGCGGCGCGCACCTCCGGATGGGCCTGGATCTCGGCAGGAGTGCCGTCGGCGATGACGCGCCCCAGGTTCATCACGGTGATCCGATCGCTGAGCGCGAGGACCCGGTCGATGTCGTGCTCGATCAGGACGACGGTCACCGAGCGCGCGAGTGTCTTGATGAACGCCGCCACCCGCTCCCGCTCCGCGGTGGAGAGCCCGGCCAGCGGCTCGTCCAGCAGCAGGACGGTCGGCCGCGTCGCCAGCGCGATCCCGATCTCCAGGAGCCGCTGGCCGCCGTAGGAGAGGCTCGAGGCGGGCGCCGCCTCCAGGCCCTCGAGACCGATGAGGCGGATGAGGTCCCGCGTCTCGGCGCGGATCGCCTCGATGGCGAGCGCGTTGCGCCAGGGGTCGAATCGCCGGGGGCTGCGCGCCTGCACGGCCAGGCGGATGTTCTCGGCCACCGGCAGCTCCTGGAAGACGGAGACGATCTGGAACGAGCGCCCCAGGCCCAGCGCCACGATCTCGTGCGGCGGCCGCCCGGTGGCCGGTCTGCCCAACACGCGGACGGCGCCGGTGTCGGGCGGCACGAGGCCGGAGACCAGATTGAACAGCGTCGTCTTGCCGGCGCCGTTGGGGCCGATGAGGGCCCGCAGCTCCCCAGCGCGGATGTCGAGATCGACGCCGTTCACAGCGGCGACCGCCCCGAAGCGCTTCGTGAGCCCGCGCGCCTCGACGAGCACCTCGCCCGGGCGCGGCCGCGTCCGGCC
>JBOHSA010000229.1:0-3391 GCA_050732995.1 Gemmatimonadales bacterium | reverse complement strand
GAAGCCGGCCACGCTGCGCCCGGAGCCCCGCCCCTGGCCTCCTCCCCCCCCCCCCCCCTCCCACCCGATGAGAAAGGTGGGCCGGCCGTAGCGCTCCACCAGGCGCGAGGCGACGATGCCGATGACTCCCGGGTGCCAGCCGTCGGCGGCGAGCACGAGGGCCCGGTCGTCCGGGCGGAGGGTGGCGTCGGCCAGGGTGATGGCCTCGTCGAGGATCCGCTGGTCGAGCGCCTGCCGCCGCGCGTTGAGGGTTTCGAGCTCGCGCGCCAGGCGCGCGGCCTCCGCCGGGTCTTCGGTGAGCAGCAGCCGGAGCCCGTCGTTGGCGTCGCCGATCCGGCCGGCGGCGTTCAGCCGGGGCGCGAGGATGAAGCCCACGTGGCCCGCCCGCAGCGGCCGGCCCTCGAGCCCCGCCGCCGCCACCAGCGCCCGCAGGCCGGGCCAGCGGGACTCGGCCAGCACTTTGAGACCGTGGCGCACCAGGATCCGGTTTTCGCCCGTCAGCGGCACGACGTCCGCCACGGTCGCGAGCGCCACGAAATCGAGGAAATGCAGCGGGAGGTTCGGGGACAGGCCGAGGGCCGGGACGAGCGCCTGGGCGAGCTTGAAGGCGACGCCGGTGCCGCACAGATCCTTGTCGGCCGACGGGCAGTCGGGGCGCCGGGGATCGAGGACCGCGGTCGCGGGCGGGAGCGTGTCGCCGGGCAGGTGGTGGTCGGTGACGATCACGTCGATCCCCGCCGCGCGCGCGGCGCCCACCGCCTCCACGGCCGTGATGCCGCAGTCGCACGTGATGATGAGCCGGGCGCCCACGCGCTGCGCCGCCGCGAGCCCCGCCGGCCCGAAGTCATAGCCGTCCCGCAGGCGGTGCGGCACGAAGGCGTGCACGACCGCGCCCGCGGCCTGGAGGATCCGCGTGAGCATCGCGGCGGCGCACTGGCCGTCGACGTCGTAGTCCCCGTGCACCAGGATGGGGTGGCCGGCGCGGACCGCGCCGACGATGGCGTCGACGGCAGCCGGGATGCCGGCCCACACCAGGGGATCGGTCAGGCGCGCGAGGTCGGGGCGGAGGAACGCGCGCGCGAGCTCGGGCGCGCCGAGGCCCCGTTGCACGAGGAGCGCGGCGAGCGGCTCCGGGATCCGGAGCTCGGCGGCGAGCGCGCTGGTCGCCCCGGGATCGGGCGCCGCGGTGACCGCCCAGCGCGCCGGTGGAAGCGGGGCCGCGAGGTCCGAAGCGGACGAGGGGAGAGGGGGGGAAGGGGGAGAGATACTCATTCCGCGGCGTACAGCAGGACTCCGCACGCTTCGCAGCCCTCGATGGAAGCGCCGCGCTGGATCAGCGACCGGCGCTGCGTGGGGACGGCGGTGTAGCAGTGCCCGCACGCCTCGCCGTGCAGCGGGTAGAGGGCAAGCGGCGCCTTGCCGCGCCGAATGCGCTCGTAGCGTCCCAGCAGGCCGGCATTCACCCCGCCGGCGGCCCGGTCCCGCTCGGTGACGGTGCGCTCGCGCTCCGCGGCGATCGCCTCCCGCCGGCCGGCGAGCGTCTCGCGCAGCGGCGCCTGCGCCTCCCGCAGCTCGTCGAGGGCGCGCTCCGCCTCGGCCGCGCGCCGCTCCGCCTCCGTGACCAGATCGCCGGAGCGCATGAACTCCGCCTCCTCCTTGGCGAGCACCGAGCGCGCGAGATCGAGCTCGGCCATCAGGGTGGAGGCCTCCTTGGCGCCCCGCACCCATTCCAGCCGCTGGCGGCGCTGCTCCTGCATGTTCCGGTAGCTGGCGATCTTCCCCTCCAGCTCCCCGCGCCGGTTCTGCGCCTCGCCGATGCCGCGGCGGGCCGCGTCGAGGCTGCGCTCGGTCGCGGCCAGCGCCTCGTCCAACGCGCGCAGCTCCGGCTCCAAGCCGGCGATTGCCTCGTCGGCCGCCATGACCGCCTCGTCCTTTTCCTGCAGCGCCAGCAGCGCTTCAAGATCCGGGTGCACCACTCCTCCTTGTGATCTTGTACCGCGGGTATTTGGCGTTCATCTCCGTGCTCAGCCGCTGCTTCTCCAGGACCAGCCGGTCCTGCTCGTCGCCGCGCGCCAGCGGGATCTCGCGGTCCAGGCGCTCGACCTCGCGCTCCAGGCGCCGCGCTTCCACCCAGCTCACCGCCCGCGTGAACAGCGCATCCGGGTCCCGGCCGCCCACCCCTTCGGCGCGGAGCTGCTCCAGCGCCCGGCTCGCCGGCTCCTCGAGCGCGGCCACCGCGTCATCCACTACGGCCTCGAACACCTGCCGATACGGGCCGAACTCGAATTCCTCGGGGTCCATGGTCTCGACAACGCGAGATTTCCACGGCTCCCCCGCGAGCAGCAGCAACAGAAGGGTCTTTTCAGCGCCGGCCGGCAGAGCGGTCAGGCGGTCGGGCGGCCGGGCGCTCGGCGTCGCGGGTTGACCGCCCGACCGCCGGACCGCCGACCCGCTTTCCGCCTCCCGCTCCAAGACGTCCTTCCGGATCCCCGCGACCTCGGCAGTCCGGGTGAGGTACAGCTCGCGCGTGATCGGGTCCTGGGCGGCGCGGATCGTCGGCAGCAGGCGGTCGAGCGCGCGGCGGCGGCCCGGCAGCGAGCCGAAGAATCCCTTGCGCTCGAGGATCTGGATCTTGCGCTCGAGCAGGTCGACGGCATCGCGCAGCACGGGGTCGAGCGCGGCGACGCCGCCCTGCCGGACCAGGGTATCGGGGTCCTCCCCCACGGGCAGCGTCGCCACGCTCACGCGGAGCCCGTGGCGCAGCAGCTCGTCGCCCGCGCGAAACGTCGCGCGCAGCCCCGCGTCGTCCGAGTCGTACAGCAGGATCACGTGGGCGGTCACGCGCCGCAGCAGCTCGGCCTGATCGCCCGTGAGGCCGGTGCCGAGCGGCGCCACGACCTCTTCGATGCCGGCCAGGGAGAGCCGCAGCACGTCGAAGTAGCCCTCGACCAGGAGGGCGCGTTCGGCCTTGCGGATCGCGTGCTTGGCCACGTGCAGGTTGTACAGCAGCGTCCCCTTGTGGAAGACGGCCGAATCCGGCGAGTTGAGGTACTTCGGCTCACCCGCGCCGAGGATCCGGCCGCCGAACCCGACGACGCGCGAGCGCAGGTCGTGAATCGGGAAGAGCAGCCGGCCCCGGAACCGGGGACCGAGCGTCCCGTCCTCCCGTTTAACGAGCAGGCCGGCGGCGAGCAACACATCCTCCCGCACGCCCAATCCTTTCATCGCGTCGCCGAACAGGCCGCCGCGGGGGGCGTAGCCGAGGCCGAGCAGGGCGGCGGTCTCCGGCGCGAGGCCGCGCGCGGCGACGTACGCGCGCGCGCCCTGCGCCTCCGGGCTGTCGCGCAGCTGGCGGGCGAACCAGTCGGCGGCGGCCGCGACGGCGACGAAC
>JBOHSA010000228.1:0-2795 GCA_050732995.1 Gemmatimonadales bacterium | reverse complement strand
CCCATGCCGCGAGGTCGCGCTCCGAACACCGGCGGCCGGCCACGTCGAGCCTCACCTCCACGACTTCGGGCTCCGCAGCACGAATCTCCCAGCCGTTCACCCCACCCTACCGCGGATTCAGGATCCCGCCACAGCCGCGCTCGCACGAGCCGACGCGCAATGTTTTGCCTATGCACCGTTGACCCCGTAGATTGAGCTTGGCGACCGGACGCCCAAGGGAGCCATCGTGCCGGTCACCGCCAAGCTGTCTCGGAAGTTCTACGAACGGTTCGGGGACGAGATCGCCAACGAGTTGGTGGAGTGGTTCAACGCCGTGGATGCTACTTATCGTGCCGACCTACGGGAGCTGAACGAACTCAACTTCGCGCGGTTCGACGCCAAGCTCGAGCAGCGACTCGCCGAGCTCGACCGTCGGCTGGCCGAGTTGAAGACCGATTTGGTAAAGTGGATGTTCCTCTTCTGGGCCCCGACCGCCCTGGCGGTCGTCGGCCTGCTGCTGCGCCGCTAAGCGGCGCCCCCCTTCCCCCCTCCCCGCTCCCCGCTCCCCGCTCCCCTCTCCCCTCGCTCCAACCGAACCCCGATATTGTACGCCGTAATGACTAAGGAGCGCGTGCCGTGTACATCGACCCCGGCTTCGGAGCGCTGATCCTCCAAGGTGTCGTCGCCGGCATCGTGGGCGTCGCCTTCGTCGCCCGCCGGAAGATCCTGCACTTTTTCGCCAAGCTGACCGGTAGATCGCCGGGGGAGCCGCCGCCCGAGGAGCCGCCTGCCCGGAGGCCGGAATAACCCAGGCGGCCGTCGCGTCGTTCCGCGACCCCGCGGGACGCCTGATCGCGGTAGATGGGCGCATCCTCCGGCTTGTGGCCCCACGCGGCGCCTCCGACCTCGACGCCTTCCTCGCGTCTGCCGCGGTGCGCCGGCTGGTCGATGCCGGTCGCGTGGTGCTCACCCGGACGCTCGACGCGCGTGAGACCGCCACGCTGCTCGCCGACCCGCGCCTCGCGGCGGCCCTGGCGGAGAGCGGCGAGCGCATCGCGCGCATCGTCGAGCACGAGCCGATTCCGTTCCCATCCTACCCCCACGAGTGGCCCCCCGAAATGCTGCACGAGGCCGGGCGCCTTACGCTGGACCTCGCCCACGGCCTCCTGACCGACGGCCTCGGCCTGAAGGACGCGACCCCGTACAACGTGCTGTTCGCCGGAGCGCGCGCGACCTTCGTGGACGTGCTGTCGGTCGAGCGGCGCGACCCGCGCGACGCGACCTGGCTGCCCTACGCCCAGTTCATCCGCACCTTCGTCCTGCCGCTGCTCGTCAACCGCCACTTCCATATCACCCTGCGCCAGGTGTTCGAGGCCTCGCGCGACGGCCTCGAGCCCGAGACGGTGTACGACCTGTGCACGCCGCTGCGCCGGCTCGTGCCGCCCTTCCTCTCCCTGGTGAGCCTCCCCACGTGGCTCGGCGCCCGGCACCGCGGGCGCGAGAGCGACCCGACCGTGTACCGGCGCCCACCCGCGCGCACGCCGGATCAGGCGCGGTTCGTGCTGCGCTATCTCTTTCGGCGGCTCGGCCGCCTGCACGCGCGTCTGGCGCCGCGGCGCGGCCGGACCTCCACCTGGTCGGACTACGCCACGACTTCGGATGCGCGCCGGGGGGAGCTCGCCGCCAAACAGGCGCTCGTCGAACAGCTGGTCCGTGACGCGCGGCCGCGCACGGTGCTCGACGTGGGCTGCAACACGGGCTACCTCTCGGCCGCGGCGGCCCGCGGCGGCGCGCGCGTCGTCGCCATCGACTACGACCCGGTCGTCGTCGGCGACACGTGGCGGCGCGCGAGCGCCGAGGGGCTCGACGTCCTCCCGCTCGTGGTGGACCTCACGCGCCCGAGCCCCGCGATCGGCTGGCGCAACCGCGAATGCCCCTCCTTTCTCGAGCGCGCGCACGGGCGCTTCGACGCGGTGTTCCTGTTCGCGGTGATCCATCATATGCTCGTGACCGAGCGGGTCCCGCTCCCCGAGATCCTCGATCTCGCGGCGGACCTCACGGCGGCGGGCGGGCATGCGGTGATCGAGTTCATCCCGCCCGAGGACCCGCTGTTCCGCCGGCTCACCAGGGGGCGGGATGCGCTGTTCACCGGGCTGACGGCCGCGGCGTTCGAGGCCGCCGTCGGTCGCCGCTTCACGCCCGTCCGCTCCACTCCTGTCCCCGGCACCGCCCGACTGGTCTACCTCCTGCGCAAGACCGCCTGAGGTGATCCCCGGAGGGCGGGGGCGCGATCTGGCCGTCGGCGTGTCGCTCGCCAACCTCTGCTTCATCGGCGTGTGGGACGAGCTGCTGACGGTCGGCGGGAACGGCTACCTGCGGGACGTCTCGGCCACGTCGGTCGTGGCGGTCCTGCTCGACGTGCTGCTGCTGGGAGCGGCGTTCGCGGGCGCGGTGACCCTGGCCCGCCGCGCCGAGAGCCCGTACCCGCTCCGCGCGGTCAAGGCGGCCTTCCTGCTGGTCGCGCTCTTGCCGGTGATGCGCGTGTACGACGAGTTCCAGTTCTTCAAGCTGGCGCAGTTCGTGTCCCGCGCCGTGGAAACGCCCGACCACCAGATCCGGCTCTCCGAGCTGAGCCCGCTCGTGCCCCTCGCCGTCTTCGCGCTCTGGCCCACCCGGAGCGTGCGGGTGGTGCGCACGCTCGTGCTGTTTCTGTTCCCGCTGACGCTCGTCACCTTCGGACGGGCGGGCTGGCGGCTCGCCACCGGCGACCTCACGGCGGCCAATGCCGATCGCGCGCTCGCGGTCCCCCTCACGGC
>JBOHSA010000227.1:0-4188 GCA_050732995.1 Gemmatimonadales bacterium | reverse complement strand
CCCTCCTCCTGCGCCCCGGCCCACCGGTACGCCAGCGCGGCGACCGCCGCCGCCGCACCGGCGTGCCACAGCAAGTTCACCAGGTGGTACCACCACGCATGGTCCCCGGCGATCGACCAGTCGAGGGCGAATCCGGCCACGGCCAGCGGCCGGTAGAGCAACCCGCTCAGGTACGGCTCGCCGAAAGCGCGCCAGATGCCGGAGGGATGGTGGACCAGGTCGTTCAAGACGATGAGGTAGATGTCGTCGAACGCGAACCGATTCCACAAGGCGCCCAGGTGTACCACGAGCGCGCAAGCCGCGACCGCGGCGTACAGCCGCCTAGGCGGGACGGTGATCACGGACCTCGAAGAGCCAGCGGCCGCCCGGCCAGCCGCGGATCGGGACGAGCCAACCCGGGTAGGCGGCGATGAGCGCGCGCAGCTGGCGAGCGGTGCCGCCGGTCGCGCTGGCGAGCAGGACGTGCGTGACGCGCTGGCGCTCGAGATAGGCCCGGTGGTCGCGTGGGTCGGGCACGGCTTCCACGCGTCCGCGCCAGGCGAACAACGCGAGCGGTACGGCCCGCCGGCCGGTGTACAGCCAGACGAGTGCCTCGTCGTCCGAGGCGATTACCGCGTCGGGCGGCAGCGCCTCCAGCCCCGGCACGAGCTCGCGGAAGTTGTCCGAGATCGCCCGCGCCGCCGCGTCCCACGTGTGGCCGGCCAAGCCCCGCCCCTCGTAGCGGGCGTACCCGAACGCCACAGCGGCGACGACGAGCGCGACGGGGAGCTGCAGGCGCCGGCGGCGCCAGGCTTCGACCGCGCCCGCCGCGAGGGCGAGCCCGAGCCACGGGAGTACCGCCCACAGAAAACGGTCCGGCACGTAGGGCCAAATCCCCACAATCGCGAGGTACAGGAGCAGCGTGCCGCCGACGCTGGAGCGTCGGACGAGGACCGCGAGCCCCAAGAGCACGAGTGCGAGGGCGGCCGCCCCGAACGCGACCCTCGGCAGCCCCGCGGGCAGCCAGGCGAGCGTGATGGCCGCGAGCGGCCGCGGCAGATCGGGGAGGCTCACCGTGAGAAAGCTCAGCCCGGCCTGGCGGAACACTTCCCCGTAGCCGCCATAGCTGAACCCCACGGCGGGGTCGATGCCGGCCCGGTGGGCCGCGACCCAGAGCCCCCAGCCCAGGCCGGCCAGGCCGACCGGGGCGACCAAGACCAGCACCCGCCGCCAGCTCTCCCGGCGGACCGCCAGGAGGAACAGCGGCAGACCGACCCCCGCCGCGACGCCGATCGTGCGGGTGAGCAGAGCCAGCGCCGCGAGCCCGCCGGCGACGGCGTAGGCTGCCGCGGGCGTCAGGCGGCGCGGCGGCCGATCCGCCACGACGATCGCCCCGGCGAAGAGCGCGCTCCAGAGGGGCTCGGAGAACAGGACCGCCTGCACGGTGAGCACGGGGATCGCCACGGTGCTCGCGGCCACCACCACGGCCGCCAGCCACCAGGGCGCGGGGCCCAACAGTCGGGCGCGGGCGGCGTGCCAGGCGATGAGCCCGGCCGCGACCGTGCCCAGGGCCAGGTTCACCAGCTTCCCGACGAGCGCCGCGGCGTCCACCGGCAGGGTCCCGAAGATCGGGGCCAGGAGCAGCGGGTAGAGCGGCGGGTAGTGCACGGCCGCGGGCGCGTCGGGCAGGTGGAGGTGGACGTAGCCGGCGCCCCGGGCGAGCGCGAGCGCGAGGCCAGCGTACAGGCCATCGTCGTAGAACACGCCCACGAGATGCCGGTTCAGCGCCAGGGCCCCGCCCGCAAGCGCGGCGGCGGCGGCCGCGCCGCCCGCCCACCGCGCCACCCGCCGGAGGTCGTCCCCGTTTCCGTCGCGCGCTAGCGCTTCCGCCAATCGCCGGCCGGAGGGAAGAGGTTGTAGCGCAGAATGTGGATCAGCGCGGCCATGCCGTCGCGCCAGGTGATCTTCTTGCCTTCCTCGTAGGTGCGGCCGCTATAGGTAATCGGCAGCTCCCAAACGCGGGCCCGAACCTGGGCGAGGCGGGCCGTGATCTCGACTTCGAACCCGAAGCGGTTCGACCGGAGCGGCAAGCGCTTCATTAGATCGGCGCGCACCAGCTTGTAGCACGTCTCCATGTCCGTGAGGTTCAGATTGGTGAACATGTTGGACAGGAGCGTGAGCAGCTTGTTGCCGACGTAGTGCCAGAAGTACAGCACGCGGCGCGGCCCGCCCTGGAAGCGCGAGCCGAACACGGCGTCCGCCTTGCCGTCGACGATCGGCCGCAGCAGGCGGAGCAGGTCGTCCGGGTCGTACTCCAGGTCGCCGTCCTGGATAACGATCACGGCGCCCGTCGCCCGCGCGATGGCCCCGCGAATGGCGGCGCCCTTTCCGCGGTTCACTTCGTGGTGGATCACCTGGTGGAGGCTCCCCGCCTGCGCCAGCCGGTCGAGGATCAGGCCCGTTCCGTCCGTCGAACAATCGTTCACCGCGATCACCTCCAGCGCGAGCGGCAGCCCGCGCAGGCGGCTCACAACGGTCTCGACGGTGGCGGCCTCGTTGTAGACCGGCACGATTACCGACAGCTGCGGCCGACCCTCCGACCGAGTCATGGCACGGCCTCGCCGATGGCGATCAACGACTGGCCGATGCGCCACGGCAGGAACCGCTCGAGACGGAACAGGGGCACGAGCGCCTCGAAGAGGGCGACCGATGCGGACGGAATCAACCGGTGGCGCAACACGCGCCCGGTGAGCCACCACCCGGGGATCCCGGCGAGGTTGAAGTACTCGAGCTGCACGGTGCGGAACCCCGCGGCCGTGAACTTGGCCCGCAGGTCGCGGGGGGTGTAGCGCCGATGGTGGCCGAGCGCCACGTCCAGGGTGCCGTAGAGGGCCGGCAAGGCCGGCACGAGCAGCAGCAGGCGGCCGGCTCCGGGCGTGAGCAGCCGGCGAATCGCCCGGAGCGAGCCCAGATCGTCGGCCACGTGCTCGAGCACGTTGAGGCAGACGACCGTGTCGAACGGCGCGACGTGCAGGATCCCGTCCACGTCCGGCAGATACAGCCGTCGCACGGACACGTTGGCGCGGCCGGCGAACCGCTCCCGGAGCCGGTCGAGGTAGTGCGGCTCGGTGTCGGTGAGCACCACGCGCGGCCGGTCCACGAGAAAGGCGGAGAGGTTGCCGATCCCCGAGCCGACTTCGATCACGCTGGAGCCCACCCACGGGGCCAATCGCTCGAACATCCACGCGTTGAACCGCGGGGCGGCCGCGAGCCGCTCCAACGTGGCCGCGCCGATCGGATCGCCCGCCGCGGGACCGCGCTGCGCCTTCGGGGGGGAGTTCGGGGAGGCCCGATCCACTACCACTCCACGCCCGGAATCCGGGCGCGCAGGCAGGTCGTGTCGCGCTCCACGACCCGGTAGAACGCCGGGAAGCCGAGCGGTTCGCGCCGCAACACCTGCGGGCAGTGGTCGAGGACCGTTCGGAGGTCCCGCTCCAAGGCGTCACCGGGCGGCGCCCAGACGATGACGGTGACGCTGTCCCGGAGGATGCGCCCGGCGAGATAAGCGCCGGGCTCCGCGAACACCGACTCCGCCAGGTGGCTCTCCGTCGGCTGGGCGGCCACGGTTTGGCGCCCCGTGTAGAGATAGACGGCCGCCGGTGCATCGACCATGATCCGGTCGCGGGGCCCGGTGTACGCCGCCACTCCCCGGTTGACCTGAAAGATGAACCGGCTGCGCACCGCCAGCGTGAGCGTCGGGGAGAAGTCCTCGGCCGGAGGCAGCACGCCCGCCTGATAGGCGTGGGCGGCCACATCGCGCAGCTCCACCTGCCGGATCACGACCGCCAGCGCTATGAGTCCGAGCGCCACGCGCGGCCCCCATTGCGACCGCGCGGGGGTCCGCCGGATCCCGCGCTCCGCGGCGACCGCCACGAGCAGTCCCAGCAGCGGGAGCAGTGGGAGGAGCAGCCGGCCCTGCGCGAACGGCCAGATCAGCGTGAGGGCGCCAGCCGCGAGCGTGGTGAGCACGAGCGCGGTGTGGCGGCGCCACTCCCGGACGCACGTCACGCCGGCCCCCACGGCCGCCAGGGACACGGCGAGGATGCCGAGCGGCCGGCTCGAGAGCAGGTAGCCGGAGAGCTTGAGCACGTACTCGACGGCGCTCACGCCCACGCGGCGCAGGGCATCCGCCGCCAGCCCCAGTGGTCC
>JBOHSA010000226.1:0-8184 GCA_050732995.1 Gemmatimonadales bacterium | reverse complement strand
GGGCGGGGCGGCGCGCATCCGCAGATCGAGCGGGCCCAGTGAGCCCGGTCGAAGCGCTCGTGCCGGCGCTGCGCGAGATCGTCGGGGACCGTCACGTGCGCACGGCGCCGGCGGAGCGGCTGACCTATGCGATGGACGGGCTGCCCACGCACCGCCGGACCCCGGCGGTGGTGGTGCTGCCGGGAACGCGCGCGGAGGTCATCGCCGTCGTCCGCCTGCTCGCGGCCCACGGCGTCCCCTTTGTGCCCCGCGGCGCCGGCACCGGACTCTCGGGCGGCGCCCTGGCCGACCCCGCCGCCGTCCTCCTGGTGCTGACCCGCCTGAACCGCATCCTCCAGCTCGACCCGAAGAACCGGCTCGCCGTGGTCGAGCCGGGTGTCGTGAACGTGCGGCTCTCGGCCGCCGCCGCCCCGCATGGCCTGCACTACGCGCCGGACCCGTCGAGCCAGACCGCCTGCACGATCGGGGGCAACGTGGCCGAAAACGCCGGCGGGCCGCACTGTCTCAAGTACGGCGTGACGAGCCAGCACATCCTGGCCCTCGAGATCGTGCTCGCCGACGGGCAGGTCGTCGAGCTGGGGAGCCCGCGGGCGTCGGGGGAGCCCTGGGGGCCGGATCTCGTGGGGCTGTTCGTCGGCTCCGAAGGCAACTTCGGCGTGGCGACGCGGATCACCGTGCGGCTGACGCCCCTGCCGCGCGCCGTACGGACGCTGCTGGCCGATTTCACCACCCTGCGCGCGGCCGGCGAGGCCGTTTCGGCGATCATCGCGAGCGGCGTCGTCCCCGCCGCACTCGAGATGATGGACCGCTCGTGCATCCAGGCGGTGGAAGACTCGGTGTACGCGGCGGGGTACCCGCGCGACGCGGCGGCCGTGCTACTCGTGGAGCTGGACGGCCCGGCCGAGTCCGCGGTCGCCGCGGACGCGGAGACCGTGGCCGACCTGCTGCGCACCGGCGGCGCGCGCGCCGTCCGGACGGCCGCGGACGCGCGGGAGCGTGAGCGGCTGTGGCAGGGACGGAAGAAAGCCTTCGGTGCGATGGGCCGCTTGTCGCGTGACCTGGTGGTTCAGGACGCGGTAGTGCCCCGCTCCGCGCTGCCGGACGTGCTCGAGACGATCGGGCGCATCGCCGAGACGCACCGACTCGTCGTCAGCAACGTGTTCCACGCGGGCGACGGCAACCTGCACCCCAACATTTCGTTCGACGCGACGGACCCCGCGATGCAGGCGCGCGTCGAGCAGGCGAGCGCCGAGATCATGGCCGCCTGTATCGCCGTGGGCGGGACGATCACCGGCGAGCACGGCGTCGGGCTGGACAAGCTGCGCTACATGCCGCTGATCTTCGACGGCGACTCGCTCGCGGCCATGCGGGCCGTGCGGCGCGTGTTCGACCCGGACGAGCGCGTGAACCCGGGGAAGGTGGTGCCGGTGCATGCGTGCCGGGAGTGGGCGGGAATTCGGAAGTCGGAACGCGGAAGTCGGAACGCGGCCCCGGCGCGTCCTTCCGCGTTCCGCGTTCCGCGTTCCGCGTTGGGCGGAGAGCCTGCCCGGTGACCATCCTCGAAAAAGTCCGCGCCCTGCTCGGCGAAGGCGCCGTCCTCGAGCGGACCAGCCCCGACGAGACCCCGCGCGTGGCGCCGGGCTCCCCGGATGCCGTGGCGCTCCTGCTCGCCAGCGCCCACGATGAAGGCTGGCGGGTGCGGGTCGAGGGCGCCGGCACGTGGCTGCCCACCGACGCCCCGGCCGACCTGGCGGTCACCACTCGTCGGCTCGACCGGGTCCCCGCCATCCATCCGCAGGATCTCGCGGCCACGGCGGAAGCGGGCGTCGGACTCGATCTCCTGCGCCAGCAGCTCGCCGATCGCGGCGCCTGGCTCGCCCTCGATCCACCCGGCCTCGCCGGCCGCACGCTCGGCTCCGTGGTCGCCACCGCCACCGCCGGTCCGCTGCGACTGGGGTACGGCGCGGTGCGCGACCACCTGCTGGGGGTCACGTTCGTCACGGGCGACGGGCGGCTGGTGCAGGCCGGCGGGCAGGTGATGAAGAACGTCGCCGGCTACGACCTGCCCAAGCTCCAGGCCGGCTCGTTCGGCGCCTTCGGCGTGATCGTCCTGGTGCACCTCCGGCTCCGCGCCCTGCCGCGGGCCGATCACACCTACCTGCTGGAAGGCGCGCGCGAAGACCTGGCCCAGATGGCAGACGACATCCGGGCGGCGGGGCTGCAGCCCGCCGCGCTGGAGCTGCTCTCGCCCGCGCTCGCGCGGCGGGATCGCTGGGCGCTCGCCGTGCGGATCACGGGCTCGGGCGCCCTGGTCGAGGCGGAGGAGACGGGGCTGCGGGCCGCCACCGGCGGGCGGTTCGCGAACCTGCGCGCCGACGAGGCGCAGGCGTTCTGGATGCGCGCCGCCGAGGGGTTCGCCACCCGCTCCATCACCTTCCGCATCGGCGGCCTGCCGGACGCCACCGACGAGTTGCTCGACTTGCTCCAGCACCAGGTGGGGGACGAGTGGATCTCGGCGGGCCCCGGCGCGGGGGCCATACGCTGGGGTGGGGACACGACGGTGGAGCGACTCCTGCACCTGCGGCGCGCGCTGGCGGCGCTCGAAGTGCCGCTCACGCTGGAGCGGGCCCCCTGGGAGATCCGGCGCGCGGTCGGGCACTTCGGGGCGTACCGCGAAGGCGTCGGCCCCCTCGTGTCGGGCCTGCGCCGCACCTTCGACCCGGGCGGCCGGATCGTCGCCGCGATCGAGAGCGACGAGCGTGCGGGCTGAGCCCCGCGCGCGCGGCGGCTTCGAGGCACTGGACGCGTGCGTGCACTGCGGGTTTTGCCTCCAGGCCTGCCCCACGTTTCTCGCCACGGGCGACGAGGCCGACAGCCCCCGCGGCCGGATCGAGCTCATGCGGGCCCTCGAGCGCGGCGAGCTCCCCGCCACCGACCCCGACCTCGCGACCCATCTCGACCGCTGCCTCGGCTGCCGGGGCTGCGAGCCCGTCTGCCCGTCGGGCGTCGGCTACGGCCGCGGCCTGGAAACGGCCCGCGCGCTCCTCGCCCGGGCCCGCGGCGTGCCCTGGCCCGCCCGCGCGGTGCTGTGGGTCCTGACCACGCCGGGCGTCTCACAGGGGTGTTACGCCGTTGCCCGATTGCTGCGCGCGACGGGGCTCCCCGCGCGGCTCGCGGGATGGGGACGGATTCGGTTCGCCCTCGGCATGCTCGCGGCGACAAAGCCAACGCGGAACGCGGAAGGCGGAACGCGGAACCGACCCGGAGCCTTTCGTTCCGCGTTCACACTTCCGAGTTCCGCGTTGCTGTTCCGGGGTTGCGTCATGGACGGACTCTTTTCCCACGTCCACGCCGCGACTGTCCGCACGCTGGCGGTGAACGGATACGAGGTGGGAGAAGTTCCGGGCCAGCTCTGCTGCGGGGCGCTACACGCCCACGCGGGGCTGCTCGATGCCGCACGCGCGCTCGCCCGGGCGAACGTCGCCGCGTTCGGCGGGGATTCCACCGCTCCCATAGTGGTGAACAGCGCAGGCTGCGGTGCGATCTTGAAGGACTACGGCCACCTACTCGACGGCGATTCCGCGGCGGTGGCGTTCGCGGCACGGGTGCGGGACGTCACGGAGCTGCTCGCGGAGCGCGGCCCGGTGCCGGGCGCGCCGCTCGATGCCAGCGTGGCGTACGACCCGCCGTGCCATCTGGAGCACGCGCAGCGCGTCAGCGATCCCCCGCTCCGCGTGCTCGGTGCCGTGCCCGTGCTGCGGGTGCTCACGGTACCGGACGCCACGCTGTGTTGCGGCAGCGCGGGGGTCTTCACCGTGCTCCAGCCAGAGATGTCCCGCGCCGTGCTCGCGCCCAAGATCGAGAGTCTGCGGCGGGAAGCGCCGCAGGTGGTGGCGACGGGCAACCCGGGCTGCCTGATGCAGCTCGGCGCCGGGCTGCGGGCGGCGGGGCTCGCCATCTCGGCCCGCCACCCCGTGGAGCTGCTCGACGCGTCCTACCGGGCCGCGGGGTTGTACAGGTGATTTCGCAGGCGGTCGAGACCGCGGACGGCGTGACGCTCGCCTTGCACCGGCTGCCGCCGCCCGGTCGCGCCGAAAACGGCCGGCCCGCCGTTCTGCTGGTACACGGCGCGTTCTCCAGCCACACGGTGTGGCGGCGAAAGGAGGGCGGCGGCCTCGCCGATTTCCTCAGCGGCTGCGGCTTCGATGTCTGGCTCGCCGACCTGCGGCATCACGGCGCCAGCCCGCGGGAACCCCGACCCGGGACCTGGCGGTTCGAGGATTGGATCCTGTTCGACGCGCCCGCGCTGGCCGCTCGCGTGCGCCAGGAGACGCGGGACGCCCCGCTCGCGTGGATCGGCCACTCTTCCGGCGGCGCCGTCGGGTTGTGCTGGCTGGCGCGGCTCGGGACGGCCGACCTGACCGGGCCCCCCACCCCTCCCCCCCCGCCCCCGGTCAGCGCGATCGTGTCCTTCGGGACGCCTGGCCCGCGGCGGCTGGGCGCCGTGCGCTACGCGCTCGCGGCGGCGACGATCGGGACGGCCCTAGCGCTTGGCACCTTCCCGGCCCGCGCGTTAGGCATGGGCTCCGAGGACGAAGCCGCCCGCATCCTCGCGGACTGGATGGGTTGGAACGTGCGCGGAGGCTGGATCGGTGCCGACGGGTTCGACTACTTCGCGGCGCTCGCCGGTGTGGGCACACCGTACCTCGGCGTGGCCGGGGCGGCGGACCGGCTGTTCGCGCCCGCGGAAGGCTGCCGGGAGGTGGTCGAGGCAGTCGGCGCGACCCGAAAAGCGCTGGCCGTTGCCGACGGCCTGTCGCACAGGGGCCTGTTGCGCGACCACCGGGCCCGCGAGCGGTGCTGGCCGCGCGTGGCGGCCTGGCTCGAGGACACGCCATGACCCGGCTCACGAAACTCGGGCCCGATCAGGTTGGCCCCCGCGTGGTGGACGCCCTGCGCGCGGGCGCGGTGGTCGCGCGGCCCGACCTCGCCGTGGTGGAGCTCTCGGGGCCCGGCGCCGTGTCCTGCTTCCAGGGCGTCCTCACCAATGACATCGAGAAACCCGGCGACGGCGCGTTCGTGTACGGCGCGCTGCTCACGCCCAAGGGGATGATCGTGACTGAGGGGTGGGCCGCGCGCCTCGGCACCACGGTGCGCTTCACCGTGCCCGGCGCCGGACGCGAGCGTACGCTGGACATCTTCACCCGCTCGATTCCACCGCGGCTGGCGCGCGTGACCGATCGCACCGAGGACACCGGCGTCATCCGCGTGGCCGGGCCGCGCGCCCTGGCTCTCACGGAAGCGGCCGGGATCCCGGTGCCCGCCGCTCCGGGGCGGGTGGCCCACGCTGCGGCGGCCGGCGTGGCCTGCGAGGTGGCCCGGGCGAGCGAAACCGCGCCGTTCGCCCTCCAGCTCTCCGTGGCGGCCGCACACGCCGAGCCGCTCGAGGAGCGGCTCGCCGCCGCCGGTGCCCTGCGCGCCGGCCCGGAAGCGCTCGATCTGGCGCGGATCGTCGCCGGCTGGCCCGCCCTCGCCTCCGAAGTGGACGACAAAACTATTCCCCAGGAAGTGCGCTTCGACGAGATCGGCGGCGTGTCCTACACGAAGGGCTGCTACACGGGGCAGGAAACGGTCAGTCGCCTCCACTTCCGCGGTCACGCGAACCGGCGCCTGCAAGGCCTGGTGTTCGACGGCGAGCCCGCCGTCGATGAAGGGGGGGGGCCGGTGATCCATCTCGACCGCGAGGTCGGGCGCGTCACGAGCGTGGCGTGGCTCCCCGACGACCGGGCGGGCCCGGGCGGCGCCGCGGGCGGCCGCTGGATCGGCTTGGCCATGGTGCGGCGCGAGGTCCCATCCGGGGCCGTCGTGCGGGCGGGCGCCGTGGACGCCCGCGTGGTCGAGCTGCCCCTCTCATTGCTCCGTCACGAGCCCGCATGACCGTGCTGGTGACGGGCGGTGGCGGCCTCGTCGGCAGCCACGTCATCGAAGCCCTACGGGCCCGGGGCGACTCTGTGCGCGCGCTGGTGCGCGAGCGGGGAGAGAGTCGGGCGATCGTGGAGCGCCTGGGAGCCCAAACCGTGATCGGCGACGTGACCAATGCGGACGCCTGGCGCCGGGCGGCGGAGGGAGTGGACGGCATCGTCCACGCGGCCGCCATCGTGCAGCGCCGCGCGAGCTATGACGAGTACGTCCGCGTGAACGTGGGCGGCACCGGGCTCGCGGTCGAGACCGCGCGTGCCGTCGGCGCGCGCCTGGTCCACATCTCCTCCGTCGCGGTGTACGGCGGCACGGCGGCGTACCGGCCGGAGCGGGAGCGGCAGACCGAAGACCATCCCTTCGGGCCCATCGCCGACCACGACTTCTACGCCCGGACGAAGCGCGCGGCGGAGGAGCTCGTACGGGACTCGGCGCGGGGCGGCGGCGTGCCGGCCGTCGCGCTCCGGCCTAACGTGATTTACGGCGAGCGTGACCGGCTGTTCACGCCGCGGCTGATCCGCATCGCGCGGCGGAGGTTCCTGCCGCTCGTCGGCCCCGGGACGAACCACCTCGCGTGCGTCTACGCGGGCAATGTCGCGGCCGCGGCGGTGGCCGCCCTGGAGGCGCCGCTCGACGGATTCCGCGCCTACAACGTGACGACCGACGCGGAGCCGCGGCTCACCCAGCGCGAGTTCCTCGTGACGTTCGCGGCGGCGCTGGGCGCGAAGCCCCGGATCGTTCCAGTGCCACGCCTGCTGGCGCGGGTCTTCATCGCGCTCCTCGCCGGCCCGCGGCTCGCCCGGGCCGGCTTGTCGTTTGCTACCGGGGAGAACCCATACGTCGCCGAGCGGGCGCGGGAAGAGCTCGGGTGGCGGCCGCCGTTCACGCCGGGCCAGGCGATCGAGCGCACCGTGCGGTGGTTCCTGACGGGCGCGGCACGGGGCCGCTGACCGGTCTCGTGGGCGATCGAAAACGAAACGCCCGGGCGCGTGGTAGGCCCGGGCTTCGTCGCTGCGAGCGGCGCAACCGGCCTACATCCGCTTCGTGGTATCTCCGGCCATCTTGGTCGTGTCGCCCATCATCTTGGTCGAATCGGCCATCATGTGAGTCGTGTCGGTCGACTGGGCCGGCTGCTCGTCGGCCTTCTTGCAGGCGGCGGCCGCGGCGAGGATCGCCACGGCGAGTGCGAGACGCTTCATTCCTGCTCCTGAAAGAGAGTGGCGGTTAGTGGGCGGTTCGGCGCTGGAAAACCTAGCAGGCGGGCACCTGGAATCAAGGGTGCCGTGACGCTCACCAGTTGACGGCGAAATCCACCCAGGGGAAGAAGGGCAAACCCTCCACGTCTCCCCCGATGAAATACGCCAGCCCGAAATCGACGGCCAGGCGGTTCCCGAACCACCGCAAGCCGAACAGCGTCGGCACCACGTCGACGTCCGGGAGCTTCCACAGTTCGGCCAGGAACTTGCTGCGCCCGCCGACGCGCGCTTCGCCGCCCAGGAGGATCACCGGCTCGGGCGCGAGATCCTGGGTGGTGAAGGGATAACCGGCGAGCAGCGTCACGGCGCCATCCTCCGGGCCGAGCGTGACCACGGCGTAGCCCGCGCCGAGCGCGGGGTCGCGCTCGCCGGGAACGGTCGCGTACACGCCGCCCAGCGCGAGGCTCACCCCTGTCGCGCACACCGTGTTGCGTCCAGCGGGAGCCTTTTCGTGGGGTCTCGGGTATCTTTCCGCACGTTTCATGACCGATCGTAGAGGTTTTTTCGGCTCGCTCGCGGCCCTGGCCGCGACGCCCAAGGGCGCGGCCGGGCGCGGGACCGCCGCGCCCCCGCCCCCGGTCATCGACGCCCGGCCCACAGCACTGTTCCAGCAGCCGGACGGCCGCCGCAACCTCGTGCGCATCAGCGTCGCGGGACTCGACGCCCCCGCCGCGCGCGCGCGGGTCACCGACCGCCGCGGCACCCTCGTGGGCACGGCCGGGCTGCTGCCGCTCGGCAGCGGCTTAACCTTCGGCGGCGAGGTCTGGGTCCCGCTCTCGGAGCCGGCCGACTTCCAGATCGACGTCGAAGTGGGCCGGGACCGCGTGGGCCGCCGCCGCGTCCGCCTCGCGCCCCCCAAGCGCTGGACCGTGTACTGGCTCGCCGCGAACCACACCGACCTCGGCTACACCGACCTCCAGGAGCGCAGCCTGGAGATCCACCGGCAGAACCT
>JBOHSA010000225.1:0-5563 GCA_050732995.1 Gemmatimonadales bacterium | reverse complement strand
AAGCGTTGACGGCCGCCGGGCGCAACCCAACAGGGCTCGCCGGCGGCCGCGTCGCTAGTTGGGGCGGCAACGCCCGGATCGGCGGGCGCGAACTGTACGTGGTCGAGGCGGACGAGTTCGATCGGGCGTTTCTGGCGCTCGCGCCCACGGTGGCGGTGATCAACAACGTCGAGGCCGACCACCTCGAGTGTTACGACGGGAGCGTGGCGGTCCTCGAGCAGGCGTTCGGCGAGTTTGCGCGGCGCGCGCGCCGCGTGATCACGGGCGCGGACGATCCCGGCGCGGAGCGGGTGGCGGCGACGCTCGGGGAACGCGTGGTCTGGCGCGTCGGGCTCGCCGAGGGCGCGGACGTGCGGATCATGGAGCCCACGCTCGAGGCCACGGGCTCGCGCGCGCGGATCCGGCTCCCCGACCGGGGCGAGGTGCGCTTGGCGCTGGGGGTGCCGGGGCTGCATAACCTGCGCAACGCGGCGGCGGCGCTGGCGGTGGCCTGTGATCTGGGCGCCGATGTCGCGGCGGCCGTCGAAGCACTCGCCGGCTTCAGCGGCGTGGGCCGGCGGTTTGAGCGGGTCGGAGAGTCGGGGGGGGTGACGGTGCTGGACGACTACGCCCACCACCCCACCGAGGTGGCGGCGACGCTCGCGGCCGCCCGGCAAGCATTCCCGCGGCGGCGGGTAGTGGCGGTGTTCCAGCCGCACCTGTTCTCGCGAACGGCCCTGCACGGCGAGGCGCTGGGCCGGGCCCTCGCGGCGGCGGACGTGGTCGTTATCGCGCCGATCTATGCGGCGCGGGAGCAGCCGCTGCCGGGGGTGACGGCGGATCTGGTGGCGCGCGGCGCGATCCGCGCGGGTGCGCCCACCACGGCGGTGCGCGAGCGGGAGGCGTTGACGGGGGAGCTCGCGGCGCTGGTCCGGCCCGGGGACGTCGTGCTCACCCTCGGCGCCGGGGACGTGACGCGGGTCGGCCCCGAGCTGCTCGCCGCGATCGGGAAGCGGCGGTGAAGCGTCGGCTCCGCGTTCCGCCGCTGCCGCGCGTCACCCGGCTGGTGGTTGCCGTGGTGGTCGGCGTCGGCGTGTGGTGGGTGGGGGCGCCCCGGCTCCTGGGACGGCTCGAGTTCTTTCGGGTGCGCCAGGTCGAGCTGGTCGGCTTGGAGCACTTGAGCCCCGACGCCGTGATCGGCGCGTTGCGGTTAGGTCCGGCGGCGAGCGTCTTCACCGACGACCGGCTGCTGGCGGACCGGGTGAAAGGGCTCCTGGGGGTGGCCGACGCGCGCGTCGTGCGGCGCGGCTCGAGCACGTTGCAGGTGACGGTGCGGGAAGTGACTCCTGTGGCGCTCGTGCCCGGCCCGCCCAGCGGGCGGCTCGCCGTGGTGGACGCGAGCGGGCGCCCCTTACCGTTCGACCCGGCGCGTGCGGGGCTCGATCTCCCCATCGCGCAGACGGCCGACAGCGCGGTGGTCGGGGTGCTCGCGGTGGTCCAGGCGGTGGATCCGGCCCTGTTTCAGGCGGTCACGACCGCGCGGCCGTACGGGCACGGTGATGTGCTCTTGGAGGTGCGAGACGGGGAAGGGCGGGCGCGGAACGCCCGTCGCGTGCTGTTGGCGCGCCATGCCGGACCGGAGGTCATTCGGGCCGTGGTGCTGGTCGCGCAAGATCTCGCGGCGCGAGCGCGCCCGTACGCGGAGCTCGACGCCCGGTATGCCGGTCAGGTGATCGTGCGTCGGGGGAGAGGGGGAAGCGCGTGAGCCGGGACCGGCGGCTGGTGGCGGGGCTCGACCTGGGCAGCACGAAGACCTGCGCCGTGATCGCGGAGGTCGTCGGGGACCTGCCCCGGATGCCCCTGGCGAAGGTGCTGGGGGTGGGGCTCGCCAAGAACGGCGGGGTGCGCCGGGGCGTCGTGCGCGACATCGACGAGACGACCCGTTCGGTGGTCGCCGCCCTGCGCGACGCCGAGCGCATGGCGGGCGTTCGGGTCGCGAGCGTCACCTGCGGGATCGCAGGCGAGCACGTGGCGGCGCGGAACTCGTCGGGCGTCGTCGCCGTGAGCGGCGACGAGATCACGGCGACCGATGTCTCGCGCGCCAACGAGGTGGCGCGGGCGATCTCGCTGGGCCGCGATCACGAGCTGCTGCACGACATCCCGCAGGAATACATGGTGGACCAGCAACGCGGGATCTCGGACCCGGTGGGGATGACGGGGATGCGGCTCGAAGTGGAGATGTACCTGGTCACCGTGCAGTCCACCGCGGCGCAGAACCTGCGCAAAAGCGTGCAGCGCGCGGGCTATCGCATCGCGGACCTGGTCCTCGAGCCGCTGGCGGCCTCGTTCGCCGTGCTGACGGAGGACGAAAAGGAGTTAGGGGTCGCGCTGGTGGAGCTCGGCGGCGCGTCGACCGGCGTGGCGATCTTCCACGAGGGGAAGATCCGACACCTCGCGTCGCTGCCGTGGGCCGGGAGCCGCGTGACGAACGACTTGGTGCAGGGGCTGGGCGTCACGCAGGCGGAGGCCGAGCGGCTGAAGGAGCGACACGGCGTCGCGTACAAGCCGTTGGTCGATCCGTCGGAGATGATCCACCTGCCGTCCACACCGGGGCAGGGCGCGCGGCAGGCGGCGCGCGAGCTGGTGGCGGACATCATCCACCAGCGGATGGACGAGATCCTCCAGCTCGTCGGGCGGGAGTTCGAAAAGGCGGGCTACGCCGCCGGCCGGCTGCCGGCGGGCGTGGTGCTGACCGGCGGGACGGCGCATGTCCCGGGCATGGTGGAGCTCGCGCGTGAGGTGTTCGCGATGCCGGTCCGGGCGGGCACGCCTGAGCTGGGCATCTCGGGTCTGGTGGACAGCGTCCAGGCGCCGCGCTACGCGGTGCCGGTGGGGCTGGTGCTCTTCGCGGCGCAGCAGGTGGCCCGGGGCGCGTCGGCCGGCGGGTCCGCGGTCGGCGGCGCGGGCGTGGAACGGTGGTTCGGTCCGTTGAAACGGTGGCTGCAGGACTTCTTCTGATCTCGGCGACTCGGGGAGAGCCATGATCTTCGAACTCGAAGAAACTGTATCGCAGAACGCGCGGATGAAGGTCGTCGGCGTGGGGGGGGGCGGCGGCAACGCCCTGAATCGGATGGTCGACGAGGGCGTGCGCGGGGTCGAGTTCATCTCCGTCAACACCGACGCGCAAGCGCTCCTCAGCAACAAGGCCGACGTCAAGGTCCAGATCGGCAAGAAGCTGACCCGCGGGCTCGGCGCCGGCGCGCGGCCGGAAATCGGCCGCCAGGCGATCGAAGAGAACCGCGACGAGGTGCTCCACCCGCTCCAGGGGGCGGACCTCGTGTTCGTCACCTGCGGCATGGGCGGGGGCACCGGCACCGGCGCGGCCCCGATCATCTCCCAGATCGCGCGGGACCTGGGCGCCCTCACTATCGGCATCGTGACCAAGCCCTTCCTGTTCGAGGGCCGCAAGCGGATGCGGCAGGCGGAAATGGGCATCGCCGAAATGCGCAAGCACGTGGACACGATGATCGTCGTGCCCAACGAGCGGCTGCTCGCCGTGGTCGGCAAAGGCATCCCGTTCCAGGACGCCCTGAAGAAGGCCGACGAAGTGCTGCTGCACGCCACCCAGGGCATCTCCTCACTCATCTGCGTCACCGGGCTCGTGAACGTCGATTTCGCCGACGTCCGCACCGTGATGCAGAACGGCGGCGCGGCCCTCATGGGTACGGGGACGGGGCGCGGCGAGAACCGCGCCATGGAAGCGGCGCAGCAGGCGATCTCGAGCCCCTTGCTGGACAACATCTCGATCGCTGGCGCGACGGGCGTCCTGATCAACATCACGGGGGGGGAAGATCTCACGCTGGGCGAGGTGACCCAGATCAGCGAAGCCATCCACGACGCGGCAGGGGATGAGGCCGAGATCATCTTCGGGGCGGTGAACGACCCGGCGATGCACGGCGAGGTGCGGATTACGGTGATCGCGACGGGGTTCGACAAGGGCGCCGCGGCTGCCGAGTCGCTCGCGGCCGGCCGCACGGCGCCCGGCGTGCTCCCGTTCCGCGAACGCGCGGCCCGACCCACCCCCGCGCCGTCGCCGGGCTATCCCCGGGTGGCCGAGCCCGGTGCGCCCCTGGGCCGGCGGCCGACGCCGTCCGTCGCGGCCCCGCCGACCCCGGCCGACGTGAACGAAATGGAAATCCCGACCTTCATCCGGCGCCAGATGGACTGATGGCCTGGCGGACGAGCCACTACCTCGTCGTCGGCGGCCTCACCGCCGGCGCCCTGACCTGGGCCGTGCACGAAGCGCGGTCCGGGCGGCGGCCACTGACGGCGGCGCCCCTCGTGGTCACGAGCGCCTACGACGACTTCGCCGACACGCTGCACCGCAATGAGACGCTGTCGGACGTCCTCGCCCGCGCCCGGATCGCGGGACGGGACTACGCCGCCTTCCTCGACGCCGCGACCGGGATCGACGCGCGGCGGCTCCGGCCGGGGCTCGTCTTCCGGTTCCGGCGCGTGAAGGGCGATTCCGTGACGCGGCGCGTGCTCCTCCGCACCGGGCCCGACCGGCGCGTGTGGGTGTCGCGCCTCGGCGGCGACTCCGGGTGGGTGCAGCGCGTGGAGACCATTCCGTGGACGGTGACGCGGCTGCGCGCGCAGGGCGCGATCGCGTCGTCGCTTTACGACGCGCTCGATCGGGCGATCGCGGATTCGTTTCTCCCCGCGGGGCAGCGCCGCCAGCTGGCCTGGGCGATCGCCGACGTGTACGACTGGGAAGTGGACTTCACCCGCGACATCCGCGCCGGGGACCGGTTCGACGTCCTCATCGAGCGGCTCGAATCTCCCGAGGGCGAGCGGCGCTTCGGGCGCATCCTCGCCGCGCGCGTGGAGGTCGCCCGGACACCGAGCTACGCCGTCTACTTCGAAGGTGACGGCGGCGTCCGCGGGTTCTACGACCTCAAGGGCCGCTCGCTGCGCCGCGCCTTCCTGCGCGCTCCGCTCGAATTCCGGCGCGTGTCGAGCCGGTTCGGCGGGCGCTACCACCCGATCCTCAAGTCGTGGCGCTCGCACCAGGGGACGGACTACGCGGCGGGCTACGGCGCGCCGGTGCGCGCCACCGCCGACGGCATGGTGACCAAGGCGGGGCGCGACGGCGGCTACGGCAACCTCGTCGAGATCCGGCACGTGAACGGCATCCGGACCCGCTACGGCCATCTCTCGGGATTCGCCAAGGGCATTCATGTCGGTGCCCGGGTGGAGCAGGGGGCCTGGGTCGGCTATGTGGGCTCGACGGGACTCTCCACCGGGCCGCACCTGCATTACGAGTTCCTCGTCAGCGGCCGCCCGACGAACCCGCTGCGCAAAGATGCCGGCCCGGTGCAGGAAATTCCGAACCGGCTGAAGGCCGCGTTCGACCGTCTGCGCACCGAGCGGCTGGCGCAGCTCGAGTCCCGACCCGTCCCGCCCACGGTCGCCGCGCGCGTCGATTAACTTCCCCCACAATTGTGGACCTCTATCCCGCCGTGGACGTGCAGGGCGGGCGCGTGGTGCGCGCGCGCCGGGGCGCGGCGGACCAGGCGGCCGC
>JBOHSA010000224.1:0-10772 GCA_050732995.1 Gemmatimonadales bacterium | reverse complement strand
GCACCGGCCTCGCCGAGCGCGACCGGCGGTTGGCTTACGCGCTGGCCGCGGGCACCCTGCGGCGCCAGGCCGAGCTCGACCGCGAGCTGGATCTCTCGCGCGCCGATCCCCGCCTCCACGACATCCTGCGCCTCGGCGCCTTTCAGCTGCGCGCGCTCACCCGCGTGCCGACCCACGCCGCCGTGTCGACCAGCGTCGCGCTGGCCCGCGAAACCGCCGGCGAGAAGGCGGCAGGCTACGTCAATCAGGCGCTACGGAAGCTGGTGGGTGCCGGGGGCGTGGAGCCGCGAGCCGGAGCCACCCATCCTGAATGGCTGGTCCGTCGCTGGCGGAATCGGTTCGGCGCGGCGGACACCGAGCGCCTGATCGCCTGGAATGACACCCGGCCGATGCTCACCCTCCAGCCTGTTCGCTGGGACATGGAGACCTTAACGCGGCGGCTCGAAGACGCGGGCATCGAGGTAACGCCAGCGCCGTTCGAAGCGGGGCTGCGGCTGGCGCCCGGTCGCCCCACATCCCACACCCCACATCCCACGCAGTTGCCAGGGTTCGAGGAGGGTGGTTTCCTGGTGCAGGACACCGCTCAGGCCCTCGTCTGCCGCTTCGCCGCGATCCCGCCGGGGGCTCGGGTGTACGACGCCTGCGCCGCTCCGGGCGGCAAGGCGGTGCAGCTCGAGGCGGCCGGGGCCCGGGTGGTGGCGGGCGACGCGCGCCGCGACCGGCTCGACCGCCTCGCCGAGACGGTACGGCGTTGTGGAGTGGCGATTCGGGTCGTCCTCGCCGATCTTCTGGCGGCGCCGCTGGAGGCCGCCGCCGTGGACGCGGTGCTGCTCGACGCCCCCTGCACCGCCACGGGCACGATGGCCCGGCATCCCGACGCACGCTGGCGCCTCACGCCGGGCGCGATCGCGCGGGCGGCGGCCCGCCAGCGGCGGCTGTTCGACGCCGCGGCCCGCCTGGTGCGGCCCGGGGGCCTGCTCGTGTACGCCACCTGCTCGCTCGAACCGGAGGAGAACGCCGACGTGGTGGACCAGTTCCTGCGCCGCCACCCCGCGTTCGCGCGTGAGCCGCGCGACGGCGCCGTGCCGGCCGCGCTGATGAGCGCCGCCGGCGACTTCCAGACCACGCCGCAACGCCACGGCGTGGACGGCGCCTACGCGGCGCGGCTGCGCCGGGCGAGGAAGACCGCGTGATGCGGATCCGGCGCCACCTCCCACGCCTGCGCGAATGGACGCTCTGGGCAGGGGGGAAGGGGAGGGGGGGGGGGCGGGCGGCGGGAAGTGGTGGGTGTGGTTGGGTGAGGGGAAGCTCGACCGCCGCCGCGCCACCCGCTGGGGACTCGCCGTCTTGGGCTGCCTGCTCGCCGGCTATCTCACCGCCTATCTGGTGATCTTCCCGGCGCCGATCCTGCCCGGGCATGAGGCCGTGCCCCGGGTGCTGGGGCTCACCCTGAGCGAAGCCCAGGAGCAGCTGCGCCGCGTGGGGATGAGCGCCCAGGATGGCGGTGCCGAGCCCCATGCCACGGCGCCGCAGGGGATGGTGGTCTGGCAGGATCCGCCCCCCGGGGTCATCGCGCCCGAGGGGACCCGCGTGACCCTGGTGTCGAGCGGGGGACCGCCCAAGATTCCGGTACCCGACGTGGCGGGCCTCGACGGCGCGCTCGCCCGGCGGCTGATCGTGGCGGCCGGCTTGAGCGTCGCCGCGGTCGAATCGGTGCAGGCGGCCGCGCTGCCGGGCGTGGCGATGCTGACGCGGCCGCCGGCCGGCACGGTGCTGGCGCCGAGTGCCGGCGTGAGCGTCGTGGTCAGCCGCGGGGCGCCGACGATTCCCGTGCCGGATCTGCTCGGCCTCTCGCAGGCCGACGCGCGAACCCGGCTCGAGCTGGAGGGCCTCTTGCTCGGCACTGTGACGCGCCGCCGCACGGCGGAGGCGAACCCCGGGACCGTCGTCGGCCAGCGCCCCGCCGCCGGCACGCTCGCCGCGTCCGGCACCGTCGTGGACATCGTCGTTGCCCGGAGCCCGCAATGACCGGTGACATCCGCATCGCGCCCAGCGTCCTCTCCGCGGACCTCGTCCGCCTCGCCGACCAGGTCCGGCAGGTGCTGGACGGCGGCGCCGACTGGCTGCACGTGGACGTGATGGACGGCCGGTTCGTGCCGAACCTGACGTTCGGCGCCGGTATGATCGCGGCGCTGCGTCAACTCACCGACAAGCCGATCGACGTCCACCTGATGGTCGTGGAGCCCGAGCAGTTCATCGCCCCGTTCGCCGATGCCGGCGCCTCGGTGTTCACCTTCCACCCCGAAGCGACGCGCCATGTCCAGCGCCAGCTCGCCGCCGTCCGGGAGCAGGGCATGCTGGCGGGCCTCGCGCTCAACCCCGCCTCCCCCCTCGCCTTGGTCGAGGAAGTGCTGGACGATCTCGACCTGCTGCTGCTCATGACCGTGAACCCGGGGTTCGATGGCCAGTCCTACCTGCCAGGCTCGACCGAAAAGATCCGCCGGGCCCACTCCCTCCTGACTGCGAACGGCTCCCGCGCCTTCTTGGAAGTGGACGGAGGCATCACCGCCCAGACGATCGCGGCGGCGCACGCCGCCGGGGCGGACACGTTCGTCGCCGGACACGCGGTGTTCCATAGCCCGGACCCGGCGCACGAGGTGCGGGAGCTGCGCCGCCGCTGTCTGGTGACCGTATGACACCCGCCCGGCGGCAGTGGACGACGGCGATCGGGCTGCTGATGGCAATCGTGTTCGGCCTGGCGGTGGCGGCCAAGATCCGACCCCAGATCGATCTGCTCGGCGTCGGCTCCCGCGCGCCGCAGTTCCGGGCCGTGGACCCGGCCACCGGCCGGCGCGTGTCACTCGCCGACTACCGCGGGCAGGTGATCCTGCTCAACATTTGGGCGACGTGGTGCCTGCCCTGCCGCGTCGAGATGCCCGCGATAGAGCGCCTGCACCGGCGGTTCGCGGGCACGGAGTTCCACGTGGTCGCGGTGAGCGTCGATCGGGATGACCCCGAGGTCGTAACGACCTTCGCCCGGGATCTGGGGCTCACCTTCGACATCCTGCACGACCGGACCGCCGACATCCAGCGGATATACCAGACCACGGGGGTACCGGAGAGCTTCGTGATCGACCGCGATGGCGTGATCGTGAAGAAGGTGATCGGCGCCACGGAATGGAGTGGACCGGTGAACGAGACCCTCATCAGGCGGCTGCTGGATGCGCATTAAGGTGCGCGCCATCATCACGCAGAACTGGGGGATCAAGCTG
Source organism: Gemmatimonadales bacterium (assembly GCA_050732995.1). Classification (GTDB taxonomy): domain Bacteria; phylum Gemmatimonadota; class Gemmatimonadetes; order Gemmatimonadales; family GWC2-71-9; genus JBOHSA01. Next base: position 7,500 of record JBOHSA010000224.1, on the reverse strand, counting down.
GCGGCGGTGTTCCTGTCGCTCATGCTCTACGTCGCGGTGGCCTCGCAGCAGCCAGCCAGCCAGCTGTTCTCGCTCAAGCTCGCGCTCGACCTACCGCCGGGCCGGACCAGCACGACCAAGCTGCCGACCGTCGCCCTGCAGGTCACCGGGCGCAGGAGCGAGCTGTTGAAGCTCCTGGCCGCGCCGCCCGTCATCCGGAAGGCCGTGCCCGATACCTTGAGCGGCGCGACCTGGCTGATCCGGCTCCAGCCGAGCGACGTGCAGCTCCCCAAAGGCGCCGATGTCCGGATCGACGACATCGTGCCGCGCGATGTCGAGGTCGTGCTCGACGCGGTCTCGCGCAAGGAAGTCCGGATCGTGCCGCGCGTCCGGGTGACTGCCGAGTCGGGCTACGTGGTCCTCGGCGGTCTGTCCATCACGCCGAGTATCGCGCGGATCGTGGGACCGGAGCAGAACCTGGCGGCCATCGAGTCGGTCACGACGGTTCCCGTGGACATTTCCGGCGTCACCGGGCCATTTGCCCAGAGCGTCGCGCTCGACACAGCACCGCTCGGCATTCTGCGGGTAGTTCCGAAAAAGGTCGAGATTTCGGGCAACATCGGGGCGATCACCGAACGGTCCTTCTCCGGCATTCCGGTGGAGACGGGCGCCGGCGCCCTGCGGACGTTCGTCGTCAGTCCGGCGCGTGTGTCGGTGGCGGTGCGCGGGCCGGAGGAGCGGATCCAGGCGCTCACGCGCGACAGCCTCCGCGTCGTGGCGCACCTGGCCGGGCGCGCCGCCGCGGGGGCGTACGCGCACCTGACGGTCATCGCCCCGCGGGGAATCCGGGCGCGGGCGATCCCCGACTCGGTGGCCCTGCGGCGCCGCAGCTGACGTGCCCGACGTCGTCCTCGGCATTGAGACCTCCTGCGACGAGACCTCGGCCGCCGTGCTCGTGGCCGGCGGTCGCGGCCCCGAGCTCGCGAGCCTCGTGATCCTGTCCCAGGACATCCATCAGGTGTTCGGGGGCGTCGTGCCGGAGCTCGCGAGCCGGGCGCACCTCGCCACGCTCCCGGCGGTGGTGGACCGCGCGCTGGTGGAAGCGGGCATGGCCTGGAGCGCGCTGGACGGCGTGGCGGTGACGGCCGGGCCGGGGCTCGCCGGCGCCCTGCTCGTCGGCGTCGTCTACGGGAAGGCGTTGGCCTACGCGGGCGACCGCGCCCTCATCGGCGTGCACCACATGGAGGGACACGTGTTCGCGCCATCGCTCGAGGACCCCGAGCTCGCCCCGCCGTTCGTGGCCCTGCTCGTCTCGGGCGGTCACACGCTGCTGCTCGACGTTCCCGGGTGGGGCCGCTACCGCCTGCTGGGCCAAACGCGCGACGACGCCGCGGGAGAAGCCTTCGACAAGGTCGCCACCTTGCTGGGGCTCGGCTATCCGGGGGGCCCGGCGATCGAGCGGCTGGCCCAGCAGGGCGACCCGACGCGCTTCGACTTTCCCCGCCCGCTGCGCGATGCGGGCTTCGAGTTCTCGTTCTCCGGCCTGAAGACCGCCGTGCTGCGGGCGGTGCGCGCCAGTACCCCGCCCGAGCTCGCGCGCGACCGCCCGCACCTCGCCCGGGCGTTCCAGGACGCGGTGCTCGACGTGCTCGTGACCAAGCTCGAGCGCGCGATCCGCGCGACGGGCTACCGAGTCGCGGTGTTGGGCGGTGGTGTAGCGTGCAACCGCGCCTTCGCGGAGCTCGCGGCCGCGCGGCTTCAGGGTCTCGCGCGGGTCGCCGTCGCGAGCCCGCGGCTCAACGCCGACAACGCGGCGATGATCGCGCGCGCCGGGTGGTGGCGGCTGGCACGAGGGGAGCGCAGCGACTGGACCCTCGACGCGAACGCCGATCTCCCGCTCCCGGGGCTGGAGCTCCCCGATCCCACCGCCAGTTCCGCGTTCCGCGCTCCGCGTTCGCTATGACCGTCTACCCCTTCGTGCTCCGGCTCGGGCCCCTGACCCTCACGGGCTACGGGCTAATGATGATGGTGGCCTTCCTCATGGCGGGGTGGGCCATGCAACTCGACTTGCGGCGCCGGAGACTCGACGAAGAGTACGCAGCGGACATCGTGGTTGCGGGCGTCGTCGGCGGGCTCGTCGGGGCCAAGCTCTGGTATCTCGCCCTCACCGGCAACCTGTTGCATCCCGGCGCGTGGGTCACGCGCGGCGGCTTCGTGTGGTACGGCGGGTTCCTCGGCGCCGTGGCGGCGATCCTCTGGAACGGCCACCGCAAGGGCGTGCCGGGACGGTTCACGGCCGAGCTGTGCGCGGCGCCGCTGGCCCTGGGCTACGCGGTCGGGCGCGTGGGCTGCCTGCTCGTCGGCGACGACTACGGCATCCCGTCGTCCCTGCCGTGGGCGTTGAAGTTCCCCCAGGGGTTGCCGCCGTCCACCGTCGCCGAGCTGTCGAACGCCGGGGTGCGGTTTCCTCCCGGGACCGATCCGATGCAAGTCGTCGCGGTCCATCCGACGCAACTGTACGAGACCCTGCTGATGTTTCTCGCGTTCGTGTGGCTGTGGCGCCAGCGCGCGCACGGGCACGTCGTGGGGTGGCTGTGGGCGTGTTATCTCATGTTCGCCGGCGCCGAGCGGTTCCTCGTGGAGTTCGTGCGCGCCAAGGACGACCGGCTCATCGGCGCCTTCACGCTCGCGCAGGTGACGAGCTTGGGGCTGGTGGTGGTGGGAGCCTATCTCGCCCGGCGCTGGTGGGAGCCGGGGCCGGCGGAGGCGGCGGCGCCGGCGGCCTTGGGGGCGGCGCGCAAGACCTAGACCGTCGAGGGCTGCTGGCTGATGGCGGGCGGCTTGCGCATCGTCCACGCCAACGCGACGAGCGCCAGCAGGACCAGCAGCCCCTGCACCGCGAGCGACTGCACTGTCGGATACACGCCGAACACCGGGATGCGCGGCGCCCACTCGATCACGGTCGTCCGCACCAGGCCGGCCTCCTGCAGCTCGGCCATCCCCTTCCCCGCGAACACGAACGCCATGTAGTACAGCATGGCACTCGTGACCGCGAAGAACGGTTTCATCGGCACGCGGAGCCCGAAGCGGTTGATGCCGACGTAGAGCGCCGCCAGCGCGGCCCCGCCGAGGATCAACCCACCCACGACGGACGCCGTCCCGGCCCCGGCGGCTGCGCCGGGCGCGCCCGCCGACGTGAGCAGCGCCTGATAGAACAGGATCGTCTCGAAGCCTTCACGATAGACGGCGAGGAACGCGACGGCGGCCAGGGACAGTCCGGAGCCGGTCTGGAGGGCGTCTTGCATCTTGCCCTTCACGAACGCGCTCCACTTGGCTGCCTCGATCTTCGACAGTAGCCAGTAGCTCACGTAGAACAGCACGGCGGTGGCGAGGAGCATGGTGAACCCCTCGAGCGCTTCCCGTTGACCGGGGGTGATGCGGAACAGCACCTCGACCAGGAGCCACGTCAGGCCGCTCGCGATCAGGGCATACCACGCACCCCGCACGACATCCTTCCGACGCTCGGTCGCGCCGGCCCGCGTCAGAAACGTCAAGAGGGCGGCGAGGATGAGAATGGCCTCGAAGCCCTCGCGCACCACCAGCATGAACGACTGCACGAAGAGATGCGCGCCGGAGGGCCGATCGGCCACGGCCCGCTCGGCCCGTTCGAGCACGGCGAGCAGCGCCTGCTTCAGCGAATCCCGCTGGGCGCCCGACGCGCCGGTGACGCGCGTCCGCAGGGCGGCGAACCCGGCTTCGGCTTCCGCCGCGAGCCCCGGGTTCCGCGCCCTGAGCTCGGTCTCCACTTGCTCGAAGGTGAGATAGGCGTCGAACGCCAGCCGGTCGGAGCCTGTCGCCACAGCCGAATCCACCTGGCGGCGGACGCTCGCGAAGATCGCCGCCGATGGCGGCTCGGTGGACCGTGCCCGCTCCGCCGTCCACAGCGTCGCCACGTACGCGGTCACGGCCCAACGGTCTTCCGGCGACAGCGTCCCTTCGAACTCCGGCATCGCCGTTCCCGGCACGCCGATCGTGATCTTGCTGTAGAGCTCGCTGGGCGGCGTCGCGACGAGCAGCGCTGGGTCGGCGAGGTTCGCCGGCGGCGGCCCTTCCAGCGACCGGGCTTTCGGGCCGTCCCCGCGCCCGGCGTCGCCGTGACAGGCGGCGCACTGCTCGCGGTACACCTGCGCCCCCCGGGCGAGCGACGGCGGCCGGGCGGGAAGCGGGTCGAGCGGCCCGCCCAGGGCGGCGCCGAGCCGGCGCACCAGCTCGGAGGCCCGGCGGGCGACCACGTCGGGCGGCGCCAGCCGGTCGAGCAGGCCCCGGATCGTCCCCATGGCGCTGTCGGCGTAGAGGCGCACGCCGGCCGGCAGCGCCGGGACGTCGAGCCGGGCCTGGTCGATGAATAGCTTGGCCTCGTCCACTTCTTCGGGGAGCGTAACGCGGCCGCCCCCGGGCACGACGCCCTGGGCGTACTCCTTGGCCGCGAGGGTGGCCGCCGCGGCGATGCGGCGCGCGGCGGACAGCGAATCGATCTGCTGCGCCGGGAGCGCGGCGCCAAGACCGACAGCCAAGATCAGGCAGATAATGGGACTACGCGAGATGAGAACGGTTCTCAGTCAGGAGGCTCCGAAGTCTAATCGACCAGCACCGCCATCGCCACCGCCGCCTCGTGAGTATGGGACAGGGAGAGCAGCACGCGCCGGGCGCCGAGCTCGCGCGCCCGTTCGGCCGCGATGCCCGCCAACGCGACGTCGGGCCGTCCGTCGGGCGCGCGTACGACTTCGATCTCCCGCCACCCGACGCCCCGCGCCGCCTCGCTGCCCTGAAGAGCCTTGTAGACCGCCTCCTTGGCCGCGAGTCGCACCGCCACGTGCTCGGCTGGATCGGGGCGGCTGCGGCAATAGGCGGCTTCGGCCGGCGTGAGCAGCCGGTCGAACACGTGCGCGCCCTTGCCCCCGAGCATCGCCCGAACGCGCGCGACCTCGACCAGGTCCACACCGACGCCCAGCGCGCTCATGGGGGGCCGCGCCGCGTAATGAACAGCCGCCGCCGTAGCACGCGTCCGTCGACCTCGACCACCACGAGGTACGCGCCGTTCACGACGCGCCGGCCGACCACGGTGAGGTTCCAGACGAACTCGTTGTTGGGCGCGGGGACGGTGGCGCTCAGCAGCCGCTCGCCGGCAAACGTGTACACGCCAATCCGGGCGTCTCGCGTGCCGGCCGGCCAGGCGATGACCACCTGATCGCTGCGCACCGGATTCTCCGACACCTCGACGCCCCCCCCCGCCACGGCGATGGCGTCGAACACCTGCGTGGAATCGGTGGCGAAGCCCACGGCGTCCAGCCACCAGAGGATGTCCGAGGCAATGAACCGGACCCGGGCCCCGCGCGCGCCCGCCGCGGCCGGCAGATCGACGCGCACGGGATACCAGCCGAGCCCCGCGCCGCTGATGACGGCGACGTCGGCCCAGCTCGCCCCGCTGTCGGCGGAGAACTGCACGACTCCCCGCTGCGTGGGCGCGAACGTCGATCCCTCGTGCTGGTTCCAGAAATGCAGCCAGACCCGCCCATGCCCGGCCAGGTTGACGATCGGCGAGGTCAGGGTGTCGCTGCCACCGGAGTACCAGGCGTACGTGCCGACCAGCGCGTCGACCGAGCGGCGCCAGCCGACCCAGCCCGCGTCCAGGTCCTCGGCGCCTGCGACCGTGAGCAGCTCAGCGCGCAGCGCGCTGCCGTCCACCCGAACCGCGCGCGCGCTGTCCGACCGCAGATCCGTGCGGTACCGCGCGCGTATGGGCCCGCGATCGAGCGAGTCGAGCTGGAGGCTGCGCGTCACCACGATCCCGGCCCCGGTGCGGGTCATGAGGGTGAACGGGCGCGGGGCGGTCGCCTCGAGGTTGATCCAGGCGTCCGGCCAGATCGCCTCGACGCGCGGCGCGGCCGGGCGGAGCCCGGACGGCCCGCGCGCAGTCGCGAGATCCGCCGCAGCCTCGATGACGGCGACCGCGAACGGCAAGTTGTCCCGGAACACCCGCTCGACCATCCCGCTGTCGTCGGGGAACCGGAAATCGTAGTACAGGTTCGAGACGGGCGTGCAGCAGCCGCTCGTCAGCTCGGGCGTGAACGCGATCGTGCCGTGCCGACGATACGCCCAGTCGGTGTACTCTCCGTTGGTGGGATAGAGGTGCCAGCCCGGACCGGGATGGTAGTGGTCGATGGTCGAACCGGGCACGCTGTCCAGCACCGCGGGGCGCAGCTCGTTTCCGGCGAGCGCCTCGAACACCGGGTGGTCGGGCGCGATCCGTCCGGTCCGATGGCCGTAGGGATGAAGCAGCAGGCCGCTGAAGGTGTGGTAGGACACCGAAACGACGGGCGGATGGGCGGCGTGGAAGGCCACGATCGCCTGCGTCTCCGGCTCGGACGCGGGCCCCGCCCCGCGGTAGATCTCGGAGATGGGCTGGGCGCTCGAGCCCAGGTTGTCGATGCCCCAGAATCCGGGATAGTTGCGGTTCGGATCCACGCCGACGGTCCCGTCGCCGTTCAGGCGGCGGTTCTTGCGCCACAGCCGGTCGGTCGTGAAGGTATACTGGTAGCCGTCCGGGTTCTCGACCGGGATGACCCAGAGGTCGCGGGCGTCGCGCAGCGCCGCCGGGAGCGAATCGGCGAGCCAGCGGATGAGCTTCATCGCCATCTCGGTCGAGACCCACTCCCGGGCGTGGTGCGTGGCCATGAAGAGCACGTTCGGTCGCTCCGGGGCGGCCGCGGCCGCGCCGATCTTCATGGCCAGGATGGGGCGGCCCTCGATCGAGGCCCCGATCGAATCGAGGTGGAGGGCGGGGTCGGCCGCGGCCCACGCCTCGAGCGTGGCCCGGATGCCGACCACGGGTTTCTCGAAGGAGCGATACACGCGGTACGTATCGGCGGCCGCGGCGCCGGCAGGCGTGGGCGGCGCGGGTTGGAGTACGTAGCCCGCGGCCCGCAGCGGCCGCTCGGTCTCAGCCGAGACGACGATGACCGCGTGGAGGTATCCCTCCAGTCGCCGCACCTGCGCGACCTCGAATCCCAGGCGCGCGAGGGAGTCGAGGCCGGCCCGCCCGCTGATCCGCACCTGGACGACGCGGAGCTGGGCGAGGACGACGCGCGGGCCGAAGAGGGCCGCGAGGGCCAATCCGGCGACGACGCAGGCTAGAAGCCCAGGCGGTCGGCGAGCCATGCGGGAGCGGGAAGGTAGCCGCCCAAGACGAGCCCGAGCCAGACGAGCGCCGCGGCGAGCGGCACCCACAGCACGATCACGGGCCAGACCGACGGCCGCCAGAGGGCGATCGCTTCGAGCTCCGGCGTCCAGCGGGCGCGTTCCGCTCCGACCTCCGCCTCGAGGGTGAGCCAGGCGGCCTCGAGCCGTCGGGCGGCGGTGCGCAGGGCCTCCTGCCACTCCGCGTGCGCGGCCTTGTCGAGCACGCTCGCCGCGCGCGCCCCCGCCGCGGCGCGGTCGAGCGCGTCCAGGGCGGCCACGAAG
>JBOHSA010000223.1:0-8014 GCA_050732995.1 Gemmatimonadales bacterium | reverse complement strand
GGCTGGCACACCGCCCCGCCGCCCGTCCCGCAGTCGCGGCGCCTGGGCCTGGCGCCGCCCTGGCGCAAGCCGGAGCGGATCGCCTAGACCAGGTTCCGCAGCACGAACCACACGTTCGCCGGCCGCTCGGCGAGCCGCCGCAGGTACCAGGCGAACCAGGCCGTGCCGTAGCTGATCAGCACGCGGACGGCGTTGCCGGCCGCGGCGAGCGCGCGCTGCTCTGCCGCCCGAATCCCGTACAACAGGTGGAACTCGTACCCCTGCGGCGCCACGCCCAGCGTTGCGGCCCGCTCGCGGATCCGCTCGATCAACGCCCAGTCGTGCGTCCCGAACACGGGGAACGCGTGCCCGTCCGCCGCCCGCTCCAGCAACCGCTCCGCCAGCGCGACGTAGGCCGCGTCCACGTCCCGCTTGCGCGGGAAGGCCACGCCGGCCGGCTCGTTGTACGCGCCTTTCACGAGCCGGATCGCCGGTCGGAGCGGGAGCAGCACGTCGAGGTCCGTCGGGGTGCGCCGGAGATACGCCTGCAGGCACACGCCCACGTTCGTGTGCTCGGCGCGCGTCCGGCGCAGCACGTCCAGCGTGACGTCCACGTAGCGCGACTCTTCCATGTCGATCCACACGAACGCCCCGCTTTCAGCGGCCCGGGCGGCGAGCATCTGGACGGCGCGCGCGCACGCCTCGAGGTCGATCTCGAGTCCGAGATGCGTGAGCTTGACCGAGATCTGAGCGGGGAGCCGGCGGGATCGCACCCGCTCCAGGACGGTGAGGTAGTGCTCGCGCACCGCGACCGCTTCGGGGCCGCCCGTGACCTGCTCGCCGAGCTGGGTGAGGACGGCGCCGATGCCGGCGCGGGCGAGCTCGCCCGCCGCGTCGAGCGCCGCGCCGAGGTCCTCGCCCGGCATGAAGCGCCGCGTGGCGCGGCGGAAGAAAGCGCGGTCCCGGAGCTGCCCGGCGAGCCAGGCGCTGCGAGAGGCGCGAAGCAGCAGGCGACGCGCGAGGCTCACGGGCTCACCGCCCCCGCGCCTGCTCGCCGCGCAGCGTGAGACACGTGCTGCTCACCCGGGCCACGAGCCGCCGCTGCTCGTCGGTCACGGTGCACTCGACCAGCCCGACCGTGGCGCCGCGCTTCACCACGACGGCCTCGGCGGTCAGGGTCGCGCGCCACACGGGGCGCAGATAGTTGATCTTCAGCTCGAGCGTGGTGAACGATTCGTCGTCTGCCAGCTCCGTCGCCCAGGCGAGGCCCATCGCCGCGTCCGCCAGGTCGCACAGGATCCCCCCATGCACGGTCCCCATCGGGTTGCCGTGCCGCTCGGCCGTCGCCTCCAGCTCGCACCACGCACGTCCGGGCTCGAAGCGCGCGAGCCGGAATCCGATCAGCTGCGCGACCGGCGCCGCCGCCTCCCCCCGCATTACCCGCTCGAGCCGCTCGAGCCACGAGTCTCCCCCCCGCTGTCCCCCCATTCCGGGTCTCTCCGTGCGCAGTCCGCGTACAGAGTAGCGCGGGCGGAACGAGACGGATAGCCCGCTTGCCGCGAGGCGTCGCCCGGCGATCTTTGAGACTCGTTTTCGAGGAGGATCACCCACATGGCCGAGTCTCCACCGTGAGCGGCTGCGCCCGCCTGGAGGCGTTCACCGACGGCGTCTTCGCCATCGCGATCACGCTCCTCATCATCGAGATCAAAGTGCCGAGCCATGAGGCCGTGGCGGGGTCCGGGGGGGGGAGGGGGCGGGTTGTGGCGCGCCCTCGGCCAACACTGGTCGTCTTATGCGGCTTACGTCCTGAGCTTCGCCATCATTGGCATCATGTGGGCCAACCACCATAACATCTTCCGCTACATCGGGCGGTCGAATCACGTCTTGGTGATGCTCAACGTCGCGTCTGGGCGAGCCTCGCGATCCACGCGCAGCTCGCGCTGCTCTTCCTCGTCCCCAACTGGTCCCGGCCGTAACTTGGAGTGTCTCGCGCACCGCCCGTCTAAGGAGCCGCTATGACCCGTCGCCGCCTCGCCGTCGCAAGCGCTCTGTTGCCGCTCGCGCTCTTCTCCGCGCCGCCGGCGCAGCGACCTCCGGGTCTCCGCTTCGCGATCTCGTTCCCGGCCGCGCGGAGTGCCACGCCGCTCGACGGCCGCCTCCTGCTCCTGATCTCGACCGACTCCACCGCCGAGCCGCGGTTCCAGATTGGCGACGGGCCCACCACGCAGCTCGTGTTCGGAATCGACGTGGACGGGTTCCGGCCGGAGCAAGAAGCCATCGTCGACGCGCGCGCCCTCGGTTACCCGCTGCCGAGCCTGGCCGACCTGCCGCCGGGGCGCTACCGGGTGCAGGCGCTGCTGAACCGCTACGAGACCTTCCGAAGGTCGGACGGCCACGTTGTGAAACTCCCGCCCGACAAGGGAGAAGGGCAGCAATGGAGCCAGAAGCCCGGCAATCTCTACAGCGAGCCGCGCTGGGTGATCATCGCCGCGCGGCCGGGTGCGGCGATCCGGATCTCGCTCGACCGGGAGATCCCGCCGATCCCCGAGCCCCCCGAGACCAGGTACATCAAGCACGTCCGGATCCAGAGCCGGCTGTTGAGCGAGTTCTGGGGCCGGCCGACGTTCCTGGGCGCGCACGTCCTCTTGCCGGAGGGATTCGACGAGCACCCGAACGCGCGTTATCCGCTGGTCGTGTTCCACGGCCACTTCCCGTCCACTATCGGGGGGTTCCGCGAGACGCCACCCGATCCGAACGTGCCCTGCGAGTACAGCGAGCGCTTCAGCCTCGACTGCTACAACCGCATCCAGCAGGAGCACGCCTACCAGTTCTACAAGGACTGGACGGGGCCGGGCTTCCCGCGCGTGCTCGTCATCGAGATCCAGCATCCGACCCCCTACTACGATGACTCGTACGCCGTGAACTCCGAGAACAACGGCCCGTACGGGGACGCCATCATGCGCGAGCTGATCCCGGAGATCGAGCGGCGGTTCCGCGGGATCGGCCAGGGGTGGGCGCGGTTCACCTACGGGGGCTCGACCGGTGGCTGGGAAGCGATGGCGGTGCAAGTGTTCTACCCGGATGAGTTCAACGGCGCGTGGGTCGCGTGCCCCGATCCGATCGACTTCCGCGCCTACACCGTGGTCAACATCTACGAGGACACGAACGCGTATTACGTCGCGGGCCCCTGGAAGCGCACCCCGCGCCCGGGATGGCGCAACTGGCTGGGACACGTCCGCTCGACCCTCGAGCAGATGAACCACCGCGAGCTCGTGCTCGGCACCAAGAGCCGCTCGGGGGACCAATGGGACATCTGGGAGGCCGTCTATTCCCCGGTGGGGCCGGACGGCTACCCCAAGCGGATCTGGGACAAGCGCACCGGCGCGATCGATCGCGCCGTGGCCGAATACTGGAAAGAGCACTACGACCTGTCCTACATCCTGCGGCGTGACTGGCGGACGCTCGGCCCCAGGCTGCGGGGCAAGCTCCATATCTACGTGGGGGACATGGACAACTATTACCTCAACAACGCCGTGTACCTCGTGGAGGAGTTCCTGAAGAGCACCACGAACCCGCCGTACGACGGCGAAGTGGACTACGGCGACCGGGCGGAGCACTGTTGGAACGGCGACCACACGCGGGCCAACGCCTATTCCCGGCTGCGTTACCATCAGATGTTCATTCCCCGGATCATGGGCGAGCTGCGCCGCACCGCGCTCCCCGCCGGCGCGGATACCGTGAGTTGGCGGTACTGACGCGCCAGCGATGAAGCGGTGGCAGCGGGCCGTCGGCCTGGGGGCCGGGGCGGTCGTCGCGCTCGGGCTGGCGGGCTTCTTCGGATTCGTGCCGGGCATCGTGGACGCCCGCGCCAACTCGGTCGTGACCTCGCCCCCCTATCGGGCCTCCGAGCGGGCGCAGCGGCTGCACGCGAGCCTCACCATCGCCGACCTCCACGCGGACCTGCTGTTGTGGCCCCGCGATCCCCTGTGGCGCGGGCGGCGCGGGCACACCGACGTTCCCCGGCTGATCGAGGGTAACGTCGCGCTGCAGGTGTTCAGCGCCGTGACCAAGGCGCCGCGCGGCCTCAACTACGAGCGCAACGCCGGGACTTCTGACATGGTCACGCCGCTCGTCGTGGCCGAGCGTTGGCCTTCCGCCACCTGGACCAGCCTCACCGCTCGGGCCCTGTACCAGTCGCACCGGCTGCACCAAGCGGCGGCGCGGTCCGCCGGACGACTCGTCGTCATCCGGTCGGCGGCCGAGCTCGACCGCTATCTGGCGCGCCGGCGCGCTGAACCGGGCCTGACGGCCGGACTGCTCGCGATCGAGGGGTTGCACGCGCTCGACGGGAAGCTCGAAAACCTGGACACCCTGTATGCGGCCGGCTTCCGCATGATGGGCCTGGTGCACTTCTTCGACAACGAGGTGGCGGGCTCGGCCCACGGGGTCGGGAAGGGAGGACTCACGCCGCTGGGCCGCGCCGCGATCCGCCGCATGGAGCAGCTCGGGGTGCTGGTGGACTTGGCGCACGCCGCGCCGCGGACGATCGACGACGTGCTGGAGGTCGCCACCCGGCCGGTCGTCGTATCCCACACCGGCGTCCAGGGCACCTGTCCCGGGCCGCGGAATCTGAGCGACCAGCATGTCCGGCGCATCGCGGCCCGGGGCGGGGTCATCGGGATCGGGTTCTGGAACGCGGCCGTGTGCGACATCTCACCCGCGGGGATCGCGCGGGCGATCCGCTACGCGGCCGACCTCGCGGGCGTGGAGCACGTCGCCCTGGGCTCGGATTTCGACGGCGCGACCCGCACCTACTTCGACGCCTCCGGTCTAGTGCTGGTCACCGACGCGCTGCTCGCGGCCGGCTTCACTCCGCGGGAGATCGCGCTCATCATGGGCGAAAACGCTGTGCGCCTGCTGCGCGCGTCGCTCCCGCGGGAATAGCCGGCCCGGCTAGGGGGCGTCCGTTCCCCCCGCCCGGTCCTCCCCCAGGATGCGCCGCACCTCGGCCAGCCGCTCGCCCAGGCGGCCCCGCAGCTCCTCGAACCGTCGCGCGGCGTCCCGCCCGGGTTTCTGGTCGGCGACGTCGAGCATCGCGTACAGGTATTCGAGCTGGGCGACGAGCATCGGCTGCGGGTAGCTCTGTCCAGTGGCCGTGACGAGCGCCGCTTCGGCCCCGGCGAGCCTTCGCTTGACCGCCTCGTCCTTCACGGCCCGGATCCGCGCCACCGTCCGGCGCGCGTCGCTCAGGGCGTCCCGGATCTGGAGGCTCAGCGCCACCTGCGCGGCGAAATCCGACGGCGTCACCCCGTCCCGTTCGACTCTGGGGTCGGGGAGCACGCGGAAGCGCCGCGTCACCCTCGAGTCGCCTACCGTGAGCCGGACCTGATACTCCCCCGGCGCGACGACCGGGCCGCCCAGCCCGGTGCGTAGACTGTCGGCGTGCCACGGGCCCGGATGCCGCAGGAACCACCTGAAGCGGTGCAGGCCGCGCCCCTTGGCGAGCCGCGGCGTCCCGGCAGCGGCGGGCGTCGTATCGCGGGCGGCCGCGCTGGAGAACACGCGAATCACGGCGCCCGCGACGTCCAGGATCTCGAGCCGGATGTCGCCGGCGGGCTCCGCGCCGAGGAAGTAGTGGATCACCGCCCCGGGCGGGGGATACTCGGGGTCGGTCCCCCGCTCCCGGCCGGCATCGTAGCGCAGCCGATAAGCGTCCCGCGGCGGGAACAGGTAGGCGGGTGCCGCCGCGACCGCCGACGCCAGCTCGTGGAGCGGCGTCACGTCGTCCAAGATCCAGAACGAGCGCCCCATGGTGGACAGCACGAGGTCCTTCCGGTGCACCTTGATGTCGGTCACCGGCGTCACGGGGAGGTTCTGCTGGAACGCCTGCCAGCGGGCCCCGTCGTCGAACGACACGAACAGCCCGAACTCCGTCCCGGCGTACAGCAGGCCCTCGCGGCTCGGGTCTTCCCGCACGACGCGCGTCGGGTAGTCGGCGGGGATGCCGTTCGTGCCGGTCGTCAGAAGCGTCCAGCGTCGGCCGTAGTCCGTCGTCCGGAAGATGTACGGCTTCCAGTCGCTCAGGAGATAGCGGTAAACCGCGACGTACGCCTTCCCGGCGCGATGGGGCGAGGGCTCGATGCTCTGCACCCGGCCGCCGGGCGGCAGGTCGCGCGGGGGGGGCGTGACCCGGGTCCAGGTCTTGCCGCCGTCGCGCGTCACGTGCACCGGGCCGTCGTTCGCGCCGGTCCAGATGAGCCCCCGCTCGAGCGGCGACTCCTCCACGGCGTAGAGCGTCGAGTAGTATTCCTCGCCCGTGATGTCACGCGTGATCGGCGTTCCCGGCACGACCTGCTTGTCGGGCTCGAAGGCCGTGAGGTCGGGGGAGATCGTCTCCCATGTCGCGCCGCCATCCGTGGTCCGATGGAGGAACTGCGACCCGTGGTAGACGACGTCGGGGTCGTGCGGCGAGACCTCGATGGGCGACACGCGCTGGAACCGGTAGGGCAGGTCCTTCGGGTTGTGGCCGTACAGGTTCACCGCGCCGACGTAGAACTGCTGTTCCTGACCGGTGGCGTGGCTGTAGCGGCCGAACCGGCCCTTGCAGTTGGCGTAGACGATGGTGGGATCGCCGGGCTTCGGCACCGCCGGCCCCGTCTCGCAGCCGCCGATCTCCCGCCAGTAGCCCGTAGGTCCCGCGGGATGCGGAAACGGCGGCAGGCTCGGCACCATGATCGTGCTGTTGTCCTGCTGGCCCGCGTACACCCAGTAGGGGAACTGGTCGTCCACCGCCACCTGATACAGCTCGGCCGTGGGCTGGTTGTGCTGGGTGGACCAGGTCCGGCCGCCATCGCGCGTGACGTTCGCGCCGCCGTCGTTCGACTGGATGAACACGTTGGGGTCGCGCCGGTCGATCCACATGTCGTGGTTGTCCCCGTGCGGGGTGGACCGGCGCTCCCAGGTCTTGCCGCCGTCCGCCGACCGGAAGAACCCTTCGTCGTTGACGTAGACGACGTCCGCGTTCGTCGGCTCGGCGTCCACGTTGGTGTAGTAGAAGGGGCGGTTGAGCAGCGGGTTGTAGCTCGACACCTGGCGCCAGGAGCGACCCCGGTCGTCGGACCGGTACAGCCCGTCCTCGGGCTCGGGCGCTTCGATGAGGGCGTACACGCGGTTGGGGTCGGCGGCGGAGACGGCGAGGTCGCTCTTCCCGATCAATCCCGACGGCAGGCCGCCCGTGAGCTTGGTCCACGTGTCGCCGCCGTCGGCGGACCTGTAGAGCCCGCCCTCGCGCGCGCCCGAGATGATGGTCCACGGTTTCCGCTCGCCGCGCCACAGCGCCGCATAGATCTCGCGCGGCTCGTCGGGGGCGAACTCGAGATCCACGGCGCCCGTGGAATCCGAGACGAACAACACCTGCTCCCAGGTCTTGCCGCCGTCCCGCGTGCGATACACCCCACGCGCCCGGCTCGGCCCGAAGGCGTGGCCCATGGCCGCCACGTAGGCGATGTCAGGGTTCGTGGGGTGAATCAGCACGGCGCCGATCTGCCCCACGTCACGCAGGCCGAGGAACGTCCAGGTCTTGCCCGCGTCGGCGGACTTGTAGACCCCCCGGCCCGCGATCACGTTGCTCCGGATCCCGTCCGAGCCCGTGCCCACGTAGAGCACGTTCGGGTCGGCGTCGGCGACGCGGATCGCGCCGATCGAGGCGGTCTGGAAGAACCCGTCCGACACGTTCGCCCAGCTCTGCCCGTAATCGGTCGTCTTCCACACGCCCCCGCCCGTCGCCCCGAGGTAGAACGTCCCGGGTTGTTGGGGCGCACCCGCCACCGCGGTCACTCGGCCGCCGCGCGACGGGCCCACCAAGCGGTACCGCAGGCCCTGGAACAGCGCGGGGTCGTAACCCGTCTGCGCCGCGAGACCGGCGGGGAGGACGAGGAACAGGACGGCGGCGAGGGCGCGGCAGTGCTGGGTGCTCATAAGGGCCGACTCCACGCGGATTCAGGGGGGCGGGGGGGGGAGGGGGGGGGGGGGCGCA